>JBJKSF010000128.1:0-4222 GCA_046704285.1 Longimicrobiales bacterium | reverse complement strand
ATCAATATGCTTAATCGCTGGTTTACACCGGGCTCGCTTTTTTTGTTCGATTGGGGGGGGGGGGACTGGCGCCCTGCGGGTCGCCCCCCCGCCCGCGGCCAGGCCGCGCCCGGCCCGTCCGTCACCGCACCGCGAGTGGCGCGGCCGGCCGGCCCCGCGGCGTTACTGCGTCGGCGTTCCGACCCGCACGAGGACGACCCCGTAGCGCGGCACCGCGGCCGTGAACTCGTCGTTGAACGTGCCGGCGTCCTTGTGCGTCCACAGGTCGCGCACCGGCTGCGGCCCGGACATGCCGAGCTCCCGCCAGGACACCGTGACCGCCTGCGGCACCGGGGCGCGGTTGAACAGGCCCACCGCCCACGTGCCGTCCGCCAGCGGACGCGCCCACACCTCCCACCAGGGGCTCCAGGCGATACGCTTCGCGGCCTCGCCGAGCGCGTCCTGGTCGACCGCGAGCACCTCGCGGTTTCCGAGCAGGTTCACGGTGAACGAGTCCATCTGCGCCAGATCCGCACCGATGAGGAGCGGGGCCGCCTGCAGCGACCACAGCGAGATGTGCACCATCTGCTCGTCCGGCGTGAGGTGGGTCTCGTGGATGTTCGGTCCCCACCCGAGCTTGCCCACGACGAGCATGTCGTCGTCGTTCCAGTGCCCCGGTCCCGCGTATTTCGTGTGCCCGGCCTGCGCGAATCCGATGCCCGCCATGCTCGTCCAGTTGTCGCTGATGTCACCGGTGACGCGCCACAGGTTGCCGCCCACCTCCGCGCCCCACTTCCACACGTCGCCCCACCCGTACTGGCACAGGCTGAACACGATGTCGCGCGGCGCCTGGGCGAGCAGCCGGGCCATCTTCAGGTACGGCTTCTGCAAGGCCGCCCACGTCGTGGCGTGCGGCTCGATCTCGCTGTAGCTGCACCAGTCGTACTTCAGGTAGTCGACGCCCCACTTCGACCACGTCGCCACGTCCTGCGCCTCGTGCTGCCAGCTCCCCGTGAAGCCCGCGCACGTCTCGGGGCCGGGTGAGGAGTAGATGCCGAACTTGAGGCCCTGCGCGTGGATCGAGTCGCCGAGCGCGCGCATGTCCGGGAACTTCGCGTTCGACTGGATGAAGCCCCGGCGGTCGCGCTTGGCCTCCCAGGTGTCGTCGATGTTCACGTAGGTGTAGCCCTGGGCGGCGAGCCCCTTGCTCACCAGCTCGTCGGCCGCGGTCTGGACCTTCTTCTGGTCCACGGAGCCGGCCCACACGTTCCAGGAGTTCCATCCCATGGGCGGCGTGAGCGCCAGCTCGTGGAGCCCGCCCACGATCGTGAACAGCGCGGACGCGGTTCCGCCGGGGCCGCTCACCGTCACGTGCACCGGGAACCGCCCCGCCTCGGCGAGGGACCCCGTGATGATGCCCGTCGCGGGATCCAGCGTGAGGCCCTCGGGAAGCGTGTCGACCGCGAAGTGCAGGGGCGCGGGCCCGGCGGCCGGGATCCGGAACAGGAAGGGACGGCCCGGGGTGGCGCCCGTGATGCGCGGGTAGTTGATCTCCGTGGAGTCGGTGTGGATCGAGGCGATCTCGGGCTCGGGCCCCCTCGGGATCTCCGCGATGACGGGCTTGGCCGTGGCGCCCGCCTTCATCACGACGACCGCGCCGCCCCAGTCCGCGTTGTCACCGCCGAAGCCGTCGCCGCCGTCCACGGTGGCCAGGATGAGCTGCTTGGCGCCGGTCAGGTCCGCCGTGAGCAGCTTGGGCGCATCGCCGCGGTGCAGGATGCCCGAGTCGGCCACCTTCTTCCCGTCGACCCAGAGCGCGAAGTCGACGCTGCCCCGCTCCGTGCCCTCGAACCTGCGCCCGTAGCCGACGTCGTCGATCCCGACCATCGCCGCGAAGCGCACCGCCTGCCCGTGCAGGTCCACGTCGATGTCGTTGTCCACCCTGTAGGAGGCGATGGGCAGGCCGTGCGGGTAGGTCACGCTGTCGAGCACGACGTGGAGGGGCGGCGGGGGCGGGAGCGTGTCCGGCTGGCCGCTCCTGCGGACGCGGAAGGGCCTCCGGATCGGCAGGCCGGCCGTGTCGAGCTGGTCGAGCCAGACGCCGTTGGCGGGCGGACTCGCCTGCCGCAGGGCGGCGGCATCGATGGCGGGGGACGGAGCCCCGCAGCCCCAGGCCGCGAGCGCCAGCCCGGCGACCAGGGAGAACGACACGGTCTTCTTCATGATGGACGACTCCTTGCAGATCCCGCGGCCGACAGCAGACTGCGGGGCAGTCTACGAGACGCGTGCCGATCCGGCCACCAGGAGCGGCGCGTGCCTCAGTCGCCCAGCAGGTACGCGAAGACGAGCGGCATCACGATCGTCGCGTCCGAGTTGATGTTGAAGCGCGGCGTGGCGGCCTCGAGCTTGCCCCAGGTGATCTTCTCGTTGGCCGGGGCCCCGGAGTAGCCGCCGTACGACGGCTGGGAATCGGTGATCTGGCAGAAGTAGCCCCAGAACGGGACCTCGCGCTGCAGGTCCTGGATGATGCACGGCACCGTGCAGATGGAGAAGTCGCCCGCGATGCCGCCCCCGATCTGGAAGAAGCCCACCGAGGGCCTCTTCCCGTCGCCGTGGTTGGCGAGGTACCACTCGATCAGGGTCTGGAACTGCTCGGTGCCCGTCTTGACGCACTGGTGGGTGGGGACGTTCCCGAGCATCACGTTCGCCGCGAAGATGTTCCCGGTCGTCGAGTCCTCCCACCCGGGGGAGAACACCGGCACGCCCATCTCCTTGGCGGCCAGCATCCAGGAGTTGGCGGGGTCGATCTGGTAGTGCTGGGCGAGGGTGGGGTCGTCGAGCACCTCGAACAGGAACTCGGCCGGCGTCTTGCGCACGCCCGCGTCGGCCGCCCGCTTCCAGGCCGCCACCAGGCGCTTCTCGAGGTGGCGCATGATCGTCTCGGGGATGCACGTGTCGGTCACCCGGTTCATCCCCCGGTCGTAGAGCGCCTGCTCGTCGGCGGGGGAGAGCTCCCGCCAGGACGGGATGATCTCGTACTCGTCGTGCGCGAGCAGGTTGAAGACGTCCTCCTCGAGGTTGGCGCCCGTGCACGAGATCGCGTGGACCTTCCCGGCGCGGATCATCCGTGCCAGCCCGATCCCCAGCTCCCCCGTAGACATGGCACCCGCCATCGCGAGGAGCATCTTGCCCCCGCGGGCCAGGTGCTCCTCGTAGGCCCGCGCGGCCCACACGGTCTCACGTGCGTTGAAGTGGAGGTAGTTGCGCTCCATGAAGTCGCGAATCGCGCCCACGTTCATCTCTCCTGTGCGAGGTTGGCGGCTCGAAACGTAGTGTAAGCCGCCGCCCGCGGAAGTGCAGGCACTCCGATCTGGACGGGGGCCCCGTGTGCTCCCTATGATCCGACCAGGATCTCCACCAGAACCCGGACCGATCGAACCTCATGGCCCTCGCCCTCGCCTTCGGAATCCTGGCGGCGACGGCCGTCGCTCTGGCGGCCGTGGGCTACGTGCGGGCTCCCACCCGCCTGCGCTGCCCCGAGTGCGGGTCGCCCACGGAGGCGGTGCTGCCGCGATGGGGATCGAGGATCCTCACGCGCTGGATCAGCTTCCGGTGGTGCCCCGCCTGCTCGTGGGAGGGCATCGGCCGCGTCGGTCCCGAGCGGACGCCGGGCCGGCCCGCGGCCCACGCGTCCGGCTTCCGCTGGAGCAAGGTGCGACGTGAGGACGACCCGGGGTTCCGGTGGCGCCCCGAGCCGGAGCGCCCGGCACCGGCGGAGCCTCCCGACCATCCCTCGGGGTTCCGGTTCGGCGAGTCCGGAGCGCACGCCGCCGGCGATCCTCCGGCGCACGAGTCCGGGTTCACCTGGGCACCGCGGCCCGAGGCGGATCGGTCCCCCCGCAATCCGCCCGACCACCGCTCCGGGTTCCGCTGGGGGACGCGCGCGAGTGGCCCGGTGTTCCGCTGGAAGGAAGACGGCCGGACGCGTCGGGACAGCTCGGCGTGAAGGCTTGAGGCCCGCCGGCGATCTCGAGGGGGTCCTGCTGCGCCTCGACGGGCGCGGCTACGGCGCCTACCGGGCGCTCGCGGGGAGCTGGAGCTTTCCAGACTTCGTCCTGCACGTGGACCACGTCCAGGGCGACCCGTACGCCGCGCCGACCCGGGTGCGCGCGACGCTCGCGCCCGAGGCCGCCGGGCTGCCGCCGGATGCGTACCGATCTCCCTCGCGCGCGCTGGGCACGGC
>JBJKSF010000127.1:0-13574 GCA_046704285.1 Longimicrobiales bacterium | reverse complement strand
GCTGGAGGCAGTGGAAGGAGTGGTCGACCTCGAAGAGGCGCGGGGCCGGGCCGTCCATGCCGCTGGGGCCTTCGGGCAGGACATCGAGGTGCGCGCGGAGCGAGCCGCCGGGCGCGCCGCCGCGCTGCTGCCCGAGGGCGGCACCGTCCTCACCGTGTCGTCGTCGGGTACCGTCCGGCGCGCGTTGCTGCGCAGCCCGGCGCGCGGGGCCCTGCGGGTGGTGTGCCTCGAGGGCCGGCCTCTCCTGGAGGGGCGCACGCTGGCCGCGGAGCTGGCCGGGGCCGGGCTCCTGGTCACGGTGGCCGTGGATGCCGCCGCCACGAGCCTCCTGCCGGAGTGCTCGCAGGTCCTCGTGGGCGCGGACGCGATCGGCGACCTGGGGCTGGCGAACAAGATCGGAACCCGGGCGGTCGCCGAGTCCGCCCGCCGGGCCGGCGTTCCGTTCCACGTGGTCGCCGACGACACGAAGCTGCTGCCCCGCGGCTACCCGCAGCACCTGGCCGACGAGCGCCCGCCCGAGGAGGTGTGGAAGGATGCGCCGGTCGGTGTGCGGGTGTGGAACCGCTACTTCGAGATGGTCCCGCTCGAGCTGGTGAGCGCGGTCGTCACGGACTCGGGGGTCTTCACGCCGGACGCCCTGGAGGCGAGGAGGCGCGAGATCGTGTTGCCGGAGGCGCTCGGCACGCGAGGCTCGACCAACGGCCCGTCGGTGGTAGATTCCTGAAGCGGCCTCTGCGCCCGGAGCCGGGTCCGCGCTCCACCGGGTGCCGGGCCCCCCATCGAAGAGCGGCCCGACCCGATCAGAGGTACACCATGGCGACCGTCATCACCGAAACCCGTCCTGCGCTCACGACCCTGACCGAGCGCGAGCGGCTCTTCCAGGAGGCCGTGCGCGACTTCGCCACCTCCGAGATCGCGCCCAGGGCACCCGCGATGGACCGTGACGCCGTCATGGACCCCACCCTCGTCCCCCAGCTCTTCGAGCTCGGGCTGATGGGCGTGGAGATCCCGGACAGCTACGGTGGTACCGGCGCGGATTTCTTCACCTCCGTGCTGGTCGTCGAGGAGATCTCCCGGGCCGACCCCGCCGTGGGCGTGCTGGTGGATGTCCACAACACCCTCGTCAACAACGCCGTGCGGCGCTGGGCCACCGACGAACAGAAGGAGCGCTACTACCCCAGGCTGGCCTCGGACACCGTGGGCGCCTACGCGCTCTCGGAGGCAGGCAGCGGCTCCGACGCGTTCGCGCTCGCGACGCGCGCCCGCCGCGACGGCGACGACTGGATCCTGGACGGGCGCAAGCTCTGGATCACCAACGGCGCGGAGGCCGGTCTCTACATCGTGTTCGCGAACGTCGACCCCGATGCCGGCTACCGGGGAATCACGGCGTTCCTCGTGGAGCGCGACTTCGAGGGCTTCTCGGTCGGCAAGAAGGAGGACAAGCTCGGCATCCGCGCGTCGTCCACGACGGAGCTCGTGCTGGAGGGCGCACGCGTGCCCGCGGCGAACGTGCTCGGCGAGGTCGGCCAGGGCTACAAGGTCGCGATCGAGACGCTGAACGAGGGCCGCATCGGGATCGGAGCCCAGATGCTCGGCCTGGCGCAGGGGGCGCTCGAGCATACGGTCCGCTACGTGCAGGAGAGGGAGCAGTTCGGCCGCACGATCGGCTCCTTCCAGGGTGTCCAGTTCGAGCTGGCCGAGATGGCCACCGAGATCGAGGCGGCCCGCCTGATGGTCTACAACGCCGCTCGTCTCAAGGACGCGGGGCAGCCGTTCCTGGCCCAGGCGGCGATGGCCAAGCTCTACTCCTCGGAGATGGCCCAGAGGGTGGCGTCGCGTTGCATCGACCTGCACGGCGGCTACGGCTTCACGCGGGACTATCCCGTGGAGAAGCTGTACCGGGACGCGAAGATCGGCACGATCTACGAGGGGACGTCCAACATGCAGAAGCAGACGATCGCCAAGGTGCTGCTGAAATGACGGCTCCCGCCCAGGCCCCAATGCTGGCCGCGCTGCCCGGGCTCGGCGAGTCCCTGATCATCCTGGTCCTCGCCGTCCTTCTGTTCGGGAGCAAGAAGCTGCCCATGCTGGCCCGCGGCCTGGGGGCCGGCATCCGGAACTTCAAGGGCGAGCTCAAGGGCCCCGGGGACCCCGACGAGCCTCCGAGCGACCCCGACGGCCGGAAGTAGCGGGACGGCCGCCGGGACCGCGCGCCGGCCCATGTCTCCCGACCCGCTCGCGAACGTCGCCGTCGTCCTGGATCACCCCCAGGACCTGGTGAACATCGCCGGCGTCGTGCGCGTCATGATGAACTTCGGCCTGCGCGATCTGCGGCTCGTGGCGCCGGGCGAGTTCGACACCTGGCGTATCGGTGGCATCGCGCACCGCAGCGATCCGGTCCTGGAGAGGACCTCGATCCACGCGACGCTCGACGAGGCGGTCGCGAACGCTTCGTTCGTGGTGGGCACGACCGCCCGGCCCCGCACCGCCGGCCGCACGTACCTGAGGCCCCGCGAGGCCGCCTCCCTCATGCTGGAGCGCGCCGTCCAGGGGCAGGTGGCCCTGCTCTTCGGGCGCGAGGACCGCGGCCTCACGAACGAGGCGCTGGACCGGTGTCATGCCGTCGTGATCATCCCGACCGACCCGGTCTTTCCGAGCCTCAACCTCGCCCAGGCCAGCCTGGTGCTGGCCTACGAGCTGTTCCTGGCGGCGCCGGTCGCCGCGGATCCGCTCCCCCGGGGACGGCGAGCCACGCGACCGCCCACCCAGGGGGAGATGGAACAGGCCTTCGCGGCCCTGCGGGACGGGCTCGCTCGGATCGAGTTCTACAAGGCCCGCAAGCCGTCCGCCGTCATGCGCACGCTGCGCACGCTCGTCACGCGGGCCGCTCCCGACCTCCGGGAGACCAGGCTCCTGGCGGCGATCGGGTTCGAGATCGGACACTACGTCGACCGCCTCCTGGAGAGAGGACGGGAGGGGGGTCACGGCCCCGACGGCCCGGCCGCGCCCCGCCCGAAGCGGTGATCTTCATCGTTGTGGCCCCCGTGGGGGGTGACCTATCTTGAAATGGTACGGTGCTGCCGTCGTACCGCCGGGGGGGCGGTAGGACCAGGCGGCCGAGCAGAGCGAGCGCGCCGCGTGCGGGGGGCATGCGGCCGGTCCGAGATGAAGCGCGACGTCGGGCTTCCTGAGAGCCGCGACGGTGAACAAGAGGCCATCCATATCCATGCCCCCACCACGCCCCCCCAACACCCGCTCCACGGTCGGGGACCGTTATCGGGTCCTCCTGGAGATCGGCCGCACGCTGGCAGGCACGCTCGGCTCGGAGGATCTCTACGAGGCCATCCACCGGGAGACCTCCCGGGTGCTCGAGGCGTCCGGCTTCTACATCTCGCTCTACGACCCGGCCAGCGATCTCGCCACGGTCGTCTTCTTCGCGGACCGGGGAGAGGCGAAGCACGTGGACGTCACCTATCGCGGATCGGACAGCGAGGTCATCCGCGCGGGCAGGCCGCTGATCGCCAGCGACCGGATCGGCGATCGGGGCTTCATGGTGCTGGCGGAGAAGGGCGACGTGCCGCCGCGCTCCGCGATCTGCGCACCCATGCTGCACAAGGGACGCGTGCTCGGCGCCATCAGCGCCCAGAGCCACGCGGTCGGCGCCTACACGCACGAGGACCTGGACCTCCTTCAGTGCATCGCCGAGATCGCCTCGGTCGCCGTCGACAACGCCTTTCACGTCGCCGAGCTGGAGCGGAGGCGGCGGGAGGCCGAGCAGGTCGAGGAGATCGGGCGTGCCCTGGCGAGCTCGCTGGACCCCAAAGAGGTGCTCGGCAAGGTCATCCGTGCCGCCCTGGAGGTCCTGTCGGTGGAGGGAGCCAGCGTCTGGTTCCTCCGGGAGCGGGGCCGACCGGTGGTGGAGGTCGCCGAATCGGAAGGCGCGATCGGCCTGCCCAGGGGGCTGACCTGGGATCTGACCGGAGTCCTCGCCGCACGGGTCCTCGAGGAGCGCGTGCCCGTCATCCTGGACGATCTCGGCGCCAGCACGCTCGTTCCCGCCCGTCTCCGCCGCCACCTGCGGTCCGGCTCCGGCATGGCCGTGCCGCTCGTCGTCGGGGGTCAGGTGGTGGGCGTGCTCAGCGCCGTCAGCCGCGACGTGCGACGCTTCGGGGCGGACGACACGGGCGTGCTGCAGCGGCTCGCCGGCCAGGCGTCGGTGGCGCTCGAGAACGCTCGCCTGCACGCGAGCCTCCAGGCCCTTTCACTCACGGACCCGCTCACCGGCCTGCCGAACCGCAGGCGCCTCCAGATCCACCTCGACAAGGAGCTGGCAGCCACGCGCCGCGGACGCTCGCTGGCCGTGGCGGTGTTCGACCTCGACGACTTCAAGCATTACAACGACACCCTCGGGCACGTGGTCGGTGACGACATTCTGCGCGCATTCGCCCAGATTCTCGTCGAGGAGCTTCGCGCCATGAACCTCGTGGCACGCTATGGTGGCGACGAGTTCGTCGCGGTCCTCTCCGACAGCCACCTCGCCGGGGCACGGCTCTACGCGCAGCGTGTGGAGGAACGGGTGGCCGAGGACATCTTGATGCGGTCGTACGGCGTGACCGTCAGCATCGGCCTCGCCGAGTTCGACAACGTGTCCATGAAGACGACGGACGATATGATCCAGGCGGCCGACGCCGACATGTACCGGTGCAAGAACCGGCGCTCGAGGCGGGCGGTGGTATCGAGCTGACCCCGCTCCGCTCCTTCGTTTCCCCGCTCCGACATCTCCGTCCGAAGCCATGGCCCGTCGAGACGATCACGCCGAGATCCGGGACCTGCTGAACTTCGCTGCGACGATCGCCCGCGAGGCCGGATCGGTGACGCTGCGCTACTTCGGCGGCCTCGTGGCGCACGAGTCCAAGAGTGACGGCAGCCCCGTGACGGTGGCCGATCGGCAGGCGGAGCAGCTCCTGCGACTCAGGATCTCCGAGCGGTTCCCGGCCCACGGGATCCTCGGGGAGGAGCTGGGTGCCACCTCGGCGAGCGAGCGCGTGCGCTGGATCCTGGACCCCATCGACGCGACGCGGTCGTTCATGAGGGGCGTGCCGCTGTACGGGGTGCTCATCGGCATCGAGATCGACGGGGAGCCGGTCGTCGGGGTGGCGCACTTTCCGCCGCTCCAGGAGACGGTGGCGGCCGGACGGGGGCTCGGGTGCACCTGGAACGACCGGCCGTGCCACGTCTCGGCGGTCGCACGCATCGAGGACGCGCTCGTGCTCACCACCGATCCCGAGCGTGCGCGGCTCAGCGAGGACGGGCCCGGATGGGAGGCGCTGCAGCGCCGGGCGGCCCTGGCGCGGACGTGGGGCGACTGCTACGGGCACGCGCTGGTGGCAACCGGCCGCGCCGACGTGATGATCGATCCGGTCGTGAAGGCGTGGGACGCCGCGCCGTTCCTCACGATCCTCACCGAGGCGGGCGGTCGCTTCACGACCCGCGGAGGCGAGGCTACCATCCATGGTGGGTCGGGCGTCAGCACGAACGGCGTGCTTCACGACGAGGTGCTGAGGGAGCTCGCCCGGGGCACCGGACGGTCCTAGCGGCTCGCCCGGCGCCGATGGAGCGGCACACGGGAGCGAGGCACCCCATGGACTCGAAGGTCGTCGTCATCACGGGAGCGAGCAGCGGGATCGGAGCGGCCCTGGCACGCAGGCTCGCGGCGGACGGGCACCGGCTGGTCCTGGCGGCCCGCCGTCGGAACGCGTTGGAGGAGGTGGCCCGCGAGTCCGGGGGGGAGGCGCTCGTGGTCGTGACGGACGTGAGGCGCCGCGGCGACGTGGAGCGGCTGCGCGACCAGGCGCTCGGAGCGTTCGATCACGTCGACGTGTGGGTCAACAACGCGGGTCAGGGCATCCACCGCCCGGCCCTGGAGCTCACGGACCGGGACGTGGACGACATGATGGCCGTGAACTTCAAGTCCGCGCTGTACGGCATGCAGGCGATCGTCCCGCACTTCCGGGAGCGCGGAAGGGGACACGTCATCAACGTGTCCTCGTTCCTGGGGCGGGTGCCCCTGGTGACGTTCCGCTCCGCCTACAGCGCCGCGAAGGCGGCCCTGAACGTGCTCACGGCGAGCGCGCGGGTGGACCTGCGGGCGCAGTATCCCGACATCCATCTGTCCCTGGTGATGCCCGGCGTGGTGACGACCGACTTCCACCGCAACGCCGCCAACGCCCCCGCGGACCCGGCGCCGCCGCCCGGCCCGCGCGCGGGCGCCCAGAGTGCCGAGGAGGTGGCGGAGCGCATGGCCGAGCTCCTCGACCACCCCGTGGCGGAGCTCTACACGAACCCGGCGAGCGCGGCTCTCGCGCGCCGCTACTACGAGGACGTCGACGCGTTCGAGCGGGGGATGGGAGGCTGAGGGCTACCGCTCGGGCGCCCGGAACCGCAGGACCTCGGACCTGGTGGTCAGGGCCATGACCGGGATCCCGGTCGTCGCGCCGAGCCGAGACAGGCAACTTTCGCCCGACTCGTCGGTCTCCTCGCGGTCGACGCCGACGAGGAACGCGCTGATGCGCAGATCGGGAAACGACTTCAGCATGTCGACGGTCTCCAGCTTCGTTCCGCCGTCCGTGATCACGTCGTCGAGCACCAGCGCCCTGCTCGCCCTGCTCAGGTCGTAGCCTACGAACGATCCACCTTCGGCGTGCGTCTTCTCGGCCTTCCGGTTGTACGCGAACGGGATCTCCAGTCCGTGCCGCAGGTGCAAGGCGACGCTCGTGACCACGGACAGGGCGATTCCCTTGTACGCCGGACCGAAGACGACATCCGCGTCCTGCAGCCCGTGCTCCACGATGAAGTCCGCGTAGTACTCGCCGATCCTCAGGATCTCCCGTCCGGTACAGACGGCTCCGAAGTTGAAGAAGACGTTCGAGCGCCGGCCGCTCTTCAGCACGAAGTCCCCGAAGCGAACCGCGGGTGTGGTGGCGAGGAACTCGGCGAAGCTCGTCGTCGTCACGCCTCCCTCACCCAGCGCACGAGCTCGGGGAGCGTCGGCCGCTTGCCTGCCATGAGGATGCCCACCTTGTAGATGCGGCCCGCGACCCACGCGACGCCGACCACCGTCACGCCCATCAACACGAACGAGAGCGCCACCTGCCAGACGGGCGCGGCCCCGGCGGCGGCGCGCGCGAACATGAGGACGGGGCTGAAGAACGGGACGAGCGACATCCCGACCGACAGCGGCGACGTGGGGTCGGTCAGCACGGGCGTCAGGAAGACGATCGGGATGATCACGAGGGCCATCACGGGGATCTGTGCCTGCTGGGCTTCCTCGTCCGTGCTGCACATCGCGCCCACGGCGGCGTACATGCTCGAGAACAGGAAGAAGCCGAAGAGGAAGAACGCCACGAACAGCACGAGCAGGCCGATGCCCGGCGCGAACGACTTGAGGTTGCCCAGGGAAGCCAGCTCCGGCCGCGCCGACATCATCGCCGGGATGCCCGCCGAGAAGATGAGACCGGCCGAGAGCGCCCACACGGCCATCTGGGTGAGCCCCACGCTCCCCACGCCGAGGATCTTCCCGAGCATGAGGTGCCAGGGCTTCATCGAGGAGATGACGACCTCCACGATGCGGCTGGTCTTCTCCTCGATCGTCGCCCGCATGACCTGCACGGAGTACAGCAGGATGACCATGTAGAGGAAGAACGCCCCCAGGTAGCCGAGGCCCATCTCCTTGTCGCTCACGTCGCTACGGGCCGAGAGCACGTTCACGCTCAGGCCTCCCCCCTTGAGCATCGCCTCCGCGTCCACCCCCCGGCCCGAGAGCTCCTGCTCGAGGGCCGCCGAGACGACCGCCTGGCGCAGCGACAGCGAGCGGAGCGGCGACGGCCGGCTGCTCGCGTAGAAGACTGCCTCTCCGCTCTCGAGCGTCCGCTGGTCGAGGACGAGGAACCCGCCGAGCTTCTTGTCCGTCACCTCCTGGGTGAGGCTCGGGATCACCGAGTCCGACCAGGCCTCCGTGCGGATCTTGTAGCCGCCCGCCTCGAGCGCCGGCACGAGTCGGCTCGCCAGGACGCCCGTCCGGTCCACCACCGCGATGTCGCGCCCCGCCTGCTCGCTCTTGTTCGCGAAGTAGATCGGCAGGACCAGCACCAGGAGCATGAACACCGGCATCCCGATCGTCGCGAAGATGAACCACTTCGAGCGCACCCGCTGCAGGTACTCCCGCCGGATCACTGCCCAGACCATGTTCATCGCGCACCTCCAGCCGTGGCTGCCACGGCGGCCTCCGGGAGGCCGGCGTCACCCGCGGCGTCCGCTCCGGCGTGCCGGACGAAGATCTCGTGCAAGCGGGGCTCGACCAGCTCGAAGTGCGTGATCACGGCACCCGACTCGACCCCCCGCCGCAGGATCGCCTGGTGGTCCGCGCCGGGGCGGAGCAGCAAGTGCATGGCGCCGTTGTGCTGCTCCACGTGTGCCACCTCGGGGCCCGCCAGCCAGCCGTCCGGGCCGGCGAACTCCACGGCGAGCACGCCCTTGCGCTCCGCGGCCTTGATCTCGCGCAGGTCCCCGTCGAGCACCTTGCGGGCCTTCGAGATCAGGCAGACCCGCTCGCAGAGGCGCTCCGCCTGGTCCATGAGGTGCGTGGAGAAGAGAATCGTCGTGCCCTTCCGGTGGAACTCCATCACGATCTCCTCGAGCACGTCCTGGTTGATCGGGTCGAGTCCGCTGAAGGGCTCGTCGAGCACCAGGAGCTCCGGCTCGTGCAGCACGGTGCTGATGAACTGCACCTTCTGCTGCATCCCCTTGGAGAGGTCTTCGACCTTCTTCTCGGCCCAGTCTCCGAGCCCCAGCCGGTCGAGCCAGGTCCGCGCCCTGCGGCGCCCCTCCCCGCGGCTCACGCCGCGGATCTCCCCCAGGAACACGAGGAGCTCGAGCACCTTCATCTTCCGGTAGACCCCGCGCTCCTCGGGAAGGTAGCCCACCTTCGTGCGGCGCGTGGCGTCGGGGTCGGACCCGAACAGGCTCACCGTGCCCTCGTCGGGGTGGAGAATGCCCATGATCATCCGGATCGTGGTCGTCTTGCCCGAGCCGTTGGGGCCCAGCAGCCCGTAGACGACCCCCCTGGGGACCTCCAGATCGAATGCGGACACCGCTGTCTGCTTCCCGAAGCGCTTGGTCAGGCCTCGGAGGCGCACCGCGAAGCCATCGTCGCTCATACGTCGCTCGTGTGGAATGGGGCGGTGAGGGAGGGCACGCTCCACCTACGAAAAGGCGCCGACCCTTCTTCAGCAAGGCCGATCGACCGCGGGGGCCGAGGGGCTGCCGATTCGTCGCGCTCCCGGCGGGAGGCTTGTACATTCCCTGGCCACGGCGCGCATCAACCAGGAGGCTGGATGGCCATTTTCCGGACGCTCTACTACGGCGAGGTCTCAGTCGGGGTCGGCGGGCGCATCACGATCCCCCAGGACATTCGTGACGACCTGGGCCTCCAGGAGGGCGATACGCTGGTCGTTCGGGTGGAGGAGAACCCCGAGGGCGGTCGGCAGATGGTGATCTGGCGGGCGGAGCAGCAGCCCGACGAGGAGTAGTCCCGAGCAGGGCGGCTCTCGTGCGCGTCGAACAGCGGGAGCCCCGCCCAGCGACCCGTCAATCTTCGAGATCGACCCAGCGCAGGAGGGCCCCGAGCGGCTCCTGGCCGTCGTGGTGCCACCAGGGCGGAGGGAACGGCACCGCGCTCAGCGGGGCCACCCGCGTCACGCCGGCACCGGCCAGCGCGTCGGCCAGCCGCTCCCGCCTGTCGCCGCACCCGGCCAGCCCCACCGTCTGAAGGTGCCGGCGGAACGGGCGTAGCAGGAACGGCACACGGAGCACGTCCGCCACCGGCTTGACCCGCACGACGCGCCCGGGGCACGAGGCGGCGAACGCCGGCGCCGGATCGTACACGACGGTCCACCAGGCCTCGCCGCCGTGCCGGATCTCGAGGCCCTCCCCTGCCGAGGCCAGCAGCTCGGCGGTGCCCCGCACCTGGTGCACGGCCGAAGCCTCCACGGGATCCAGCGTCCCGCCGGGAAGGCGCCGCTCCACCGCCTCGAGCGCGTCGGCCAGCTCCGCGGCGAAGCGGGCGGGCGCGGTCTCGCCTCCCTCCTCGACGTAGACGACCTGCGGGGATACGCACCCTCGCTGATCGAAGAACGCGACGGCTCCGGCCGCGGCACAGGCGGTGCGCCGCAGGTCCGTGCCGCACAGAGCCTCACGGCCCACGACCGCGAGGCTGAGCCGGTGGGGATAGGCTACGAACAGCGCCGTCGCGGGCGCCCGCGCCCTCAGGTCGCGCACGGTCTCGTCGTCGCCGTACGCCACGACCGCGTCGGCCTCCTGCAGAGCGGCCAGGGCCAGGGCCTCGCTCGCACCGGACCAGTACACGACGGCCAGCGCGTCCGCGACGGTCGTGTCCCGCTCGCGCAGGGCGCGCGCGAACAGGACAGGAAGGACCGCGTCGCCGCGCCCCGGCTTCAGCAGCGTGGGGGACCTGAGGAGGAGGCTGCGCAGGAGCGCGGTCACGCCCAGGCCCGGGACGCTGCCCGAGACGATCTGCACGCACAGAGCCGGTGAGACGGCCCGCACCCGCCGCCCGGACCGCGCCGGCGCGAACCCTTCGAGCACGGCCGCTCCGCCCAGCTCGGCGTCCAGCGCGCGCTCGAGTCGCTCCGCCGTCCAGTCCGCCGCCATGCCGTCGAGCACGGCGGCGGCCATCGGCGCTGAAAGGCCGGACGTCGCGGGCAGCAGGTCGAGAGCCTCGGCGCGCAGAGGATCGTCCGGGTCGAGGAAGCGCGCGCCGACAGCTCCGAGCGAGGCGATCACGTCGGCGGTGCTGCGCTCGAGCAGGGGCTCTTTCGCCTGGGCCAGCGCGTCGGTCACGCGGCGCATCCAGCCCGGCGTGGCGTCGGGGTGGCGGACCCGCAGGCCGCCGGTCTCGTACTGCAGCTCGGGCCGGTCGGGAAGGGCGACCCCCGAAGGAAGGGCCCACGCATGGAACGGCCGGGGCCGTGCGCTCATCGCGGATCCTCCGCGGCGGCCATGAGCTCCTCCATGGCACGGGAGCACCCCCTGGGCTCGGCGCCCTCCGTGCGGCCGTGCAGGCGCACGCCGTCGGGCGCCACCGAGCCGAGGTCCTCGGTGAGGACGTGGCACACGGAGCCCACGTTGGCCAGGTCGAAGAAGGAGAGGAGGCCCGGGCGGCCCTCGGGCAGCGGCGCGAGCGTGCGCGGATCGAGCGCCCGCACGCGCAGCCACGGCGGCGGAACGTGCCGGCGCTCGCCGCGCTCCTCGCGCAGGGTGGGCTCGTAGAGCTGGGAGAGCAGCTCGGTCATGCCGTACTCGTTCACGATGCGACGGGCCGGCACGCCCAGCCGCTCCCGGATCTCGGCGTACAGGGCGTCGCGCCGGACGGTCCGGCTCCTCCCCTTGAAGCCTCCGGTCTCCATCACGCGCGTGCCTTCGGGGAGCGAGACCCGCGCGCCCCGCGCGCGCATCGCGTCCAGAAGGTGCACGAGCGCGAAGGCCGTGCCCACCACCAGCGCGGCGCGCCCCTCGGTCGCGAGCGCCGAGGCCGCGTCGAGGAAGCCCTCCAGGTCGAGGACGCCGCTGGGGTCGACGAGCCAGCGCACCTCCTCGCACAGATCCTCGGCCACCGCGCCGATCATCGTCGACAGCGACGAATCCGGGACCCCGGCAGGATCCGGCACGAGGGAGAGCAGGGGAAGCCTGACCCCGTCCGGGAGCACGAACGCGCGGAAGCTGGGCAGGAGCGAGGCACGGTACAGCGAGAGGCGGGGCACGAAGTGCCGTCCCCGCCGCTCGGACCCGCGCGTCGTGCCGCTCGTGCGGAAGATCGCGTCCACGCGGGCGGGGTCGCCGGACACCAGATCCAGGTGCTTGAACGCCGTCGCCGGCACCGGAGGCGCCTCCTCCCAACGGTCGAGCCTTTCCCGCCGCACGCCCCGCCTCTCGCAGAACGCCCGATAGGTCGGGTTCTCCCGGAGCTGGTAGTCGAGCGCCCGCAGCGCCACGTCGTTGAACGCCTCGTCGTCGAGCGGCTCCACGCCTCCGCGCGCGAATACCCGCTCGAGCTCGCCGACCACGTCCGCAAAGCGTGGCGCCTGCCCGGGGAGCGCGTCCCGCTCCCCCCTCGTCACGCTCCTTCCGCTCATGCGCCGACCGCGGCGAACCGCCGGGGGCTCAGGAGCTCGCCTCCGGCCACCGGCTCCGAGCCGGTGACGATGGCCCGGATGACCCGCCCGGACTCGAACGCGAAGGGAAGGCCACCGCCGCTGAAGCCGCACACCACGAGCTCGCCCAGCCGCCCCGGCAGGGGACCCACCAGCGGGAGATAGTCGGCAGTCCACCCGAAGATGCCGCTCCAGCGGCGCTCCACCCGCAGAGGCGCCGGGTCCGGAAACGCCGCGTTGAACCATCCCTCCACGTCGCTCTGCAGCCGCTCGTCGATCTCCGGCCGCATCTTCCAGTACGAGCGGTCCCACGCGTCGTGCCGCCATCCTCCCAGGACCAGTCTTCCCCCGGGGTCGCTCCGCCACACGTTCATCTTCCAGTGCGTCGAGAACCCGCCCCGGAAGGCGGGCGCACCCGCCGACGCGATCATCCCCTGACCCCGGATCGGCACGACCTCGTCGCCGACGAACTCCGAGAAGCGGCGCGAGTCGACGTGCGTCGCGTACACGATCATCTCCGTCCTGACCTCTCCCTGCGATGTCTCGCAGTAGAGAGAGCCTTTCTCCCTGCGCGTCGCCGTCACGGGCACACCCTCCAGGACCGCGGCGCCCGCCTCGGCCGCGGCGCTCGCCAGCGCGCGCGCCGCCGCGACGGGATCCAGTGCCCCCCCACCTTCAAGGCGGATGCCGCCGTGGAATCCGTGTGCGCCCGTGAGCCTGCGGACCTCGTCGGACGTCAGCCACTCGACGGGAAGTCCGGCATCCTCCAGGGCACGGTGGGACGCATGCACCTCGTGCAGCGTATGCGCCTCGGCCAGCACGTATCCGCCGGAGACGTCGAGGCCGCAGGCCTCGGCCTGGCCCCGTGCGGAGAGGAGCGCGGCGAGGCCGCTCACCGAGCGGAGTGCGAACTCCCAGATCTCGCGTGCGGTCTGCTCTCCCCGGAACCGCACCGTCTCGTTGAACGGCTGCCGGAGAGGAGGAGCCAGGAGCCCCACCGCGCTCGCGGTCGCGCCCGAGCCGACGCGGTCACGCTCCAGCAGGAGCGTGCGCACGCCCGCCGCGGCGAGATGGTACGCGGCGGAAGTGCCCGCGATGCCGGCTCCGACGACCACCACGTCGGTGTCGGCCGGGAGCTCCCCCGCGAAGCGTGGACCGGGAAGGGGCGATTCGGCCATGCGTCCTCCGTCGACCGGGGTGATGCGGGAGAGTCGGCGATGCATGCAATCTAGCGGGTTGCGGGAGACGGCGTGGCGGCGCCAGCGGAAGGCTCTCGACGCGCCGATCGATCTCGCTCGAGGGGACGCGCTACTCGGCGCCGAGCGCCCTCACGGGGTCGACTTTCGC
>JBJKSF010000126.1:0-12835 GCA_046704285.1 Longimicrobiales bacterium | reverse complement strand
ACGGACCGTTCGCGGAGGCGAAGGAGATGGTCGGCGGCTACTGGCTGATCCAGGCGAAGTCGAAGGAGGAGGCCGTGGAGTGGGCGACGCGCGCACCCATGCTGGACGGCGACGTCATCGAGGTGCGGCAGATCTACGAGATGTCCGAGCTCCCGCCCGACGTGCAGCGCGCCGCCGGCCTCGATCCGGACACGTGACCGCGGCGGGAGGCGGCTCCGGTGCGCGCCCGGACGTCCACCGGGCGATCGACGCGATCTGGCGGATCGAGTCGGCGCGGGTCGTCGGTGGGCTGGCCCGCCTGGTGGGCGACGTCGGCCTGGCGGAGGACCTGGCGCAGGATGCCCTGGTCGTCGCGCTCCGCAAGTGGCCGGAGTCGGGCGTACCGGACAACCCGGGAGCCTGGCTCATGGCGACGGCCAAGCACCGCGCCATCGACGAGATGCGCCGCCGGCGCATGCAGGACCGCAAGCACGAGGAGCTCTCCGGGCGGCTGGAGCAGCGGGAGCTGACCATGCCGGACTTCGACGAGACGGCCGACGACGCCATCGGCGACGACGTACTGCGCCTGATGTTCACGGCGTGCCATCCCGTGCTGGCCGTGGAGGCGCGGGTCGCGCTCACGCTCCGACTGCTCGGCGGCCTCACGGCGGAGGAGATCGCGAGGGCGTTCCTGGTCTCCGTGACGGCGATCCAGCAGCGCATCGTGCGCGCCAAGAGGACGCTGCGCGAGGCGCACGTGCCGTTCGAGGTGCCGTCGGCCGCGGACCTGCCCGCCCGCTTGTCTGCGGTCCTGGGCGTCATCTACCTGATCTTCAACGAGGGATACTCGGCCACGGCCGGGGAGGACTGGGTACGGCCCGCGCTGTGCGAGGACGCCCTCCGCCTGGGCCGCGTCCTGGCGGAGCTGGCACCCGGCGAGCCGGAGGTGCACGGTCTGGTGGCCTTGATGGAGATCCAGGCGTCGAGGCTGCGTGCCCGCGTGGGGCCGGAGGGGGAGCCCATCCTGCTCCTCGACCAGGACCGAGCGCGCTGGGATCGTCTGCTCGTCCAGCGGGGCCTGGCCGCCCTCGGGCGCGCCGAGCGCGCGAGCGCGGCCCTCGGGCTCGGGCCCTACACCCTCCAGGCGGAGATCGCGGCATGCCACGCCCGTGCGCGCACCCCCGAGGAGACGGACTGGACGCGCATGACGGCGCTGTACGACGCGCTCGCGCAGCTCACGCCGTCGCCCGTCGTGGAGCTCAACCGGGCCGTCGCGTACGCGATGGCGTTCGGGCCCGCCGCGGGCCTGGAAGTCGTGGATCCGCTGCTGGACGAGCCGGCGCTGAACGCGTACCACCTGCTGCCGGCCGTGCGGGGCGACCTCCTCTTCAAGCTGGGCCGCTTCGGCGAGGCCCGCTCGGAGCTCGAGCGCGCCGCCGCGCTCACGCGCAACGCGCGGGAGCGCACGCTGCTGCTCGATCGGGCCGCGGCCTGCCACACGTGACGCGGGGCGCCCGCCGCAGCCGGGCAGAGCCCGGCGACGGCGAACGCCCCGCAGTCACCGCGTAGGGCGACCTCGGTCGTCCGTCAGCGCATGCGCATGAACCCCATCCTGAGTTTGCCGGCCAGGGCCTGCTCCATGAGGTTCTTCACCTGGACCCGCGTCTCGGTCCGGGCCGCGGCCTCGAGCTTCGCCTTCGCCGCGGGCGTGTCGATGGCGGCCAGGACGCGCACCGCCGTCTCCGCGTACAGCGGGTCGTAGTCGCTCAGTCCGCGCGCCGCGACCTGCGTGGCGCGCGCCTTGTCACCGGTCATGAGCAGACCCATGAGCGCGCCCTGGCGCAGCCGGCGCACTTCCATCGGATCGGTGAGCTTCACGAGCGCGTCCACGGCCCCCGGCGTGTGCAGTCGCGCCAGGTCCCGCTCGGCCATCCCGCGGACCGCCAGCGAGCGGTTCGGCGCGGTCGCGGCCACGAGCGTCGCCAGCGCCGCGTTGCCTGCGGCGTGCGCGTACACGCCGAGCGCGGCCGCCCGCACCGTGGACGAGATGTCGTTCCTGTACATGTCGAGCGCCGTCGTCGCGATCCCGCGCGAGTCCAGGCCCGCCAGCGTCTCCAGGGCCTGGCTGCGCACCGCCGCGGACGGATCGCGGAGCGCCGAGCGCACGATGCCGATCCCGACCGCCGTCGAATCGTGGGTCATCTGGCGGAGCGCCTCGACCCGGATCGGTGGCTCGTGCTCGTTGAGCACGATGAAGCGGCGTGCGTCGATCGCCGCCGTGTCCTGTGAGCCCGCGAGCGCGTGCAGCGCCCAGTTGCGCGCCGACGTGTCGAGGTCGTGGCGCGCCATGTCGGCGAGCTCCTCCGGGGTCTGGTCCGTGTGGATCGTCCCGAGCAGCCAGCCGCCCTCGTCGAAGAGGAACGACATGGGCTTGCTGGGCAGCGCCATGGCGAACGTCTGGGTCTTCTCGGCCTGGACCATCACGCTGTCACGCACCACCGAATCGGCGGTGATCACGCGGATCGTCGTGGGGAACTTGAAGTACGGCCGCATGGAGTCGATCGGCTGCACCTGCTCGACCGTCACGTTCAGCGTCTTCGTCGAGGGGTCCCACTTGCGTGTCACGTCGAGCTGGGGGTAGCCGATGCTGTAGACCCACTGGTTGAAGAACCAGCCCAGGTCGCAGTTGCAGGTCTCCTCGAACGCGTCGGCGAGGTCCTTCGTCGTGGTGGCCTTGTGCGCGTTGTTGACCAGGAATCGGTGCATCCCGGCCCAGAAGACCTTGTCGCCCAGGAGGCGCCGGAGCTGGTGCAGGACCTGCGCTCCCTTCTGGTAGACCTGTCCCCCGAAGAACAGCCCCATCGGGTTCGTGAACTGGTGCACGCCCCAGACGACCGGGCGCGCCTCCCTCTTGTCCGCGGCCATGGCCACCTGCTGCTGCTGGTACCACTCGAGCTGCGCCGCGGACCACCCACGCGTCATCTCGTTCTGCACGGACTCCATGTACGTGGCGAAGCCCTCGTTGAGCCAGATGTTGGCCCAGTTCGCGGTCGTCTCGTAGTCGCCGAACCACTGGTGCGCGAGCTCGTGGGCGACGAGGCTGCGGCCGCCCTGCATCGGGTTCGTCCCGGGTCCCTGCAGCGCGAAGTCCGTCTGCGACGTGGCCGACACGTTCTCCATGCCGCCGTACGTGAAGTCGGGGATGGCCGCCTGGTCGTACTTGTCCCACGGGAACGGCAGGTCGAGGAGGCGCGAGTAGAGCTCGATCATCGACGGGGTCTCGCCGAAGGCGCGCCACGCGGCGTCGACGGTGTCGGGGTACACGTAGTAGTCGACGGGCTTACCGCGCCAGTGGTCCTTGAGGATCGTGAAGGGGCCCACGACCACGTCGTACAGGTACGTCGAGGCCTTCTCGTCCTGCGCCCAGTCCCACACGTTCTCCTTGCCGCCGTCCACCGGCTTCACGGAGAGCAGCTTCCCGTTCGACAGTACCTTGTCCGCGGAGTCCGCGGTGACGAGGAACTCCCACGTGGTCTTGTCGTTCGAGTAGTCGTACGTGGGCACCCAGGCGCGCGTCTCGGTGGCCTCGCCCTGGGACCAGATCACGTGCTTGCGGGGGATGAAGTAGATCCCGCGCTCGGGGTGGGTGTGGTAGGCCAGCGTGAAGACGACCGTGTCACCGGCGTTGGCCGGCTTGCGCAGCTGGACCCAGACGTGCGCCGTATCGAAGTGGAAATGGAGTGGGCCCTGCGCGTCGCTCGCGCTGTCGATCGTCATGTCCTCGGCGTTGAGCTTGATCGTGTCGGTCGTGACGTCCGGGACGACCGTCGTGGTCACCACGCCCGTGACCAGGCGCTTCGCCATGTCGAACCGCACCGCGAGCTTCTGGTGCACGAGGTTGAAGTCGTGCACGCCTTGCGGCCACGTGCGCGGCGGGACGTAGTGCCCGATGGCGCCCCCGGCCGGGGAGCAGGCGGAGGGGAGGACGAGCGCCGCGACCAACAGGGCGGAGGAGAGGATGCGTCCACCTCGTCCCGCTCGGGCATCTCGTGGGACGAATTCGTAGGCTTCGTGCGATTCGGACTCGGTCTCTCGATTCATCGACTTTCGCTCCTGCGGGGAGTCGGGGGGCAGAAACGGCGAAGGTGAGGACATATGGCGTCCGTGCCGCGAACCGGCAAGGCGGCGGCGCGTGCGGCGGGCGGTACGCGGGGAGATGGGTCTGCACGGGCGCGGACGCCCCGTTGAGGGCGAGGGGGCGAGCCCGCGTGCTACGCGCGGTCGGCGTGATCGAAGAAGCGCTCGATCTCCTGGGCGCTGAAGCCGGCGGCGGCGGCCAGCTCGGTCCAGCGGGGGTCGACCGGCTCGTAGCCTCGTCGGGGTGCGCCGAGGTGGGACAGGTGGACGGCGGACGCGTCGCCGCCCGCGCACTCCAGGATCGCTCGGCACCGGGGCTCCGGATCGCCGCAGAAGTCCTCGAAACCCACGGAGAAGAACCGCGGCCCGTAGAGCCGCGTCCCTTCCCGCTCGGCTCTTCGGTAGCAGCCGAGCCAGTAGCCGAGCAGGAGGAGCGCGGCCGGAGCTCGGGGACCTGGCGCCCGCACGCCTTCGGCGTCCAGGAGCTCACGGGTGGCGCGCGCCTGGGGGCCCGTGAGGAGATCTTCCATCTTCCACTCGTTGAAGCCCGACGTACGCGTAAAGAAGGTGCGCTGGATATGCGCTCTGCGGATACCGAAGATCTCGCGCATGTTCGAGCGGAGCACGTGCGACGTCACGAAGGAGGCCGGCCGGCGGTAGAGATGCACGAACACGGCGTCGGGGGCCGACGCATGGAGCCCCTCGATCTTGCCGTGACAGCGGGTCACGTCGATCACGGCGGGCCCGTGCGAGAGGAGCCAGCTCAGCCAGGCCCGCTGCCGCTCGGTCATGCCCTGGGTGGTCTCCTCGTCCTGCGGAACCGGTGCGAACGCCGCACGGAAGGCTCCCGGGTCCCTCTTGTAGAGCGCGATGAGCTCGCGGCGCGTGCCGTTCTCGTTCTCGTGGGGCAGCTTGCCCAGCAGGGGATTGAAAGGCTCGTCGTACGCCGCCACTCCGGGCATGTCCCGGAAGACCCTCCAGAAGGCGGTGCTCCCGGAGCGGCGTGCCGCGAGGATGACGATGTGGCGCACGGCGCTCCTTTCTGCGCGGAGGGGGATGCGGTGGTGGCCGGGCCCGCCCCGCGGGGTCTCGGGGGCAGACGCCGAGAGCCGGGCCTCATGGGGCGCAAGCTCGCCAGTTCGCCTCCCGCGCACAATCTTGCGTGCCATACGGGCCGGCGTCGGCGCGGGCCCGGTTACTTCGCCGGGCCCGCCGGGCCGGGCGCGTGGACCCTGCAACGGGAGTGGGCGTGAACGTAGACGGGATCCCCTACCGCAGCATCTTCCTGGACGACGACGGCTGGGCCGTGCGCATCGTGGACCAGACCGCGCTGCCCTGGACCTTCCGCGTCCTGAGGCTGACGCGGGCGGAGGATGCGGCGCGCGCCATCGCCACGATGCAGGTGCGGGGGGCGCCGCTCATCGGAGCGGCCGCCGCGTACGGACTGGCGCTCGCGCTCCGGGAGGACGCGTCGGACGAGGCGCTGGAGGCCACCCGCGGCCTCCTGCGCGCCACCCGCCCCACGGCGGTCAACCTGGCCTGGGCTCTGGACGAGGTGACCGCCCTCGTGCGTCCGTTGCCGCCCGGGGAGCGCGCGGAGGCGGCCTACCGGGCGGCAGGGGCGATCGCGGACGCGGACGTCGCACGCAACCGCCGCATCGGGGAGCACGGCCTGGAGCTGATCCGCGCCGCGGCGGCACGCCGTCCGGACGCGCCGGTCGAGATCCTCACCCACTGCAACGCGGGCTGGCTCGCGACGGTCGACCTGGGGACCGCGACCGCGCCCGTCTACCTGGCGCACGCCGCCGGCATTCCCGTCCACGTATGGGTGGACGAGACGAGACCCCGAGGCCAGGGCGCGCGGCTCACCGCCTGGGAGCTGGCGCAGCACGGCGTTCCCCACACGGTCGTCGTCGACGGCGCGGGCGGGCACCTCATGCGCCGGGGGCTCGTCCACCTCTGCCTGGTCGGGACCGACCGCACCGCCGCCAACGGCGACGTGGCCAACAAGATCGGCACGTACGTGCAGGCGCTCGCCGCGAGGGACAACGGGATCCCGTTCTACGTCGCGCTGCCGTCGCCGTCCATCGACTGGACGCTCGAGGACGGGGGCGCGATCCCGATCGAGGAGCGGGACGGCGACGAGGTGGCGCGCGTCGCCGGGCGCGCGGGGCCCGGTGATCTCGGCGCGGTGAGGGTGGTCGCGCCCGGCTCCCCCGTGCTCAATCCCGCGTTCGACGTCACCCCCGCTCGGCTCGTGACGGGCCTCGTCACGGAGCGCGGCGTGAGCGAGGCGAGCCGCGAGGGGCTCCTGCGGCTCTTTCCCGAGCGGAGGGGAGGGGAGGTGCCTTCGTGAGCGCGGACGACGGGAGCGTCTCGATCGGGCGGACCGACCGAGAGCTCAGGGACGACGTGGCGGGCGCCGCGCGGGCGATGAGCGCGCGCGGGCTCTCACGGGGCACGTCGGGCAACGTGAGCGCTCGCGCGACGGCAGGGATGCTCGTGACGCCGTCGGCGCTTCCGTACGCCTCGCTGAGCGGGGGAGACATCGTCCTGATGGACCTCGACGGGCGCACCGTGGAGGGAGCGCGCAAGCCGACCACGGAGTGGCGACTCCACGCGGCGGTGTACCGGGCGCGCCCGGACGTGGGCGGCATCGTGCACGCGCACTCGGTCTTCTGCACCACGCTGGCGACGCTCCGCCGGGACGTTCCCGCCTTCCACTACATGGTCGCGCTGGCAGGTGGGGACTCGATCCGGTGCGCGCCCTACGCGCCGTTCGGCACGTCCGAGCTGGCCGCCCATGCGGTCGCGGCGCTCTCGGAGCGAAAGGCGTGTCTGCTGGCGAGCCACGGGATGGTGGCGCTGGGACCGACGCCCGCGGCCGCGCTGGAGCTGGCGGCCGAGGTGGAGACGCTCGCGGAGCTGTACTGGCGCGCCCTCCAGGTCGGCGGGCCCGTCCTGCTGACGGTCGACGAGATGACCGAGGCGATGGAGAGGCTCCGCACGTACCGGTGAGCGGGCCGTGCTGCGAGAAGGGCTTCGGGGCCCCGCCGGGCTCGCGCGGCGGCGCCTGCCTCGCGGGGCCCCCGATGCTGCATCCTATCCCTGCCCGTGCACCCACCGCTCCCATTTCTGGCGGTATTCGCGGCGGTAGGCCTGTACGGTCGCGTCGTAGCTCAGCTCCGGGGTGTCCGGGCGGCGCGTCCACCGCAGCACGACCGTGCGGGTCCTGGGCGGCAGGCTCAGGACGCCGTCGCGCACGCGAACGCGGTGTCCGTCCGCCGTCGCGTCGCGCACTTGCATGAACCAGGGGATGTGCACGACGAGCCGGCGCGGCGGACTGGTGAAACGGGTAGAGAGCCTGAGCGTCGCGGCGGTGTCGCCCGTCACGTCCAGACGGAAGTCCACGCGGCCGAAGTTCGTGGGCGCGTCCCGCACGACGATGCTGTCGCCCGGCGCCAGCCAGGCGGGCGACAGCACGGAGAGGAGATGGAGCGCGTCGCCCTGCTCGCGCACGAGCATGTTGCGCAGGAGCGTCCGGTACGTGGCGGCGAACCAGCCGTGCGGGGCCAGGTTGCCGTCGAAGTCCCGGTTGCCCCAGGGCCGGATCGAGGTCTCGAAGCCCGCGTCCGTCGAGCTCGTGTGGAGCAGCAGCGCGTAGAACTCCCCGAGCGCCATGCGCTGGTCGCCCCGGATCACCTCGGTCTCCGTGTTCTTCGTCGTCAAGTAGTCGTGCAGCCAGTAGCCGTCCCCGTACGTCATGATGCCCTCGGCGTACTTGGCCCGTGTGCTGTCCAGCGTCGCCGTGACCATGGGGTTGTGCGGGCTCAGCACGCGCTCGGGGTAGACGGCCATCATGTTGCCCCAGTCCTGTCCGCCCTTCACGTCCAGCCCGGGCGGGATGTAGCCCCCCGTCCTGGCAGTGACCTTCCGGAGCACCGAGACGAGCGTGCTCCTGAGGGAGCGGTAGTCGCTGCGGAACGCGCGGGCGTCCGCGCGGCGCCCCAGGGCCTCGGCCAGGGTGATCGCCCCGTGCAGGCCGGCCAGGGCCCAGAAGTCGTGGCCCGTTACGTGACCGGTGATGTCCTCGTTGTCGCCCGGGGTCGTGGCGGGCACGAGGTGGAGCGGGTCCGCGGCGCGCGCGGAGTCGAGCCAGTGGACGGCGCGCAGGACGGCCGGGAAGACGCTCTTCGCGAACGCCGTGTCGTGGGTGATGCGGAAATGCTCGCCGTAGGCCCACAGGGTCTGCCCCCAGCCGTCGTACTGGCCGCCCTGGCTCACGAAGTTGCCGTCGGGCCGCTGCCATCCGGCGAAGAAGTCCAGGTCCTGGCGCGCGATGTGCGGGTAGCCCGTCACGTCGTAGGAGCGCACGATGTAGGAGGCGTCTCGCAGCCAGAAGGCGTGGTACTGGAATTCGTTGACGGTCTGGACGTAGGTGCTGTCGCCGTACTTGTCCCGTGCCAGCAGGTCGTAGACCAGGCTCGCCCGGAACGTGTTCACGACCTTGGGCTCCGGGACCTCGACCTGCATGCCGCGCGCCTCGAGACCGCGCCAGAAGGTCTCGGTGCGGGCCAGGTACTCGTCGAAGTCCGCGTGCCGGACCTGCTCGAGCCAGGGGTCGTCCGGAGGCACGGGCGTGTAGGGGAGCTTCACGACCACGGTGCGGGTGGCCCCGGGCGCGAGCACTTCGTCGTAGGCGGCGATGCCCACCGGCTCGGTGACCTGCACCCGCAGCCGCTCGGGCGCGACGCTGTCGGTGCGCTGCCCCTCGGCGTCGAGCGTGAGGCGGAGCTCGGGCGCCGGATCGCTCGGATAGAGGTAGAAGACCTTGCCGCCGCGCAGGAAGGCCCCGTGCGCGAAGCCGTAGGTCCAGGTCGTGTCGAACGCGACGCCGGGCTGGTCGTACTGGCCCAGCCGCTTCGCCTTGGCCGGCCGGGGGAAGCGATCGTGGCCCGTGCCGTCCCCGCTCCAGGAGGGGCCCGTGTAGCGCGCCGCGAACGCGAGGCGTGCGAGCGCGGAGTCGGCTCCCGTGTCGGTCATGGTCACGCGCACGAAGTCGACTACGGGGCTCTCCGAGCGTCCGTCCAGCGTCGCCGCGAACAGCGTGAACCGGTACGTCACGTCGCCGCGTCTCGTCTCGTACTGGACGACCGGAAGCCATCCTCCCAGCAGGGTCCGGACGCGCTGCCGCACGGGCGTGAGGGTGGGCCCGGCGAGGAACATCAGCTCGCCGTAGCCCGTGTACAGGTAGCCTTCCGGCGTGACCTCCGTGCCGCGCCCGTCCATGACCCCGATGACGTCCGTGGGGTGGCTGTAGTAGGAGAACGGCCCGGTACCCGCGTCGATCGCCGGATCGACCATGGCGGGCTGCGCGAGCTCCGCCGCCGAGGCGGCCTGGGCCGCGATCCGGACCGGCAGGACGGCGAGAAGTGCCAGTCCCACGAAGCTCCAGCTCATCGGCGCCGCCCTCATCGGTCCGCCCTCCTCACCAGCGGCAGCTCGACCCAGCTCGCGTGCTCGGCGCTGTGCCAGATGGTCTCGGTCGCCTTCTTGTAGTCGCCCGGCTTCGCCCAGAAGATGTTCTCGACGAAGGTCTGCGGGTTGCGGTCGTAGAGCGGGAACCAGCTCGACTGGATCTGTACCATGATGCGGTGACCCGGGAGGAAGACGTGGTTGGCGGTGGGCAGGTGGAACCGGTACAGGAGCGGCACGTCCGGCGTGATGGGGTGCGGGTCCGAGTAGCTCGTACGGTAGCGCCCACGGAAGATGTCCATCGAGATCGGAAGCTCATAGCCGCCCATGGGCGGGTTCGGGGCGTACTCGGGCGGGTAGACGTCGATGAGCTTGACCACCCAGTCGGCGTCCGTCCCCGTGGTCGAGGCGATCAGGTGCACGAGCGGCCGCCCGCTGATCTGCACGGAGTCGGTGAGCACGGCGGACTCGTAGGTGAGCACGTCGGTGCGCCCCGAGGCCTCGCGCTGGTCGTCCACCAGCCAGTTGGGCCAGGTGAGGCGCCCGCTGTAGCCGATCGGCTGGCTCGGGCGGCTGCGGTAGGGCACCGGCTTGGCCGGGTCGGAGACGTAGGAATCCGACGGGGAGTCTCCGGCCGCCGGCCTGGCGAAGCCCACCTTGAAGCCGGCCTGGAGGTAGAGCGGGGTGCGCTCGATCGTGCACCCGCTCGGACAGCCGGACGGCCACGAGCTCAGGCGCTCCCAGCGATCCGCCCCGGTGAGGTACGCGGTCACGGGCGCGACGTGGTCCGGAGGCGCGCCGTCCTTCAGGTAGTGGGCGAGGAACGGCTCCAGGATGTGCCGCTCGAAATAGAACGACGTGTTGGTGGGGAACTCGAGTGCGCCCAGGGAGCTGCCGTCCGAGATCTCCTGGCCGTGGTGCCACGGCCCCATGACCATGTAGACCATGTCGTGGGCCGTGTCCTTCGGCTCGATGGCGCGGTAGACCGCCTGGTCGCCGTAGATGTCCTCCTGGTCCCACAGACTGTGCACGAGCATCACGGGGACCTTCAGCGGCTGGCGGGCCAGGATGCTGTCCATCGCCTGGAGCTGCCACCAGCGGTCGTAGCTCGGGTGCGCCAGGATCTCACGCCAGAACCCGAGCTGCTCCATCCCGCGCTGCTTGCCCAGCTCGCCCGCGGAGACCGCGTCCATGTACGTGTCGTAGTCGTCCCACGAGTCCGTCCACCACGCGTACTGGTTCGTACGCGACGCTTCCTGGTTGTAGATGTACGGCATGTTCTGCTCGCGGAACGCGCCGTGGTGGAACCAGTCGTCGCCCATCCACCCGTCGACCATCGGGTTCATCGGCACCGCGACCTTGAGCGCAGGGTGCGGGTGGACGAGCGCGGTCAGGCACAGGTAGCCGTCGTAGCTGATCCCCAGGATGCCGACGCGGCCGTTCGACTCGGGGAGATGCTTCACGAGCCAGTCGATCGTGTCCCACGTGTCGGTGGACTCGTCGACCTGGGTCGGGTTGAGCGGCCCCACCATCGGGCGGTTCATCACGTACTTGCCCTCCGAGCCGTATTTGCCGCGGATGTCCTGGATGACCCGGATGTAGCCGCCACGCATGATCGCGTCGAGCGCGTTGTCGTAGCCGCTGAGCGCGGGACCCATGTGGGCGCTCGCCTCGTGCGTCACCTGCGCGTCGGCGTCGTACGGGGTGCGCGTCAGCAGGATGGGGGCATCCTTCGCTCCCTTCGGGATGAGGATCACGGTGTGCAGCTTGACCCCGTCACGCATGGGGATCATCACGTCGCGCCGCACGTAGTCGAAGCTCGACGTGACCGGGGTGAAGTGCGCGGGCGTCTCGTCGACGAGGGTGTCGGCTCGGCCCTGCGCCGAGACGGGCGCAGCGTGCCATGCAAAGGTGGCGAGGAGGGCGCACAAGGTGCTTGCGAGGCGAACGCGGGACGAGGCGACCATGATCCGATGTCCCCATGAAGGGCGGCCGGGCCTGCCGCTGGCACCGCCCGGCAGCCGCACGGCGGCACAGGCGCGGCAACGGCGGCAGGATGAGGTGGAACTAAGGATACATGCGGCTGTCCGGTTTTCGTAACCCTTGGTATTATCCGGCCTCGTTACAGATAGGCGACTCCGGCGGGAGACGACGATGAAGCGTGCGAGTTGGTGTCGATGGGGATGCAGCTTGGGGTTGGCTCTCACGATCGCGGCCGGGCCGGCCGCGGCGCAGACGATCCCGGCGCGGATGCTCGAGGGTCTGGTGTGGCGCAACATCGGTCCGCTGCGCGGCGGGCGCGTGGCTGCGGTGACCGGCGCCATCGGACCGGGCGAGACGGGGGTCTTCTACGCCGGGCTGCCGGGAGGCGGCGTGTGGAAGACCGACAACGCGGGCGTCACGTGGCACCCGATCTTCGACGCGATCAAGAGCGTGTCGTCCGTCGGGGCGATCCAGGTGGCTCCGTCGAACCCGAACGTCATCTACCTCGGCACCGGCGACATCATCACGGGCGGCGCGATCAACGAGGGCAACGGGGTCTACAAGTCGACGGACGCGGGCAAGACGTGGGAGCACATGGGGCTCGACTCCACGAAGCAGATCCCGTCGATGGTCGTGGACCCGAGCAACCCGGACATCGTGCTCGTGGCCGCGCAGGGCAACGTCCACCAGAAGAGCGGCTGGCGCGGCGTCTACCGCAGCACGGACGGCGGGCGGACGTGGACGCGCACGCTGTTCGTCAACGACTCGACCGGCGTCGAGAGGCTCGCGCGGGCGTACGACGATCCCGACGTGATCTTCGCGACGACCGACAGCCACTACGTCCGGCCGGGCGCCCCGCCGTTCTATCGACGGCGCGAGACGAAGGGTCCGACGGACACGAAGCTGTACAAGTCGACGGACGAGGGCGTGACGTGGCACGAGATCACGGGCGGCGGGCTTCCGCGCCTGTTCGGGCGCACGGCGGTGGCGGTGGCGATGCACACCAACGCGCAGCGCGTGTTCCTGATCACGAACACGGGGCTGAACCGCTCGGACGACGGCGGCACGACGTGGCGCCAGATGGACTCGACGGACGTGCGCATCCGCAACGGCCAGGGCGGCTACAACTGCGGGGTGTACGTGAACTCGGCCAACCCGGACATCGTGTACACGCTCAACACGTCGAGCTACGTGTCGACGAACGGGGGCGAGACGTTCACGGGGTGGCGGGGCGCGCCGGGCGGTGACGACCCGCAGCAGC
>JBJKSF010000125.1:0-5732 GCA_046704285.1 Longimicrobiales bacterium | reverse complement strand
CCGTCCGTGCCGAGGAGCCGCACCGGCATGATCCGGTCCGAGGCGCGCAGCCAGAGGTCCTGCGTCCCCGCCGAGTCCGACCCCACGAAGACGACCTTCGAGCCGTCGGGCGAGACGTCGAAGTTCATGCCGGCGCCGAAATAGGGAGTGAGGTGCGGTGGGAGCGTGACATCGAACTGCATCACGGGCCCGGCCGCGCCAGGAGTCCGGCTCCGCAGCGCCAGCCCAGCCCCGAGCGCGACCGCCACGACCGTCGCGGCCACCGCCCAGGCCCACAGCCAGCGCGGGCGCCGCTGACCGGCGACCGCCGACGTCTGCGCAGTCCCATATCGGAACGCCGGATCCGCCAGCGCGTCGCCGAATGACTGCGCCGTGGGGAACCGGTCGGCTGGGAGCTTCTCCAGCGCCTTGAGCACCGCCCCCTCGACATTGGGCGGGACCACCGCACGCACGGCCGATGGGGCCTTCGGCGTCTCGGTGAGGATCTTGCCCAGCACCGCCTGCGCCGTGCTCCCCACGTAGGGCGGGTCTCCGACGAGCATCTCGTACGTCACGCACCCCAGCGCGTACACGTCGCTCTGCGCGCCGACGTCCCGGTCCCCCGTGGCCTGCTCCGGGCTCATGTAGTACGGAGTTCCCACGCTCAGGCCCGTCTCGGTGAGGCGCGCACCCCCGGCCTCGCTCACCGCCAGGGCGATCCCGAAGTCCGCTACGAGCGGCTCGCCCCGCGAGAGCAGGATGTTCGCGGGCTTGATGTCGCGGTGCACCACACCCTGCTCGTGCGCGACCTGGAGCGCCGACGCCACCGCCCGCGCAATGCGCACCGCCTCCTCCACCGGAAGCTGCTTCTCCCGGTCCAGCCGGTCGCGGAGCGTCTCGCCATCGATGTACGGGGTGACGAAGTAGAGGAACCCGTCGGCCTCACCCGAGTCGAAGAGCGGGAGAATGTGCGGGTGCTGGAGGTTGGCGGTGGTGCGGATCTCGGCCAGGAAGCGCTCGGCGCCCATCATGGCCGCCAGCTCGGGCTTGAGCACCTTGAGGGCGACTCGCCGGTCGTGCTTCAGGTCCTCGGCCAGGTACACCGTGGCCATGCCGCCCTCGCCGAGCTCGCGCTCGATGCGGTAGCGCTCGGACAGCGCGGCAGCGAGGCGGTCCGGAACGTCGCTCACGAGCCCCCCTGCCCCTTCATCTTCGCCAGCAGCTCCGGGAACCAGTTCTCCACGTAGACGACGGCGCCGGAGGTGTCCGGCAGGTCGCGGATCATCACGAAGCGGCCGTCGGGCGCGACGTCGTACTCCTGCCGGTTGCGGGCCCAGCGGTAGCCGACGGTCGAGAACAGCTCGTGCGGCGCGCCGAACCGCAGGGGAGGCCCGGGCGTGACGGAGACCGCCATCATGTGATCGTTTTCGCGGTAGAAGAGCGTGCGGCCGTCCCGCGACCAGCGGGGCGCGGAGCCTCCGTTGGGCGAGACGATGCGGGTCGGGCGCAGGGCCGGAAAGGGCGCCACCTCGACGTCGTGGCTCGCGCTCCTCGGCCCGAGCCCGACGTATGCCAGCCACCGCCCATCGGGGGAAAGGGTGACCTGGACGTCTCCTCCACCGGCCCGCGTCGCGCCGGGCAGGCCCACCAGCGCCGTGTCCCCTTCCAGGCGCCGAGCCCAGACCCAGGGCACGTTGTCCGCGTCCCACCGGAACACCACCCACCGCCCGTCCGGAGAAAGATCCCCTTCCCAGATGCCGTAGCGATCGTTGGCCACGAGCAGCCTGGCCGGTGCGCTCCCGTCCGCGGGCTGCTCGTAGAGCGCGTAGGCGTTGGGCAGACTCGGGCCGCGCCGGTTCGACGAGAAGACCACCGAGCGGCCGTCATGCGTCCAGGCCGGCCGCCAGTTGACGGTTCCGGCCTGCGTAAGCTGCTGCCTCGTACCGTCGGCGTTGCGGATCCAGAGCTGCGTGGTCGCCCCGACGACACTCACCGCCAGGCTTTTCCCGTCGGGCGAAAGCGCCGGGTACTGGAAGTCCGCCTTCCAGGTGGAATCCAGCGGCACGGCGCTGCCGTCCCGCGACACCCACATCAACTCCGAGGACGAGCCCGCGCCCGTGGAGGTCGTGTAGAGGACGGCGCCCGAAGCCGAAAGGGTGAACCTGCCGGGCACCACGTCGGGAATCACCGGAACCGCGCCACCCGTCACCTCGAGGCGACCGAGGTCGAACGCCATCGCGTACAGCCCAGCCGTGCGAGCGGTATAGAGGAGATCGCCGGTGGGCGAATACCACGCTCCGGCGGCGTTGGGCACCAGCAATCGGTCGCTGTCGGAGCGGAGGTCGAGGACGTAGATCGAGGACTCGACGCTGCAGTTGCCGGCACAGCGCGTATACACGACCCCCCGGCTCTTCGGCAACGGCCACATCGTGAGGGCGGTGGCGTTCCTCATCGAGGGCAGCAGCACGCGGGCCCGGCCGCCGGACGCCCCGATCTCCATCAGGCCGGCACTGCCCAGGAAGACCAGGCTGTCGTCGTCCAGCCAGGCGGCGGCGGCGGTACCGGCCCCGACGTTCACTACATCGGCGAGGGAAACCGAGCCCCCGCCATCGACGGGAACCTTCTTCAGCTTCCCGTCCACGGTGATGTAGCCGATCCAGCGCCCGTCCGGGCTGAAGAACGGGGACAGCGCGCCGTCCGTCCCGGCCACCGGGGTAGCCTCGGCCTGGCCGCGCAGCTTGCGCATGAGGTGGAAAGTCCCGCCGGTCGAGTCTACGTAGACGATGCTCGAGCCGTCCGGGGCGATGGCGGCCTGCGTGGCCGGGTACGGCTGGCCCGGGTCGAGGAGCCGGCCCAGGGGATGCCGCCACAGGACGACACGCTCCCTGGTGGTCGGAAGCGCCGGCCGCGGACGGAGCCAGCCGACAGCCGCGACCCCGACGAGCACCACGCACACGGCCAGGGCGGCGTAGAACCGTCGCGGCGGCACCCCGGTCGTCGCCTTTCCGGCACCGGCGGTCGTGCGCATCCCGTCCGCTTCGCCGAACCGGGGATCCGCGAGCGCCCCCGCGAACGCCCCGGCCGTCTCGAACCGATCCGCCGGCAGGCGCTGGAGCGCCTTCGCGAGCGCCGCCTCCACGTTGGCCGGCACCGTCCGCCGCAGCGTGGTGACCGGCTCGGGCTCGGTCGTGAGCAGCCTGGCCACGATCGCCTGGGCCGTCGCGCCCGTGAACGGCGGCTCGCCCGTGAGCATCTCGTACAGCACGCACCCCAGCGCGTAGATGTCGGCGGCGGGCCGGATGTCCCGCTCGCCCATCGCCTGCTCCGGGCTCATGTAGTGCGGCGTCCCGAGCGACATGCCCGTCTCGGTCATGCGCTCGCCGCCCTCGGAGCGGCTCACCGCCAGGGCGATGCCGAAATCCGCCACCAGAGCGTGCTCACCCTGCAGCAGGATGTTCTCCGGCTTGATGTCGCGGTGGATGACCCCCTGGGCGTGCGCGTACTCGAGGGCGTCTGCCACCTCGCGGGCGATGCGCACCGCCTCCTCGACCGGAAGCTGCTTCAGACGCGTGAGGCGCTCGCGCAGCGACTCGCCCTCCACGCAGGGCATCACGTAGAAGACGGTGCCCGCCACCTCGCCGGAGTCGTGCAGCGGCAGGATGTGCGGATGCTGGAGGTGCGCGGTGGTCTTGATCTCGGCGAGGAAGCGCTCCGCACCGATCACGGCCGAGAGCTCGGGGCGCAGCACCTTGATGGCCACCTGGCGGTCGTGCTTCAGGTCCTCGGCCAGATAGACCGTGGCCATCCCGCCCTCGCCGAGCTCCCGCTCGATGCGGTAGCGGCCGGCCAGAGCGGCGCGCAGGCGTTCGAGGGGATCCGCCATCACCCCCCTCCCGCCGGTCGGCCGATCTGCTGCAGGCGATTCGTCTCGACCAGCAACCGGGTGGTGCCGGAGAAGCTCACAACCGCCAGAAACGTCTGATTCCGGCCCGCGGGGACCTTCCTGCGCCGGCCGGCGTCCAGGGGCCGGAGCCCGAACTCGGACACCAGATCGGTCATCACCGGCGTGTAGTGGGTGGCACGAACCCGCGCCGCCGTCACGTCGAGATCTGCGAGCGTTACGATGCCGCGGCTCAGAAAGACGATCCGGCGGTCCGACACCCAGACCGGGTAGTCGCCGCCGCTCTCGGAGATCCGGAAGCGGGGGCCGCCGTGAGGGAAGGGCTCCACCCATACTTCGTCCCGACCGGTCTCGTCGGACACGTAGGCGATCCACTTCCCGGACGGGGACACGGCGGGCTCCATGTCCCGGGCCGACGAGCGCAAGAACGGCCTGGGATCGGTGCCGTCGGCGTTCATGATCCACAGGTCGAGATGGCCCGCCGAATCCGGCCGCTGGAACGGGATGGGTCCGCCGGAGCGGGACGGGAGGCCGAACAGGGTGGCCCCGGCCATGTTCGCCGTGGCGGATACGTCGGGCGCGAACGGGACCGCCGGCCCGCTGAGGTCGGCCGGACGGCTCATCATCCGGCCCCTCCGCACCCCTCCCTGCGCGGCTCCATACTCGATCCAGCGCACGCTGCGGCCGTCGGCGCTCCAGATCGGCGAGACGGCGGCACGGCTTCCGGTGGACAGCCGCGCGGTCAAGCCGGTCTCCAGGTCGAGTACCCAGACCTCGAGCGTTCCCGATGAGGTCTGGGCATCACCCTGGACGAAGGCGAGCTCCCGGCCATCGGGCGAAAGCGTCGGCTCGCCGCGGGCAAAGTCGGCCGTGTAGCTGTGCAGCTCGGCACCGGTGACAGACATGATGTGCAGATGAGGCACGCCCTCTTCCGCCCCCGAAGCGCCTGATACCCCCCGATGCCGGAGGACGAGCGTTCCCGAGCGGGACACCGCGTACTCGGTGTCGGAGCCATCGTGCGTGAGGACGTTCTGCGCGATGCGCACGGCGCTCCCGGTCACCCGCAGGGAGCGCGCGTCGAAGGGACGGGCCATGATCGACCCGTCGGCCTGAGCGTAGACGAGGTGGCCGTCTGCGTAATACGGCTGGGTCCCCTGCGTGAGACGGTGGGTGCTGCCGTCTTTCAGGTCGAGCACCGACACCCACGCCGCCGCGTCTCCGCCGTACTTCGGCCAGCTCACGTACAGCAGCCCACGGTCCCCCGGCAGGGCCGCGCAGTCCGCCCGGCCCGCTTCGACGGTCGTATCGACCCTGGACACGAGCGTCGGTGTCCCTCCCTGGGCACTCACGCGGTAGATCCCCGCAGGCTTGCTCGCGGGCGGGTACATGTAGGTGAAGTAGATGAAGCCGTCATCCGACCACGTGGCGCCCCAGATCCTGGACGACCCCACGTCCGCGACCACCTCGGGCGCGCCGCCGGACAGGTCCGTCTTCATGAGGTGACCGTCCCTCACGAAGCCGAGCCACCGGCCGGTCGGGTCGAGGAACGCCGTAAGGCCGCCTTCGGTCCCGGGGACGGGGTGCGCCTCCGGGTCGTCCAGATCCCGTCGGTAGAACATGTGGCCGTCGTGCGTGCGAGCCATGAACACGATGCGCCGGCCGTCCTGCGAGATCGCCACCGACGGGCCGCAGCATTCGTTGGTGACCGTGTAGGTCGAGTCGCCCTGGAGGTACATGCGGACTTCGGACGGTGGGGGCACAGCCTCGTGCGCGCGGATCAGCCAGCCTGTGGCGCCACCCACCAGCAGCGCGCCGGCGGCGACGGCCAGCCACGGCCAGGAGCGGCGCGAGC
>JBJKSF010000124.1:0-8500 GCA_046704285.1 Longimicrobiales bacterium | reverse complement strand
CTCCCGCTCCGTGTCGGAACGCGGGGCTCGCCAGCGCCTCCGCGAACCGCTTGGCGCTGTCGAACCGATCCGCCGGGAGCTTCTCGAGCGCCCTCGCGACCGCCGCCGCCACGTTGGGCGGCACGCTGCGCCGCACCTTCGTCACCGGCGCCGGGTCCTCGGTCACGATCTTCGCGATGATCTGCTGGGCGGACTTTCCCGTGTGCGGCGGATCGCCCGTAAGCATCTCGTACAGCACGCTCGCCAGCGAGTAGACGTCGCTGCGCGCGGTGATGTCCTTGTCCGCCGTCGCCTGCTCCGGGCTCATGTAGTGCGGCGTGCCGAGCGAGAGCCCCGTCTCCGTCATCCGCCCGCCGGCAGCGGCCGAGACGGCAAGCGCGATCCCGAAGTCCGCCACCATCGGGCGGCCCGCGTGAATGAGGATGTTCTCGGGCTTGATGTCCCGGTGGACGACGCCGTGTGTGTGCGCGTACTCGAGCGCGTCGGCCACCTCGGTCGTGATCCGGACCGCCTCGTCCACGCCGAGCTGCTTGTCGCGGTCGAGCCGGTCGCGCAGCGACTCACCCTCCACGTAGGGCATCACGTAGTAGAGGAAGTGGTTCGCCTCACCCGAGTCGAAGAGCGGCAGGATGTTCGGGTGCTGCAGCGCCGCCGTCGTCTTGATCTCCGCCACGAACCGCTCGGCGCCCAGCACGGCGGCAAGCTCGGGCTTGAGCACCTTGATCGCGACCTTGCGGTCGTGCTTGAGGTCCTCGGCCAGGTACACCGTGGCCATCCCGCCCTCGCCGAGCTCGCGCTCGATCGTGTAGCGGTCGGAGAGGGCGGCGGAGAGGCGAGTGGGTGCGCCGTCGGGCATGTCTGGCAGAGAGGGTCCGGGGGACCGGCAGAAGCTCCCGGCCAAGATGGGCCGCAGGGCGCCGCCCGCGCCAGAACCGCGTTCGCCGGAGAGACGGCGTCAGGCGCCCTCTTGCGCGCCTCCCGCAGTCCGCGGCCGGCCCGTCACGTCAGTGCTGTGTCACCCGCCAGATGTCCAGCACGCCGCTCGTCTCGTGCCGGTTCGCGTTGCCTTCAGGAAGCGCGATGCGCCCGTCGGCCACGATCGGGCTGTTCCAGTGGCCCTTGCCGCAGTCGAGCTCGGCGATCTCGTGCCCGCTGGACGCCTCGTAGACGTACAGCCCGCCCCGCGGATCGTACACGAAGACCATCCCGTCCGCGACGACCGGGCTCGTGCCCGGATGGTCGCTGTGCCAGGCCGGCACGAGCGTGGAGTCCTTCAGCGTCCACGCGGCAGTGGCCCCGTTGTCCCCGGCGAAAAGCCATTTCGTGCCCCCGACGTCCAGCACGGCCGGCGCGGTGAAGAGCATCCCGCCGGAGGGGGTGGAGACGTGCGAGAGCTCGTGGTCCTTGTGGGGCGCCGTCCCGCGCATGCGGCTCCAGTCGAGCAGGCGGATCATCCGGTCCTTGCCGCCCTGCGCGATGATCCCGCCGCCCAGCAGCACCGGAGACGTGGAGCCGAGATCGGCATCGTCCTGGTTCAGCTGCTCCGTGTTCGCCGGCGTGTAGTTGCCGAGCATGCGCGTGGCGTCCGGAGAGAGCTCGATGACCGCGTCGCCCCAGTCCGTGCGGCCGTTCCAGGGTGCGTTGCCCGTGGCGACGAAGATGTCGCCGGTGGCGGGATCGACGACCGCGCCGGCCCGTCCCCAGATCGCCGAGTCACTCGCGCGGCAGGACGACGGCTCGATGAGGCCGGCGCGGTCGCTGCACAGAGAGTTCCACACGTGCAGGAGCTTTCCCGTGGCCCCGTCGAGGATCGCGACGTGCCCCTGGTAGGGCGGTCGGTCGCCGATGTAGCCGCCCGTCGTCGCGATCACGTGCCCGCGGAAGAAGTTGAGCGAGGAGGCGATCTTCTCGCGGTGGGGCAGCTTCGTGATCGACGTGCTCCACTCCACGCGGCCGTCCGAGACCGCGAGCTTGCGGATGAAGCCGTCGGGCGTCGCGGCGTAGATCGACTTCCGGTCCGGGTCGGCCACCGGCGTCGCCGTCGTGATCTGCGCCGAGCCGGCCAGGGACGCGTAGCTGGGCGGCGTATACTCCCAGAGCACCTTACCCGACGCCGCGTCGACGGCGAGCGTCTTCCCGTACGTGGTCGTCCCGAAGAAGACGTCGTGCGTGTGGCCCTCCACCTGCACGCCCTGCAGGTAGATGACCGACGCGTCGATCGTGCCGTCGATCTCCACCTGCTGGCGCCGCATGCTCGTCACGTTGCCGGCCGTCACCCCCATGGAGCGCGTGGGAGCGCTCGTGCGCTGGACGTTCCAGCCGAACTCGGGCCAGTCCTGCGCGGCGGCGGGGGCGGCCACCGCGGCTTGAAGGAGGGCCTGGCCCGCGAGGGCCAGGGCGATCAACCACAGCGGGCTCGAGGCCGCACGCGTTCTCGACATGACCGTGTCCTTCGGCTCGGGAGAGTCCCTCTCGGGGAGGAAGACCGTCTGGACGCCCTGCCCCCTACCCCGCATCCGTCCAGCGCGGTCCGCGCCCACAGCGCCACGCGGCGGCCGCGAGCGCACCGAGCCCGTTGACTCGGCGACAGCCCCGAGCAGCTTTGAACAGAGGGTGGCGTGGGCTATCCGCACGAAGAAGATCACGAAGCCGAGCAACGCCGTGATCCGTGCGACGGCAGCCGCCCGAAGGTGAAATCGATGCGCTCGTCAGGCCCGCCACGTGGCTCCGCCCGGCTGTGGACGGTCGCCGCGGTCGTGCTCGCGCTCGCGGCTCTCACCAGTGTGGCGGCACGGACGCTCGCGGACGGCCGCAGCAGCCCCGACCTCTCGCAGCTGCAATGGGCCCGGTTGCGGGACCGCCTCCTGCGGCGCGCCGGGACCGTGCAGCGGGGGACTCCGGCGGGACTCCCCGCCGGCCGGCCGGACACCGCGGCACCGAAGCGGACCCGCGTCCCGTGGCCGGCGCCCGACCCCGAGGTGCTCGCGCGCCAGGCCGGGGAATACGCCGCCGAGAGGCCCAAGGGCGTCGTCGAGCTGCAGCGCTACCGCCGCACGACGTCGATGTCGATTCGCACCCGCGACGGCGGGCCCGGAACGGCGACGCTGGTGAACCTCAACCCGACGATCAACGCCTGGTATCTGCTGACGCTCACGTGGGACGGCGGAGGGCGCGCGTCCAGCTACCACCTGACGAACGCGGATCCCGCCCACGCCGATCTCGTGCTCGACAGCACCTATCCGTGGGGCGTGGTCGTGCGCGACGCCTCGCACGATCACCGGTGCGATCTGTGGTCGGGCGCACTGCCTTCCCTGGCGGAAGCCGCCGGGGCGGACATCCCCTGGGCCGCCCTGTGCGAGGGTCGGGTCGCCCTGCGGCTCCGGACGGCTGGACGCAAGACGTCGCTGGAGAAGGTGACCGACTTCCTGCGGGATCACGTGTGGGGCGGCGAGGCCATCACGGTGTTCCTGCGCAGGGAGCTCTTCCAGGACGCCTTCCTCGACACGAGCAGCGTCCTCCCGGACTCCGTCGCGACGGCGACGGCCCCTCGCGGCCCGGCGCCGGCGGCCCTGGATGCCGGCCGCCCCCAGCATTCTCTCGCGGCCCCCGAGCTCGGAATCGCCGTCGAGGGTCCCACGGACGGCACGTTCGAGGCCGGCCGCTGGTACCGCGCCCGGGGCATGCCCGGCGTCTTCGTCAGCGTGGTGCGCCCCGACCTCTTGTCCCGGGCGGTGCTGACGAGCTACCCGCGGATCGCGGGGCCGCTCGACGAGGTGGAGAGCCAGGCGACCGAGTACCTCCTGGCCTTCGACCTGGCCGACTTCGATCTCGGGTTCTCGCTCGGCACCGACCATCCCCGGGTCGACTGGTCCAGCCGCGTCCCGGACGGCTCGCGCGACCCGTCGCTCCCGGGACCCGACGGCATCGGTACGATCGCTCCGCTCGTGGCCACGGGCATTCTCGGGCCATCGGTCGTGGTCCGCGTGGCGGCCACCTTCACCGGCGGATTCAAGCGCTCGCACGGCGCCTTCAAGTACGGGCCCCTGGCGCTCGTGAACCACGGCTCGCACTACGGCTTCATCGAGAGCGGCGTCGTCTTGAGCAAGCTGCAGCCGGGTCTCGCGACCCTGCTGGTCCTCGACGACGGGACCGTGGACATGAGGACCTGGACCGAGGCCGACGACTCGGCGCTCCCGCGGCTGAAGTTCGCCCGCCAGAACGGCGTGCCTCTGGTCGTGATGGACACGATCGCGGGTGCGAGCGCACCGGGGCCCTTCGTCGGTCGCTGGGGACCGGGGAACTGGTCGGGCTCGCAGGAGGGGCACGTACGGGCGCTCCGGGCCGGCGCCTGCCTGCAGACCCATGCATCCCGCCGCTTCCTCATCTACGGGTACTTCTCCACGGCGACCCCGACGGCGATGGCGCGCGTCTTCCAGGCGTACGGCTGCCGGTACGCCATGCTCCTGGACATGAACGCCCTGGAGCACACCTACGCGGCCGTCTACCGGGCCGCTCCCGACTCCACGCTCGAGGTCGAGCATCTCGTCCGGGGGATGGGCGCGCTCGATCGGCGGGTCGACGGCGTGCTCCTCCCGCGCTTCCTCGGCTACGCCGACAATCGTGATTTCTTCTACCTGCTGTGGAGGATGCCGAAGGAGGATTGAGCCGTGAACGCAGGATGGCTGAAGGTCGTGACCTCCGCGATCGCCCTTTGCGCGCTCCCGGGGGGGCCGCAGCAGACGCGCCGGGCACAGAACGCGGCGCTCCTCGAGCGCATCCGGACCGTCCACCCTCTGTCCGATGCGCAGATGCACGAGCTGGGGGAGATCTTCGCGCACTCGACCTACATCGGGCAGGGCAACCCCGCCGTCACCGTCCACCCGGCCGGCCCTGCCTCTTGCCGGGCCAGGCTCGACAGCGCGGGTGTCGACTACGCCGACCCACGGTTCGAGAGGATCTGCGGCGCCCCGTACATGGCGCCCCTCTACGACCCGGCGACGCAGAGGCCGGAGGACGCGCGGGCCTGCATCGACCAGTTCGAGTTCCCGGACATCCCCTGCGAGTACCCGGTCGTATGGGTGCGCGCGAGCGAGGCGGCGCACATCTGCGAGGCCATGGGCAAGCGGCTGTGCGACGCGCACGAGTGGGAGGGAGCCTGTGCCGGGAGCCTGCAGCCGCCCGACTATCCGTTCGACCTGGCTCGAGGCGTACCCCCCGCGACGGCCATCGCGCGCATGCGTGCCGTGCACAACCGGGCGGATGCCCCCCACGAAGTGTGGAGCTACGGGCCCGAGTACCGCACAGGCGTGTGCGCGACGTCGAGCCGGAAGACGTCCGGGTGCGACGGGGGCTCCTGGGCCCTCTGCGGCTCGAACACGTTTCCTGCGGGTATGTATCCGGGCTGCCGCAGCGCACTGGGCGTATACGACCTCAACGGCAACGCGGCCGAGCACATGAACCTGCCGCTGACCCCCGCTCAGATGGCGAGCCGGGGAAGCAAGGATCTGGGCTACACCGAGATGAAGGGAAGCTGGTTCGTGTTCGACCGGGTCCGGGCGCATGACGACGCCTGCCGGTGGCGAGCGCCGTTCTGGCACGGGAGCCGCGTGCTCGATTCGGACAGTCACCGCAACTACCACCTGGGGTTCCGCTGCTGCAAGACGCTCCCTGAGCAACGGCGATGACGACCCGAGCCGCGCTGTTCCTCCTCGTCGCGCTCCCGGTCGCGGGCGCCGGAGCGCACGCCCTGTCCAGACGTGTCGTGGACCGTGGCATCGGAGTCCACGACCCGACGATCCCTCCTCGCCCGCCGCACGCGCTCGGCGGCACCGCGTTCATGGAGCAGCTGAGCGGGATCCCGGCCGCCGCGCGGCAGCATGCCATCATGGCACAGATCCTCGAGGGCAACGTGCCGAGGTTCTTGAGGAGCTTCCGCCCGGTCCAACTCGTGGGAACGACGCGCGGCGGACGCACGGTCACCGCCACCGTGTGGGTGATGCCCGACTACCTCTCCGTGGGATCGAACAGGGACTTCGTGCGCGTGCCCCTCGACCTGCCGACGGCGGAGACGATCGCCCGCGTGCTCGACCTCTGTCTACCGACGCGCAAAGTCGTGGACGCGGTCTACAAGCAGGCCGCGGTGCACCTTCGCCCCATCCCCCTCCCCCCGGGCCCCTGGATGCGCTCTCCCCAATACGTGCTCGAGCACAACCGGAGCATCGAGGCGGAGCGGGCGGGCATGCCCCTCGGTCCCCTCACGGCCGGACAGAAGAAGGACGTCGTCCTGAGCCGCCGGCTCCGCATGCATCCCGGGCGGGTCGCCATCTACGGGTGGCATCTGGCCGTGGGCCATCCGATCCAGCCTCTGAGCACCGTGCACGGCGCCCTGTACGCCGACTACAGCCACGGCGTCCGGTTCGTCGCGCCCATCGTCCTGGTGGACGGCGTCGCCCGCAACTACTTCGACGTCCTCGGCGACCCGGTGTTGGGCCCCGTCCTGAGCTACGACGGCGGCATCCCGAGCCCGCGGACGTTGCAGAACGCCGCCTCCCGCACGGAAGACCCGTAGCCGGGCGGGCGTCGCTCCGCCCGATCCCCGCGCACCTCTACGACCTGCCCACCACCGTGATCGGGCGGCTCGTCACGATCGGTGACCGCCCTTTCAGATCCAGCCGCAGATGCAGCGTGTACGGCCCGGGATCGAGGTGCGGAAGCTGGAGCGACACGGCCCGGAAGAGGGTCTGGACGTTGCCGGGCGCGGTCTCGTGGAAGGTCACGTTCACCGGGTTGGCGGGCTTGAGCACCCCCATGAACCGCCCGACGCGCTGCAGGAACCCGGGCCGTCCACGTGTGAAGCCCAGCGTCACCCCGATCGGTTGGGCCACCTGGAGACCGTAGACCTCCCACACCACGACGAAGCGCTCACCCTGCGCGATGTCGACGTCGGGCCGGACCCAGGGAATCGCCTGCTCCAGGCTCGCCGGCAGCGGCGCGCCCTGCTTCAGGATCAGCATGTCCGAGACGGCCGGCACCCCGGGAACGAGCGAGTCCTGCACGACGCCCTGACGCGCCCGCCAGGCGCGCTTGCCGCCCGGGTCGAACACCTCGACGCTGCTCACGTACTGTCCCTCGGGCGCCTCGAGCGTCAGCACGCCCTGTGGCTCGCTCCCCTGCGTGTCGAGGAGCCTCCCTCCGCCCAGCGGGACCAGGAAGAGCCCGGTCTGCACAGGGCCGTTGTCGAACACCAGGGGCTTCGGCGGGACGGTGTCCGGCCGGGGCCGCCCCGGGAACGGTCGCCGGCGCTCGCCGGCGAAGGGGTTGGCGAACGTGCCGGGCATGCCCGGCATGCCGGGCGTGCCGAACACCACGTGCGGCCGCCCGGGCTGCTCCTCCTGCGGGGGCGGAGGCGGCGGGTTCGTGGGCTCGAAGGCCGCGACGACGAGCATCGAGTCCCCCCGCCGGAACCGGCCGACCTGCGTGTCCAGCTCGTGGAAGCTCGGGGCGTACGGGGGCGCGTACCACGTCCGGGACACCCGTGGCGCCGTGATCCAGCTCTCCGGCGGGATGTCCGCCGGCGCCTTCAGGAACTTCTCCGGGAAGAGGTAGCCGCGGCTCCCGGGTGACTGGTGCCAGACGACGGTCCGCGTGTCCGCCATGTTCTCCTGCAGGTTCATCCCGAGCGGATGCTCCCAGCTCCGGCTCACTCCGATCGTCCTCCCGTAGCGGATGAGCGCCTCGCTCATGTCGGGACCCCACTTCTCCCCCTGCGAGTTGGCGGCGTCCTCCTCCATCCGCACCTGCACGAGGCGCGTATAATGCTCGGTGAGTCGATCGTTGCCGGGGACGAGGTACAGGGGATCCGACAGCCGCCAGAAGAGCGTCCACAGGCTGTCGCGCCGCGCGGGAGAGCCCTTCTCGAACGTCTTGTCCTGGTCCTGGGTGAGCAGATAGCCCGGACTCGTCCACTTCACCCGCTCCGCGGGCGGCATCGAGTCGATGGCCATGCGGAAGACGTCCTCCGACCGGACGAACGAGCCGTCGATGTTCAGCACGTACCCGAGGAGCGCGTCGCACCACCAGCGCTCGGTCAGGTCGCAGGTCTCGGCCACGTGCTCGGCCTCGAGCCGCTCGCCGTCCTCGACCAGGTAGCGCACGAGCTGTCCGGTGATCCACGGATCCCGGATCTCGTGGGAGGCGTTGGCCAGAAACTGGATGAGCGCCGTGCGTGCCTTGGCCGTGACGTCGGACTCCGGCGGGAAGTCGGCCTCGCCCTGCCCCGCGAACCAGACGCAGATCCGGCCCATGAGCGCCTGGCAGCGCCCCTGCCGCAGCGGCGTGAGGGGAATCTGGCTCCGGTGCACGCGCTCGAAGTCCCTCTGGCGCTTGTGGGCCTCCTTGACCAGGGCCGCGGAGTCGGAGGGAGAGAGCGTGGCCGCCTGGGCCGAGGCGGTCGCCGGCAGGGAGCCGGCCACGGCAAGGAGCGCGAGCGAGCCGGCCACCA
>JBJKSF010000123.1:0-2578 GCA_046704285.1 Longimicrobiales bacterium | reverse complement strand
CGCAGGCCGAGCGCGACGAGCAGCGCGTCACGGGCGGCCGGCGTGTCCGGGACCCGCCAGAGCTTGAGGCGTGGCTCCCATCTCCGGCCGGGAACGCTGCGCATGCGCGCGATGAGCCCGGGTGCGTACGGGAAGCGCACGTGGATGTAGGCGCCGCACAGGGTCGCGCTCGCTCCCGGGGGCGGCGGCTGCGGGCCGACGGATGGGACGCTGGAGGCCATGCCGCACACGCTCGCCCGCGGCGCGGGGCGTCACCATGGCTGACGGGGACGTGCCCGCGCCGCGGGCGCGTCAGGCGTGCGTCGCGCTCACCCCAGCGGGATGCCCAGCCCTGCCTGGATCGTGAACGCGCGGTTCTTCGTGTCCGCCCCGTTCACGATCGAGCTGAGGCCGACGTTGTAGAGCGCGTCGATGGACACCGTGAGCCTTCCGGGCTTCGCGAGGTCCAGGCCGACCCCACCCATCGCGCCGACGTCGGTCTTCTGGAGGTCGGCGCCGATCTGGCTGCAGTCCACGCTGACGCTCATGCCCGGTGCCGAGCCGTTCGCCTTGCAGCTGGTCTGGAACGCCACGGCGGGACCGACCAGGACGTGCGCGCTCACCGCTCTGGACGACGGGATCCCGACGCGGAGCAGGACGGGCACCTCGACGTAGTCGACGGCGAGCGTGACGTCGACGCCCCCGCTGCTCTGGGTCGCCCCCTTCTGCACGAAGCCCGCGCCCACCTGGATGCCGAGGAGGCGCGCGACGGGCAGGGTGAGCGAGGCGCCGACGTTCACGCCCGTGCGCGAGTTCGGGCTGCCCGCATCCGCTCCGCCGAAGGTGGCGATCGAGGCTCCGGCGTGGATGCCGAGCTCCTTCTGGGCCGAGACGGGAAGCGTCGCCAGGGCGAGCGCGGCGACGGCGGCGAGGCACGTACGGATGCAGCGAAGCATACTGAGCTCCTCGGACGCGTTGGATTCTGTCGATCTCCGTCACGGGCGTCCGTCGGGCCGTGTCGATCGACGTCCGACCGGCCGGTGGCAGGGAGTGCCGGCCGCGGTGGGAGAGGGGCTTCGACCAGATCAGCCCACGTTCAATGACTAAGCTTATCCGCACAGGCGGGCAAGCACGGCGTGCCCGGTTGCGGTCGGCCCGCGTGGAACCAGGAGCCGCCCGACCGGGTGTCACCCTCGTGCTCCTCGAGACCGGCGGCTCCCCTCGACCCGGGAGGCATCCCATGAAGGTCGGCATCCTCGGCTCCGGACAGGTGGGCCGGACCCTCGCGGACGGGTTCCTCGCCCACGGCCACACGGTCATGTGGTCGTCGCGCGACCCGGCCAGGCTCGAGGGGTGGAGGGCGTCCGCGGGCGCGGGCGCGTCGGTCGGCACGTTCCCCGAGGCGGCGGCGTGGGCCGAGCTCGTCGTGCTGTGCGTCAAGGGCACGGCGGCCGAGGACGTGGTGCGCGCGTGCGGCCCCGAGCGCCTCGCGGGCAAGACCGTCATCGACGCGACGAACCCGATCGCGGACGCGCCGCCCGAGGGCGGCGTCCTGCGCTTCTTCACGTCGCTCGACGACTCGCTCATGGAGCGGCTCCAGCGCCTCGCCCCCGACGCCCGGTTCGTGAAGGCGTTCTCCAGCGTGGGCAGCGCGCTCATGGTCGATCCGGACCTGCCCGGGGGCCCGCCCACCATGTTCCTGTGCGGCGACGACGCGGGCGCGAAGGCCCAGGTCCAGGCGGTGCTGCGCGACTTCGGATGGGAGTGGCAGGATCTGGGCGGCTCCGTGGCGGCGCGCGCGATCGAGCCGCTGTGCATCCTGTGGTGCATCCCCGGCCTCCTGCACGGCGACTGGGTACGCGCCTTCAAGGTGCTCAAGCCCGCGGGATGAGGGCCGGCGTGGACCGCGCCCGGCCGGCGGCGTAACTTCACGACCCGCCGTCCCCGTCCCCCGGGCGGGCCGTCCCCGCATCCCGGCACGCGCATGGATCCGGTCCCCGACATCGTGCTGCTCACCGAGCCCGTCGAGGCGGGCGTTCTGAGGGAGCTGCTCGCCCGCTTCTTCGAGGACATGGTGAAGTACGTCGTGGACGTGGAGCGGGGCGTGATCGCGCTCGGCGGCGAGCTGCACGCCGACGCGGAGGCGCTGCTCCTCGAGTCGGGGAGCCGCCAGCGGGACCTGTGGGGCGCCAACTACTATCCGGACAGCGACCCCTCCGACTGCATCGAGTACACGTCGTTGATCAACATCCGCCCCTCGCAGGACAACCCGGGCATGGAGGTGCAGGACGAGGCGGTGCGGGCGCGCATGCGGGAGATCACGTTCCGGTTGGTCGGCCGCGGCGAGCCTCTGCCGTGACCCAGCACGCTTCGCTCGACGCGGCTCGCTGGGCGGCGTTCGACCTCGACCGCCAGATCCTCATGATCGCGAACGAGATGAACCGCACCGTCCGCCTCCTGGGCCCGGACGACGGCGAGCGGCGCCGGCGCGGCTACGCGCGCACGCTCCGCCTCGTGGACCTCACGGCGGAGGGAGCCGTCCGGCCCGCCTTCCGGCGCGAGCTGCTGCGCTGGCGCGACCTGGTCGCGGGGCTCTACG
>JBJKSF010000122.1:0-16591 GCA_046704285.1 Longimicrobiales bacterium | reverse complement strand
CTGTCACCGGCTCTCTGAACGGGCGCAGCCATGCCCGAGCTTCCGCACCGTCTCGGGGCCCGGTCGGCCGACCGCTACGCGATCGGGTGGACCTCCGCGTCTGGCCGTATTGGGAGGCGCTCCGCAGAGATCTGGGCAGTTCCCGGGGGGGGGCTCCCCGTCCGTGGGCCAGGCTCGCCAGTCTAGACGTGCGGCCGACCAGCGTCAACCGGAACTCAGCGACTCGCGCGTCGCCTCGGGCAGGCTCGCCCAGTTACGGACGATCTGGCCGGCCGCCCGTCCCCGCGCTATCGTAGCCTAATCGCACCCGGAGTCTCCATGACTCAGCCGCTGGATCGACTCACCGAGGCCTTGAGAGACCGCTACGTCCTGGAGCGGGAGCTCGGCGCGGGCGGCATGGCCACCGTCTATCTCGCGCGCGACCTGAGGCACGACCGATACGTAGCCCTCAAGGTCCTCCGCCCCGAACTGGCGGCGGTCGTCGGAGCGGAGCGGTTCCTGCACGAGATCAAGACCACCGCCCATCTGCAGCATCCCCACATCCTCCCGCTCCACGACAGCGGTGAGGCCGACGGCAGCGTGTTCTACGTGATGCCGTACGTGGAGGGCGAGACCCTGCGGGACCGGCTGCGGCGTGAGAAGCAGTTGCCGGTAGAGGACACGGTGCGCATCGCCAGCGAGGTGGCGAGCGCCCTGGACTACGCGCACCGGCACGGCGTGGTGCATCGTGACATCAAGCCCGAGAACATCCTGCTGTACGAGGGACAGGCGCTGGTCGCCGACTTCGGGATCGCCCTCGCGGTGAGTCGGACCGATGGCGGCACCCGGATGACGGAGAGCGGGATGTCGCTCGGGACGCCGCACTACATGAGCCCCGAGCAGGCGATGGGAGAGCGCGAGATCACGGGCCGGTCCGACATCTACGCGCTCGGCTGTGTCACGTACGAGATGCTCACGGGTGACCCACCGTTCACGGGCTCGACCGCGCAGGCGATCGTGGCGCAGATGCTGACGGAGAGGCCGCGGGGGATCGCAGCCCAGCGCCGCACGGTCACCCCGGCGATGGAAGCCGCGGTCTTCAGAGCCCTCGAGAAGCTGCCTGCGGACCGGTTCGCGAGCGCCGTCGAGTTCGCGGAAGCGCTGGCCGGCGAAGGGGCCGCAACCGTGGCACGCTCCGCTCCCGGATCCACGCCGGCGCGACGCCGCGTGCGCTCCACGGCCATGGTCGGGCTCGCGCTCGCGCTCGGCACCGCGTTCGGGATGTGGCTGCCGCGACCCGTCGCGCGCCCGGGGGCGGCCTCGGGTGGCGTCGCGCGAACGCTCGATCTCGTCCTGCCCGACTCGCTGCCCTTCGCGTTCCTCGGGCCCGCCCCGCTCGGTGTGGAGCAACGCGCCCTGGACGTCTCCCCCGACGGTCTCCAGCTCGTGTATGTCAGCCCGACCGCTTCGGACACGACGCTGGTGGTGCGGGACCTGGTGCACGGAGGATCACGGGTGCTGGCGGGCACGGAGGGGGCGTTCAGCCCCACGTTCTCTCCCGACGGCCGTTCGATCGCCTTCTTCTCGGGCACCGTGCTCAAGAAGGTCCCCGCCGCCGGGGGCACCCCGCAGGCACTCGCCACCGTCGACGAGCCATGGGGATCGGTGTGGCTCGATTCCTCGCGCATCTTCGTCGCCGGGCGCCAGGGTGAGAAGCCGATGCTCGTCGATGCGTTCTCCGGGTGGACCGACTCGATCCCGGGAGGACCCAGGCGAGCCGGGAGCATCACGCCGGACCGCTCGGGCATGGTCTACAGCTATCAGCATCTGCTCCGCTATTTCGACTTCGCGACGCGCTCGGAGTGGGTCCTGACGAGCGGAGGCCGCGTGCCCGTCGACTCCGTCGTGGTCGCCGACGCGATCTTCGGATTCGGGCCCACGCTGCTTCCCTCCGGGTATCTCCTCTACGTCCAACAGGGCGGGGCCGGGACGTTGCTCGCGGTGCCGGTCGAGCCCGGCACGCTTCGGCCGACGGGCAGTCCCGTGCAGGTCAGCGCGAACGTGCGGTTCAACAGCCAGGGAACCGCCCAATACGCCACGAGCGAGGACGGCGCGGTGGTCATGGCCAGCACGCCCGGCTCGGGACGGACGGCACTCGTCGTCCGCTCGGCATCCGGATCCATCGCCTCCCTGGGACTGCCCCCCGCTGACTACGGGACCTTCGAGATCTCTCCCGATGGGCGCCGGGTGGCCATCGCCATCTGGCCCGTCAAGGGGCTGCCGGACCTCTGGGTCCGCGACCTCGCGCGCGGGACGAGCGAGCGAATCGTCCAGGCGACCATCCGCGGGCCCGTGTGGCTGTCCAGCCGGAAGGGGCCGGCGGCGCTCGATACCACCCGGGAAGGCCCGCTCGTCACCCAAACGGCATCACCGAACGGCGCTCTGTTGTTCCAGCGTGGACCCGAGGGCTTTCGGATCGTGGGACGGGACTCCCTGGCCGCGGGCGCGATCCCGGTGTCCGGCGTCAACAGCCTCGGGCGGTTCTCCCCCGATGGCGCGTGGCTCGCGGCGACGTCGCTGCAAGCGGGACGGTCGGAGGTGTACGTGGTGTCGACGGCCGACCCCGCGATCCGCCATCGGGTCTCCGTCGACGGCGGCGAGGAGCCTCGGTGGAGCGCGGACGGACGGCGCATCTCCTTCCGCTACGGATCGGAGTGGTTCGAGGTGTCGTTCACCCCCGGCGACCCTCCGACGATCGGGCTCCCGAAGCTCGTCTTCACCGGGCAGTACGAGAACGTGCCCGGATACTCCTACGATGTCTTCCCCGACGGGCGCTACCTCCTTCTCCTTCTGCCGACCGAGCGCACGACGCATCGTCTGACCGTCGTGACGGACGTGCCGGGACTGCTGAGGGACCGCGTCGGAGCGCAGCGCTGACGGCCGCTTTGAGCGAGGGCCGGTCGGCGCGACCGGCGCACAAGGGCTCAGAGGCGGGCCGTCCCACGGGACGACCCACCGTGCCTGCGTGCCTGCGATTCCCGGCCGAGCCCGGCTCGCCTCGTGCGGAGGCGGAGGCCGGAGGTGCTACGCGGAGGCGGGGATCGTGCTCAGGTACTCGTTGTACGCTCCGTCGACCACGGCGAGGTTCTTCTTGCTGAAGTACCAGAGCCAGAGCCCGAAGAAGAAGAACGGGATGCCGAACACGGCAGTGATCAACATGATCGTGAGGAGCACGCCGAACGGCATCGCGATGTACGACACGAGCCTGAGGTGCTTGTTCGCCGCCGCGAGCTCCTGCTTCTTCGCGTACAGGACGTCGGGGTCGTTCGATCCCGTGGACTTCAACGCCCCGATGACGCTCTGCCGGTCCAGCTTGTGGAATGGGTTCCCGCCGGCTGGTGATACGCCCATTGCAGTCTCCTCCCGCCGAGGATGCCACAATCGCGCGATGGTCGCGCGCGCTCGTCCCGCCGCTTCCCGAGTGGGCGGGACGGCATTATATGGTGAATGCCGTGTCCGCTTCGCAAGACTGGAGGCCGCTACCTAGCCGCGCGTCACCGCCCCCGTTGGCGGCCTCTCGTCGGCGCTATGCCTGGGGCTGCGGCACGGCCGGCGTCAGGCCGTGCCGTGCCATGATCTCGGCCATCTTCGCCCGATCCGGCGGCCCTCCGGCCGCCGCGTCGATCACCTCCGCGGACTCGCGGAAATACTGTGGGCCGATCGCGGCGGGCGTGATCACGCAAAGCGCCTTCGCGTCCTGGTCGCCTTCGTTGTCGAACCTGTGGACGGCGCCGCGCGGGATGCACAATGCCTCCCCGGGCCCCACGTCGATCCTCTTCCCGTCCACGGTCCAGGTCACGACACCCTCGAGACCATAGATCGTCTCTTCGTAGTGGTCGTGACTGTGCGCCGGTGCCGCGAGCCGTTGTGCGCCCGGGACGGTCAGCTCGAACACGGCGACGCTGCCGGTGGCGTCCTCTCCCGTGATCAGGAAGCGCACACCGAGCGGACCCAGGCGGATGATCTCGTCCGACGGATTGACGCGGAGGTCGATGGGTTGGGGCGTCATCTTCATCTCCCTGTCGTGACTCGCGTGAAGATAGTAAATTTCATTTACCGTACGCCGTGAGACAGTAAACTACATTTACCATGATGTCAACGCCTACACCACAACTCCCTCCGGGAGGGATGCTGATCGGAGCCCTGCTCCGGGTACCGTCCCACGCCATTCACCGGCGGATCATCGCCGAGCTCAACGCCGCGGGCTTCGAGGAGCTGCGGTTGCCGCACATGGCGGTGCTGCAGTTTCCGGGGCCCGACGGGGCCCGTCCCATCGAGCTCGCGGAGCGCGCCGGCATGAGCAAGCAGGCCATGAACCAGTTGTTGCGGAGCCTCGAAGGCGTCGGCTACATCGAGCGCTCCGACGCGCCGCACCAGGGCCGCGCGCGCATCGTCCACCTCACGGATCGCGGAAAGGCGGCGTATGCCAAGATCCACGAGATCCTCCGGACCATCGAGGATGAATGGAGGGCCGAGCTCGGGCCGGAGCCCTTCACGGAGCTCAAGGGCCTGCTGCTTCGAGTCTGGGAGAGTCGTCTGACGCGCTGACGTCTCTGGCGCGGCAGGCCTTTCCCCGTCGCTGGCATCGACGCTTCCCTCGCCAGGATGCAACTTGGTTTGCGTTTCGAGCCTCGTGTTGACAACCCCCCGGTGCGGAGCGCCGCGCTGCAGCGGCTGACCCGCACGGTCCTACCCTCCCGGCGGCAGGAGCTTCCCCATGCAAGAGGCCACCCCACCTCCCCCCACCACCGACGCCGCCAACGGCACCCTCGGTGCCTGGTCGCTGCTCTCGATCGGGATCGGCGGGATGATCGGCGGCGGCATCTTCGCCGTGACCGGGTTGACCATCGAGCTGACGAGCGGCGCGGCGCCGATCGCCTTCGTCGTCGCCGGCATCGTCGCCCTGCTCACCGCCTATTCCTACTGGAAGCTCACGCTGCGCTACCCGAGCGCCGGCGGCACGGTGGAATTCCTGAACCGCGCCTACGGCACCGGCACGGCGACCGGCGCAATGAGCATCCTGCTGTGCCTGGGCTACATCATCCTGCTCGCGGTCTATGCGTACGCATTCGGCAGCTACGGTGCGGAATTCTTCGGCGGCGGGCCGCTGCTCACACACGTACTGGCAACGGCGATCCTGGTGGCACTCGCGGTGCTCAACTTCGTCGGCCCGCACGTGGTGATACGCAGCGAGAACGTGTTCAACCTGGTGAAGATGATCCTGTTGGCCGCGTTCGTAGTCGCTGGAGTGATGGTCCCCGGGCATTTCCAGCGCCTCTCGCCGGCGACCTGGGTCGGGCCCGTGCCGCTGGTCGCGGGCGCCATGGTGATCTTCCTCAACTACGAGGGCTTCGAGCTGATCGCCAACGCGGCGCGCCAGGCCCGGAACCCCCGCCGCAGCCTGCCGGCGGCATATCTGGGCGGCGTGTTGATCGTCATGCTGGTGTACGTGCTGATCGCCGTGGTGGTCATCGGGCACATGGACTTCACGGCCATCCGGGCGCACGACGACTCGGTCCTGTCCGCGGCGGCACGTGTGGTCGCCGGCCACACCGGGGCCGTGCTCATGATCGTGGCCGCGCTGGTGGCGACGAGCTCGGCGATCAACGCCACGTTCTACGGATCCGGCCGCCTGACGTACCTGATCGCTCGCTACGGTGAGCTGCCCGCGGAGTTCGAGCGCAACATCCGCAAGCAGCCCGTGGAAGGCATGGTGGCCTTCGCCGTGCTCTCGATCATGATCGTCAACTTCGTGCCGCTGGCCGCCATCGCGACCATGGGTAGCGCCGGGTTCCTGCTCGTCTTCGCCGCCGTGAACCTCGCCAACCTGCGTCTGGCGAGCCAGACGCAGGCGCGCCGGTCCGTGGCGGCAGTGGGTCTCGCCAGCTGCGTGGTGGCATTCGCCGCCCTGTGCTGGCAGACGCTGTCGAGCCCGGCGACGCGCTGGCAGATCGGCATCCTGGCGGGACTGATCGTGGTGTCCGTCGGGATCGAGGGCGCCTACCGGGGCGTCAGCAAGCGCGAGATGCACATGGGCCGGCGCACCCCCGCCTGAACACCCACGCGCCCGTTCGCCCTCAATCCGCCGCGGGCAACCCTCGGCGCTTGCCCGTGCTCGACCCGTAGCCTACCATGCGCTTCAGTCCAGAGGCCCTCTCAACCTCCTCTGCGTTCGAACATCCGGGGTTCAGTGTCGACCCGGCTCATTCCCCCCTCCCGGAATCGGCGTCATGTCGTCCCGCACTGTTCGTCACCTCGCCATGGGTCTATGCGCTTCAGCGCTGGCCTTGATCGCTTCGTCGTGCGGCTCCATAAGCGGGCCAACCGCTGCGGGCGGAGGAGGGGGTGGGGCGGGTGGCGGTGGCGGCACCACCGGGAGCGGGAGCCCGAATGTGAAGGTGGACTTCTCGGCCTGTCCCGCGTCGCAACAGCCCGTCTGGTTCGCCTATCAGAACGGCACCGGAGCGTGGACCGCGGTGACCGGCTCCAATCACGTCTATCAATTCGACGTGACCCAGTCCAAGGGCGGCTTCGCGTACGTGTGGCCGACCACCAACGGTCAGACCCAGACCACCGTTGATCTCTACACGCAGTCCGAGCTCACATCGGGCCCGATGGCGTTCTGTCCGCCGACCGGCACCAACTCGATGGGCGGGACGGTGGCGGGGTTGGCGAGTGGCCAGGAAGTAAACGTCTCGATGGCGCAAGGGCACGGCCTGGCCGCATACCCCGCGACGAACTACGGGCTCACCGACATGTTGAGCGGAAGCTTCGACCTGGTGGCCTGGCTGACAGGAGTGTCCGGCGCCTCGGCGGGCGACAAGGTGATCATCCGCCGGAACGTGACGGTGCAGGACAACGGCGCGATCCCGCTGCTCGACTTCAGCAGCGCGGAGGCCAAGAGCGCCGCCACCGGGACGATCACGGTGAGCAATGCCGGCGGCGGTACGCTCACGGCCGAGATGGCGTATTACACCGGGAGCGCCTGCACGGGCGATGGGCTGCTGTATTTCCTCTTCCCCACCGCGTCGCCGTTCACGGCGTACGGCGTGCCGGCATCGCTGCAGAACCCCACCGATTTCCACGCCTTCGACATAGGTGTGTCCAGCGGGGACAACTTCGCCAGCCTGTTGGACATCTTCCACACCATGGGAAACCGTACCGAGACCTTCGCACCGCTCCTTCCGCAGCCGACCATGTCCGTGCTGTCCGGAAGCTACAAGCGGCTGCAGGCGACTCTCACCATGCCGGCCGACTACAATGGTGTCGCGAGCCTGGTCTACGGAGACCCCGGGAATGCGCACAGTATCGGCGTCAACGAGACGCATGGATACATCGGCGGTGCGTCCGTCACCCTCGCCACGCCGGACTTCTCGAAGCTGTCGGGATTCCAGGCGGCGTGGGAACCGGCCGTCGGCGCGACCACCAACTGGATCGTTCAGGCGAGTGGTGGCAACCTCACGGGCAGCCCGTGTCAGGAAGGCGGCCGGGTAGTCGGGGATGAGGTGACCGGCACCGACTAGGGGTTCTGGTGGTGCATCGGAAAGGCCCGATATCGACCCGGTCGACACATGTAAGCGACGCGCGGCGCCTCGTACCTAGTTTACCCGCCGAATCACCATGTGCGTGCGCATCGTGACCGTCTTGACCTTCACGTTCGCATCGGTCGACGCATCGAGCAGACGCCCGGCGTCCACGTCGAGGCGGTACGTGCCCTTCACCACACCGGTCACCGGGACGCTGCCAACGTTCGGGACCGACGCTTCGCCCACGATGGGCATCGTCGAGGAGATGACCGCCACGCGGTCCTTCCCCTCGCGCTCCAGCCGTTCGAGCCGGAAGGTGATGCGGGCGTGGAGTGACTCGTGGGCCTGCCCCAGCGGCATGGACATCGCCTCGGAGTCCGTCCACGACTCGCCGACGCGAACGGGCCGCGCCGGAAATGACAGCTCGGACCGATGAATCCCGTTCACGAGCCGCGAGTCCTCCGCGGCGGAGGCAGGGGCGCCAGGAGGAGGGGTGACCCTGGAGGAGTCCATCTGCCCGAGGGAATCGAAGGTCTGCCGGATGACCGTGCCGCGGAACGCGTCCCCCTTCCCCATGCGCGCGCCGAACGTGCCCCCGGTCCGGGCGGAATCGATGACTGTCCTAGCCGTCCACGTACCATGCTTCCGCGCGACGACCGTCCTCGTGAAATATTCGGTCTGGTCGACGATCGGCTGCGCCGTGTCGGCCGACGTCATCTCGGGAATCCGCATCCACATCTCGGTCACCATCCGGTAGTGCGTGACCTGTCCGACCGGAGGCAGGAAGCGCAGCCGCACGGCCTGCTGCGCGTCGGATCCGGTGGCGGTCGACGCGAGCAAGAGGAGGATCGTTGCGAGGGGCAGTGCGCGCATGTCGATCACCTCCGAGAGCCGAATCGAACTGTCCGACGGAGAAGGCGCCGAAGATAGCGCGCCCCCGCTCCACCAACCAGCAGCACAAGGCGGACGTGACGACTCGCCTCGCCGGACGTGGTCCTGGTGCACAACGCCCGTGTCACCCTCCGGCCGCCACGAGGAACGCGAAGATCACGACATCCTGAAACGCGTGGATGAGCCACGCCCAGGCCGAGCCCCGCGTCTCGATCATGCTCTTGCCCCACAGGTAGCCCGCGAATCCGGCGAGCAGCACGCCGGACGGCCCCCCGGGGTGTCCGTACCAGTGCGCGAGGCCGAACAGGAGCGACGTCACCAGCAGAGCCTGCGAGGCGCCGACCGCCGGCACGAGATGGACGAGAAACACGGCCCGGTACGAGAACTCCTCCTGCGCCGCGTTCACCGCAGCGAAGGCTACGGCGAGTGGCAGGGCAGCCAGCGCACGACCCAGAAGGCGCGCATCGGGGTGGACCGTCAGGGTGAGCTGGATGGAGAGGCCCACTGCGAGGATCACGATCAGGGCCGGGCCGAGACGGCTCCAGCTCACCGTCCCCCACGGAAGCCGGGCGACAGCGGACATGTCACCGCGTGTCAGGAACACGTCTTTCCGGACCAGTCCGGTCCCGAGGAGTGTCAAGGCGAGCAGCGCGCACGGGATGAGCCGGAGCAGCGTGTTGGCGAACATGCTCGCCTCCCGGCCGAGGGTCATGAGGGCTGCCAGGTGCCCTACGATCACCCCACCGACGCCCCAGGCGATCAGAGCCAGAAACCAGCGACGCAGGGGGCGCCAGGCATCGACCGCTACCGAGAGCACGAGCAGCGCCGCGAGCATGGCGAAGTCGACCACGTCCAGCCAACCAGGTGGCTCTCGACGGAGAGCCACCTGGAAGAAGATCTGGCCCGCGTCGCTGGCCGGAATGAGCGCGAGCCACAGCAGGGCGATCCCGCTCACGCCCACGCCCCACGATGTCCGGGGGCGCCCGACCGCCTCGATCGAAGTACTTCCCACTCCATCCTCCCTTCCCCACGCACCTGGATGATCGTCCGACTCGATAACTCCGGTACGTGCCGCGACCCAAGCGGGATTCAAGCGGTGCGCCGCTACTTCCGGGACAGGCCCGGGTAGACTCGAAGCGAACCTGCACGGCAGGACCGCGGCTGGATGCAGTGCGGATGGCCAAGCCCGCGCCGATCGACATCCGGAGCACCGAAGTGGACCCGCCCCGGCATGCCCGATCCCCGGTTCAAGAACGGGTGGCCCGATGCTCGAGGAGTCCTGGAGCGGGACGGACCCCCATCCCCGTTATCGTTCCTATCCAATCGGACGGGAAGCGACACGGGGAGGTGCGCGTGAAGGGTCACGAGCCAGAGGGAGAGAGCCAGGGAGGGCTCTTCGCACGTATCGGCGGGAACCGAGAAGTCGTGGCCCTTTCGGTGGCCCGGCTGGGCGACGCCGTCGGCAACAGCATCCTGTTCATCGCCCTCCCCCTCTACGTGGCCAAGGTCTCCTCTCCCTGGTTCCCGTTCCCGGAGTCGGTGAGGGTGGGGATTCTGCTCGCGCTGTATGGCCTGGTGACGGCCCTCCTGCAACCGATCACCGGAGCTCTGAGCGATCGCATCGGCAAGCGAAAGCTGCTCATCCTCCTCGGCCTGACCGTGATGGGGGGAGCCACCCTCGGCTTCATCTTCGCGGTGCGCTTCACCGATCTGTTGATCCTCCGCACCGTCCAGGGAGTCGGCGTGGCGCTCACCATCCCGGCGTCCATGGCGATCATGGCGGCCGCCAGCCACCGCAGCACCCGCGGCGGCTCGATGGGCATCTACACCACGCTGCGCATGGGAGGCTTCGCCGTCGGCCCTCTGATCGGAGGCTTCCTGCAGAGCCGCTTCGGGTTCAACGCCGCCTTCATCGCGGGGGCCACATTCATCTTCCTGGGCTTCCTGCTCGTGCAGGTCTGGGTCGAAGACATCCCCGTCGAGCCCTCGTCCAGGCGTCGCCCGTTCAAGATGATCGACACGTCCTTGCTGAGCTCCGCGATTGCAGGCGCCGCGCTCGCGACCTTCTTGATGGCGGCTTCCTTCTCGATGATGACGACGCTGGAGAAGCAGTTCAACCAGCGCCTGCAGGAGACCGCGTTCGGCTTCAGCATCGCCTTCAGCGCGCTCATGGTCAGTCGCCTCATCTTCCAGATTCCGCTCGGACGCCTCTCCGACCGAGTGGGACGGAAGCCGTTGATCATCGGAGGGCTGCTGCTCATGGCGCCATCGACTGCGGCGCTCGGGATCGTTGCGTCTACCATGCAGCTCACCGGGGTGCGCCTCCTGCAGGGGCTCGGTTCCGCCGCCATCGCCGCCCCGGCCTTCGCGCTCGTCGGAGACATCGCCACGAAGGGTAGCGAGGGGCAGCAAATGAGCTTCGTGACCAGCGGATTCGGCCTCGGCATCGCCATCGGGCCTCTGATCGCCGGGCTCCTCGCCGTCGTTTCCTTCGAGCTGCCCTTCGCGGCCGCGGGTGCGGCCCTCATCGTGGGCGCCTGGGTGGTGCACCGTTACGTCGCCGAGACTGTCGAGGACGAGGAAGCGTGAGCGCTCTGGCGAAGCCTCTTCGCTGGCCGCAGGGCGACGGTGTCCACTGGGTGGCGCCGTCACCCCCCGGCGGGCAGGACATCTTCACCTGTTACGATGGACGCACTTTCGCCCGGAAGCGTCTGTGCCGAAGCCACCGGATCTTCGTCACGAAAGCCTGTCGAGGGTGTCGAGCGCATCGGGTGGGTCGTGGGTGCGAGATCATCGGAGCACGCGACGCTGAGGACGCCCTGGAGCCGGCGTGCGTCCGCGAGCCTGGCCTTACGCGCGCCGCGGTCGCATCTTGCGAGCAATGCCGTCCCCTCCCTCCCGCCTCGCCGCCGCCCTCGCGGACCGCTACCGCATCGAGCGCGAACTGGGTGTGGGCGGCATGGCGACCGTGTACCTGGCCGAGGACCTGAAGCACCAGCGCGAGGTGGCCATCAAGGTCCTGAAGCCCGAGCTGGCCGCCGTCCTGGGCGCCGAGCGCTTCGTCCAGGAGATCACCACCACCGCCCAGTGAACACCGAAGGTGTTGTTCACCCTCCCCGGTCTCGTGCAGGATCTCTACCATCGCGACTACAGCGTGACCCCGGATGGCAAACGATTCCTGATGGTCGAGTCCAGCGGTGACAACGCGGCGGACCTGAACGTGATCTTCAACTGGCGCGTTGAAGTCGAGCGGGCGACGAAGAACGGGACGTGACGGAGTCCGGCGCCGGCGGGTCGACTCAGCGCAGTCCGCTGACGAACCCGTCGCGCCAGCTCGCGTAGCCCGGACGCCAGTCGAGCTCGCGTCTGGGCCGCGCGGCGCAGCCCCGGCGAATCCGACACTGCCTCTTGCGTGAAGGGGAGACTCACCCTCCCATGTGCCGCTCGAACCAACCCACGACCCGCGCCGCATAATCGATCGCGGCGGGAAACATCCGCACGCCGTGACCTTCCTCGGGGTACGTGACGAGCACGGACTCCACCCCGTTGTCGCGCAGCGCTCGATGGAACTGCATCGCCTCCTCCGGCGGCGTACACCGGTCCAGCGCTCCGCAGATGTTCAGCGTGGGCGTCTTCACCTTGTGCGCGTGCATGACGGGACTGCGCTCGAAGTACTTCCCGCCGGCGTTCTCGTAGCGATCGGCAAGAAACAGCGTCACGAAATGGGGGATATTCGAGAGCAGGTGCTCGGTTACATGGTTCGTCACCGGCGCCACGGGAACCGCGGCGGCGAACCGCGAATCCTGAGCGATCAACCAGCAGGTCATGAATCCGCCGTAGCTCCCGCCGGTCACACCGAGACGCTTCGGGTCAGCGACGCCCTGCGCGACCAGATGATCCAGGCCCGAGAGATAATCACGGGTGTCCGCGCCCCCCATGTCTCCCAGCACGGTCCGGGCGAAGTCCTGGCCTCGACCGGCACTGCCCCGTGGGTTGGGAAAGAAGACCGCATACCCCCGCTCGATCAACATCAGGATCCAGACGCCCGAACGCCCGAGCCACGTCTGCCGCCAATGCCACACGGGCCCCCCATGGACGTTCATGACGAGCGGGTGCGGGCCCTTCGCCTTGGGCCGCACGAGCCAACCCTGGATCTCGAGTCCGTCGGGCGCCTCCCACGTCACGGCCTCGACCGCACCCACCGCCTCGACCTCCTCCGCGTAGCCGAGGTCGATGGACTTGATGGTCCGATACTCGCCTCCTCGGATCGCTCCAATCTCCGGAGCCCGCGTGAAGCTCTCCCCGACGAGAACGCAGTCCCCGGCCTCCCCGAGTCCACTTACGGAGACATAGCGGCCTCCGGTCGAGATGTCCGGACGAGCCCACACCTCCGTGAAGACTCCCGAGACCACGTCGAAGAGGCCCACCACCGTCTCGAGTCCTCGATGGCCCGCGAGCAGCAGGTGCCGATCCGAGCGCCACTCGGTGCACGTGATGTCCACGCCCCGCGTATCGATCCGCTGAACCTTCCGGGTTCTCGTCTCGATGATGCGCAGATCTCCCGCCACGACCCAACGATCGCTGCACACCGCCTCGACCACGGCAAGATGCTTCCCCGACGGAGAGGCTGCCGGCCAGCCGAGCTGATCGGCCGGCGCGTAGACCTCCCGGCTCTCCCCCGACGCAGTCGCCAGGACGTGGAGGCGAGCGCTGTACCAGAGCCCCTCGCCGGGACCGGGCGAGGTCACCGCGGCAAGCGCTTCGTTGCCGCACCAAACCGCCTCCCAGATGTTCGTGTCGGGCAGGCTGACCTGACGGACCTGATTCGTCGCAAGCTCGTAGACCCAGGCAGAGCGCCAACGGAAGCTCTCGTCCCCCGTGTCCACTGTCGGCGCCCAGGCTGGATGTTGCTCCTCGAGGCGCTCACTGCTGATCGCGCCCTGGCCCCCGGAGATGTCGGCCCCATGGCCTGCGACCCCAAGCAGGATGCGCTGGCCGTCCGGTGACCAGTGCAGGTATTCCACCCACCCCTCCACGCGAGGTGTCGCCCGCGCCGCGCCGCTCACCGGATCGAGCAGATGCAGCTGAAAATCCCTGGGTCTGTTCCGGTCGGACAGGAACGCAACGTGTCGGCCGTCCGGTGAATACCTCGGAGACCGATCGGTATTCGGCCCGAAGGTGAGGACCCGCACGTCGTGCGATTCGAGATCAATGCGACAGATCCTGCTCGGTGGCGATCCCTCGAGCTCGTCCACGATGGTGCCCGCGAACACCGCATGCTCCCCACCTGGCGAGGCATGCACTTCCACAGCATCACTGATCTGCCCGGTGCCCGGCTGACGGAGTCTCCTGTAGAGATCTTCCGCCTCCCGGTACAGCTCGGTTTCCCGAATATCCTTCTGCATCATTACGCCCCTTCCGGATCGCACGCTGCGTACGGCACAACAGAAGCGATCATACCTCGTGTATCGGACCGTTCGAGCGCGCGGAGGTGATCCCCTCGGACGAGCGGGCGGCATACCGCATCGTCCAGACCGCCGCGAGGAGGCTGGCAACGCCGAGAACGGCCGGAGAGACGGCCAACACCGTCCCCGGCGAGGTCGTGTAGATCAGCACCAGCCGGAGCACGAATTCACCGATGAACACCAACCCCCAGACCAGGGTGATGACTCGTTGGATCCGGCGGAAACCGGCATACTGCCAAAGCTGGTCATACCAGGCACATTTGGCCGGATCGTTCCCCGCAGCGGTGTACCGCGCGAAGAAGAACATCAGGGGGCGCCGGGATCGGAACAACAGTGATATGAGGCACGCGAACCCGAATGCCACCGTGAACAGCGACTCACGTATCAGAAGCAGTTTCGGGCCGCCACCCAGGAACAGTGCCCCAACCCCGACCAACAGGCCCATGAGTATCGCAACGCTGATTGGATCCAGCTTGCCCTTTCGTATCAGCGCATGCAGGCTCTGGAGCGTCGGAAAGATGCTCGCCACGATCAGCGCGACGACCTCGGAATGTGAAATGAAGGCCATCGAGAGCCAGTAACAGGCCGCTGGCACGCCCGCGTCGATCAGGATACTCCGCAGCATCTTCGAGACCGGCAGCCGCTGTCGTGGATCGGGTCCCGCACCTCCTCCTGCCGGAGCCGACACCTGAGAGGCACCGCCTGCGCTCGGCGACATCGAGCCTTCCTGGGTCATGGTGAGCGTCCTCGGGTGGGCAGTGTCGGGCTGGGGACTGTGTTTCCCTTCAGTAGCCAACGGCACGGCCCCCCAGGGCGAGCTCCCGGATCGCTCCGCCATGCAGCTCGCGGCTCACGGGGTCGACTTGGATGCCGATCCAGTAGCCACGCATCGGATCGTTCTCGACGACATCCTGACCGAGGTCGCGCACGGCCTGCAGAAGCTCGGGGGCAAATTCCTTCGTGCCTACCGTGAGCTTGTCGATACCGTCCAAGAAGCCCCCGATGCTCGGCTCGTCGATCGCCTGCTGAGGCGTGAGCCCGAGGTCGAGGACGGCAATGAGCGAGCCCACCGTCCGGATGTGGAGGCCCGCGCCGATGGATCCGAAGGCCATCAATGGCTGGCCATCCTTCAGGACCAGGCCCGGGTTCGTCGGATCGGCAAGCCGACGCCCGAGACCGGCGACGGCAACCGCCTGCTGCTGGAACGAGGCCGAGTCCGGGATGGAGACACCTTGGACGAATATCCCCGTGGAGCCCCAGCTCACCGTGTTGATCGAATGCACCACTGCGGCCATGTTGCCCCACTGGTCGATCGCCACGACCGAATCGGAATGTGCAGGCCGGTCTGCCGATGCTCCGATGCCCGGTAGGCCTCCCGACGTCATGGCTTCCCAAAGTGCCCTGGACGTGTCCTTGCTCAGCCGCGAGGAGAGCGAGAGATCGATACCGAGCGAGCGAATCGCCGCTTGCAGCTCCGACGAATCACTGAGCGGCGCAGCGCCCACAACGAACGCCAGCTTGGCGATCTGCGCGAGCCAGTAGAGGGCCTCCGGCGACTGCGAATAGCGGCCCTTCGTCGAGAGCTCTGCGAGCTCCGCGACGTTCATCGCCTCCGTGAGACAAGCGCCGCCCGCGGCGGGCAATCCATGTGAATAGATGTCGTGGCCGTGGTAGCTGCCGTGCGCCGGCTCGCTCCAGACGACCTCGTAGTCGTGCAGATCGGCCATCGTCATCTTGCCGCCGTCTCGTCTCACGGCGGCGACCAGCGCTTCGGCCCATCCGCCGCGGTACATGTAGTCGCCGATCCCCTCGTCGGCCGCGCGTCGCAGTGTCTTGCCGAGCGTCGGCTGCCTGAAGATCTCGCCCACGGCGTACGGAGATCCGTCCGGCTTCGCGAAGACCGAGCGGGTCTCCTCGAGCCGGGAAAGAACGGACTGGCGAAACGCGTACTGTCGCGCGTGACCGGCTGTCCACGGGAAGCCTTCCTCGGCACACCGGATCGCCGGCTCGAAGATCGCCTGCAAAGGCAGCTTCCCGAAGCGCTTGTGGGTCGCCTCGATCCCGGCCATGAACCCCGGCGTCAGGGCGGTTCGGCCGCTCGCCTGAGACTGGAACGCACTGAGCCCTCCCTTCGCGATCTCTTCCGGATCGACCCCCGGGATTCCGTGCGGGTCCTCCTCCCCTTCAATGGTGTTGAAGCCTGCGTTGAGGTTGTGTACCCGTCCCGTCGAGGCGTCGAAATACACCATGGAGTAGATGCCCGCATAGCTCACCCACGATCCGGCCGCCAGACAGATCTGAGCGAGGGCGGTCGCCGCGACCGCGTCCGCTGCGCTCCCGCCCTTACGCAGCATATCGACCCCGGCTTCAACGGCTGCGGCACCCGTCGTGGCAGTCACCATGCCGTGAGCTGCTACGCTTTCCGAGGGACTGAGCTTTCCGGGCGCCTCGTACGTCGTATCGCCGCCGTCACTCATCGTTCGTCTCTACCGCCCTAGCCTCACAGAGGTAGCACACGGCCAAGCCCCAACTGCTTCGACCGTTCGTAAATCTCCTTTCCGAGGACGACATCTTCGACGCCCATTCCGATATTCATGTCGATGATCAGCTCGCTGTCCGACTCCCGTCCCGACTTATGGCCGGCGACAACCTCGCCGATTTCGCCGTGCA
>JBJKSF010000121.1:0-4592 GCA_046704285.1 Longimicrobiales bacterium | reverse complement strand
GGCCTCGCCGTGCGGGGTGCGCTGCACCTGTGCGCGGTGGGGCGGGCGGGTGGCCGGGAGACGCTGCGCCGCCTGCTCCGCGGGGCCGGCCTCCGGGAGCTGCGCGACTTCGTGGCGGTGGCCTGAGAGGGTGCCTGGCGCCGCCCGTTCGGGGCGCCTGCGCGAACCGGCGAAAACCGTTGCGCCATACGGCTTTCCCCGGTTGCCGCCGGGGCCTCCGGGGGGTTATTTTCATAGGTCTTACGAGGCTCGCGCGCGCCCGGTGCTGGACGGGTCCCTCCCGAGGGGTCGCGGAGCCTCCGCATTCCGGCGTGCGGTGTCGTGAAGCCGCACGAGCGTATCGGAGGAACGACCGCGTGCTGCATGCCGCCAGGAGTCATCGGAATCCCCCGGAGGGCGACCGGTAGTGCGCCGCCTGTTGGCGTTCGTCGCCTTGTTGCTCCTGGCCCTGGGCCTCGAGCTCTTCACGCAGACCCTCTCCCTCACGATCTCGCGACTCGGCGCAGGGATCACCGCGATCCGCTCGGGCATGGCGTTCTGCGCGCCCGCGCGCCGCTTCGTGGTGGGCGCCGCGTTCGGCCCCGATCAGCGCCTCTCGCGCGGTGCGTGCGAGACGTGCGGCTGGATCGGTCTGGCCTTGCAGGGTTGAGCGGGGCGCGGGCGGAGACGTCGCGGGCAGGTTGGTCTGAGGAGCCGGATCGGATCCGGCGTCACCCTGGAAGGACGGGCTGTCGAGCATGGAGAATCACCTCGGTTCGGCGAGCGGGGACGGCGAGAAGGTCCTGACCCGGCTGCTCGAGGACGAGATGCGGGAGTCGTTCATCGACTATTCGATGAGCGTCATCGTGCAGCGCGCGCTTCCTGACGTGCGCGACGGGCTCAAGCCCGTCCACCGGCGGATCCTCTACGCGATGAGCGAGTTGGGCCTCACGCCGGGGCGCGCCTACAAGAAGAGCGCCACCGTGGTCGGGGAGGTGCTGGGCAAGTACCACCCGCACGGTGACGTCGCCGTCTACGATTCGATGGTGCGCATGGTGCAGAGCTTCTCCCTGCGCTATCCGCTCGTGGACGGCCAGGGCAACTTCGGCTCCATCGACGGCGACGCCGCCGCGGCCTACCGCTACACGGAGGCGCGCCTCACGGCGTTGTCCACCGAGCTGCTCGCCGACATCGACAAGGACACCGTCCGCTTCGTCCCGAACTTCGACGGGCAGAAGGAGGAGCCGACGGTCCTGCCGGCCCGGTTCCCCAACCTGCTCGTCAACGGATCGTCGGGCATCGCGGTCGGCATGGCGACGAACATCCCGCCGCACAACCTGCGCGAGGTGGTCGACGCCGTGATCGCGCTGGTCGACCGCCCGGACCTCCCCCAGGAGGATCTCGAGGCCATCGTCAAGGGGCCGGACTTCCCCACGGCGGGCTTCGTCTGCGGGCGCGACGGCATCCAGGACGCGTACCGCACGGGCCGGGGCCGCATCGTGATGCGCGCGCGCGCCGAGGTCGAGGATGTGGAGGGCCGCGGGGAGCGCATCGTCGTGACCGAGCTCCCCTTCATGGTCAACAAGGCGCGCCTCATCGAGCAGATCGCGCAGCTCGCGCGCGACAAGAAGCTCTCGGAGATCCGCGACCTGCGCGACGAGTCGGACCGCGACGGGATGCGTGTGGTCATCGAGCTCAAGCGTGACGCCGTGCCCCACATCGTGCTGAACCAGCTGTTCAAGCACACGCAGATGCAGTCCACGTTCGGCGTGATCCTGCTGGCGCTGGTGGACGGCGTGCCGACGGTGATGTCGCTGCGCGAGATGATCCGGCACTTCATCGAGCACCGCCACACGGTGATCGTGCGACGCAGCCAGTTCGACCTGGACAAGGCGCTCGAGCGCGAGCACATCCTCGAGGGGCTCAAGATCGCCGTCGACCACATCGACGAGGTCGTCGAGATCATCCGCGCGTCCAAGGACCCCGAGGCGGCGTCGGTCGCCCTCCGCGAGGCGTTCGATCTGAGCGAGCGGCAGGCGAAGGCGATCCTCGACATGCGCCTCGCCCGGCTCACCGGTCTCGAGATGGAGAAGCTCGATCAGGAGCTGGCCGAGGTCCGCGCGCTCATCGAGGAGCTGCGAGGGATCCTGGCGTCCGAGCAGCGCCGCAGGGACATCCTGAAGGACGAGCTGCGGGAGATGGCGGCCAAGTACGGCGACGACCGACGCACGGAGATCACGGGCGGCGTCGGCGCGTTCGACGTGGAGGACCTCATCGTCGAGGAGGACATGGTCATCACCGTGTCGCGCCAGGGCTGGGCGAAGCGGCTGGCGGTCGACACGTACCGCGCGCAGCGCCGCGGCGGGCGCGGACTCCAGGGGATGGGGACGAAGGAGGAGGACTGGGTGGAGCACCTGTTCGTGGCCTCCACGCACGACTACCTCATGATCTTCACGCGCGCCGGGCAGTGCTACTGGCTCAAGGTCTGGGAGATCCCGGAGGGGCAGCGCCACTCGCGCGGGAAGCCGATCGTGAACCTGCTGAACCTGCGGGACGACGAAGAGATCGCGGCCGTCGTTCCGGTGCGCGAGTTCTCCGAGGACAAATACCTCCTGTTCGCGACGCGCCAGGGCGTGGTCAAGAAGACGGCGCTCTCGGCGTACGGGAACGTGCGTGCGGTAGGGCTGAACGCGATCAACGTGCGCGAGGGCGACGAGCTCATCGACGTGCAGATCACGTCGGGCAAGGACGAGGCGATCCTGGCCACCCGCCGGGGCATGGCGATCCGCTTCAACGAGGTCGACGCCCGCCCGATGGGGCGCGCCACGGAGGGCGTGCGCGGAATCCAGGTCTCGGGTGACGACGTGGTGGTGGGGATGGTGGTGGTGCGGCCGGACTCGACGCTGCTGGTCGTCTCGGAGAACGGCATGGGCAAGAGGACGTCCGTGGACGCCTATCGCCTGCAGAAGCGAGGCGGCAAGGGGGTCATCAACCTCAAGGTGTCCGACAAGACCGGGCAGGTGGTGGCCATCAAGTCGGTGACCGAGGACGAGCAGCTCATGGTCATCACGCGCAACGGCGTCGTGAACCGGCAACGCATCGACGAGATCCGCGTGATCGGGCGTGCGACCCAGGGGGTCAAGCTCGTCAACCTCGACGAGGGGGACTCGGTCATGGACGTCGCCCGCGTGGTCTCCGAGGACGCACTGGGCGAGGTGGACGACGAGGGTGCGCCCGCCTTCGACGAGGAGGACGTCGGCGCCGGGACCGCGGCGGCCGGGGAGCTCACCGACGAGGGAGGGGACGAAGCGTGAGCGAGGCGCCGGGCGACGGGCTCGTGGGCCTGGCCGAGATCGAGGGCGCGGCGCACCGTCTGGCGGGGGTGGCCGTGCGCACGCCGCTGCTGCCGTCGGAGGTGCTGTCCGAGGCCGTCGGCGCCGAGGTGAGGCTGAAGTGCGAGAGCCTGCAGCGCACCGGCTCGTTCAAGATCCGGGGCGCGTACAACTTCGTCTCGCAGCTCCCCGACGAGCGCCTCGCGGCCGGCATCATCACGTACTCGTCCGGGAACCACGCCCAGGCGGTGGCTCTGGCCGGCAAGCTGCGCGACGCCCGCGTCGTGGTCGTGATGCCCACCACCGCGCCCGAGGTGAAGAAGGCGGGAGCGCGCAGGCTGGGTGCGGAGGTGGTCCTCGAGGGAACGACCTCGGTGGAGCGGAAGCTGCGCGCCGAGGCGATCGCCGAGGAGGAGGGACTCGTCGTCGTGCCCCCGTTCGACCATCGGCACATCATCGCCGGCCAGGGGACCGTCGGCCTCGAGATCGCGCGCGAATGGCCGGACGTGGATCTGGTGCTGGTGCCGATCGGGGGCGGCGGCCTGGCGAGCGGCGTGGCCGCCGCCGTGAAGCGCCTGCTGCCGACGGCGAAGGTCGTGGGCGTGGAGCCGCGCGGGGCCGCCTCGATGCGGACGGCGCTGGACCACGGAGGGCCGACGCTGCTCGACCGCATCGACACGATCGCCGACGGGCTGGCGCCGGTGATCTGCTCCGACCTCACGTACGATCACGTGAGCCATCTCGTCGACGACGTGGTGCTGGTCGACGACGACGCGATCCGCCAGGCCGCGAGGCTCATGGTGGGCCACCAGAAGCTCGTGGTGGAGTACAGCGGGGCCGCCGCCACCGCGGCGCTCCTGTGCGGCGCCGCGGGCGCCGGGGCCCGGCGGATCGCCGTGGTGATCAGCGGCGGGAACCTCGACCCTTCCCTCCTCCCCGACGTCGGGAGGCTCCAGTAACGGGCCGGCGCGAGAAGCCCCGCTCCGTGAACGCGACGCTGACCTCCGTCCCCGGCATCCGCGTCGGACATGCGGGGACGGGGGACGGTGCGAGCGGGTGCACGGTCGTGCTCGGCCGGTTCCGCGGCGCGGCCGAGGTGCGCGGCCTCGCGACCGGGAGCCGCGAGATGGGCCCGCTGGCGCCCGACCATCTGGTCGGTCGCCTCGACGCGCTCCTGCTCACCGGAGGCTCCGCGTTCGGCCTGGCGGCGGCCGACGGTGTGATGGCCTGGCTGGAGGAGCGGGGTGTCGGCTACGACACGGGAGCGGCGCGGGTTCCGAT
>JBJKSF010000120.1:0-36739 GCA_046704285.1 Longimicrobiales bacterium | reverse complement strand
GGCCTCGGGCACGGCGACCGGCCGCGAGGCCACCGCGCCGAGCACGACGCGCGCGTCGGCGACGGCGCCTGCGCCGTCGAGCCGCACCGCCGCCGCCACCCCGAGCACGGGGAAGTCGAACGCACCGCGGGGACGCAGCTTCCAGTAGGTCGAGCGCCATCCCTCCGCGGCGGGTGGCAGGTGCACCGCGGTGACGATCTCGTCGCCGCGTTTGGCCAGGTACGCCATGCCGTCGTTCCGGTACAGGGCCTCCAGCGGGAGCCGGCGCTCGCCGTTCACGCCGACCAGCGTGACGTCGGCGCCGAGCGCGATCAGGGCGGGAGCGGTGTCGGTGCTGCTCACCGCCCAGCACCGCGGGCTGCTGGTCGCGACCCAGCAGATGCTCGAGCCGTCGGCCGTGGCGCAGGCGCGGCCGCCGGTCGCCGCGGGGGCCTTCATGCAGTAGGCGATCGCGCGGCGCCACTCCTCGTTCTGGTTGTAATAGGTGCAGCGGGTGTCGAGGCAGAGGTTGCCGCCCAGGGTGCCCATGTTGCGGAGCTGCGGCCCCGCCACGTGGCCGGCCGCCTCCGCGAGCGAGGGGAAGCGGGCGCGCACGATGGCGCTGCGGGCCACCGAGGCCAGCGTCTCCGCGGCGCCGATGCGCAGCCACCCGTCCTCCTCGCGGATGCCCCCGAGCTCCGCGACGCCCTTGAGCGCCACGAGGTGCCCCGGCTCGAAGAGCCGGTGCTTCATGTTGGGCACGAGATCCGTGCCGCCCGCGATCGGCAGCGCGTCCCCGGCGTGCTCGGCCAGGAGCGCCACTGCCTCGTCCACGCTCGCGGGGCGGTGGTAGCGGAAGGGGGGCAGCCTCAGCACGCCGCGACCGCACGCCCCGGCGCTTCGGGCTTCCGCAGCGCTCCCGCGGCCCGCGCGGCCTGCATCTTCCGCCAGACGGCCGGCGGCGAGAACGGCAGGCGGTCCATGCGCACGCCGACCGCGTCGTAGATCGCGTTGGCGATCGCCGGGATCGACGGGTGCAGCGGGCCTTCGCCCGCCTCCTTGGCGCCGTAAGGACCCTCGGGATCGATCGACTCGACGATGAGGGACTCCAGCTCCGGGGTGTCCAGGCTCGTCGGGATGCGGTAGTCCAGCAGCGAGGGGGCGTTGTGCAGCCCTGCGCGCCCGTGCCCGGCGTCCTTGAAGACCTGCTCCTCCATGAGCGCCTCCGCGAACCCCATGTAGGCCGAGCCCTCCATCTGCCCTTCGACGAGCACCGGGTTCAGGGCGCGCCCGCAGTCGTGGGCGACCCAGATCCTCTTCACGTCCACGAAGCCCGTCTCCACGTCCACGTCCACCTCGGCGACGTGGGCCGTGAACGAGTAGGCCGGCGACGCGCCGATGGTCCCGCCCCGGTACGCCCCGTGGACGTCCTTCGGGGTGTCGTACCAGCCGGTCGCGCTCAGCGTCCCGAACTTCGCCTCCGCCAGGTTGAACGCCTCCCGCAGGCTCATCTGGCGCTCCGTGTCGGGCGCCCACAGGACGCGTCCTCCCGCCAGAAGCACCTCCCCGGGCTTCACTTCCCACCTCTCGGCCACCGCCCGCCTCACCATCCCGCGCAGTTTGCGCGCCGCCTGGATGGTCGCGTTTCCCAGCATGAACGTGACGCGGCTCGAGTACGCGCCGAGGTCGACCGGCGTGAAGTCCGTGTCGCCGCGGTAGACCCGCACGTGCTCCAGCGGGACGCCCAGCTCCTCGGCGGTGATGTAGGCCACGGTCGAGTCGCATCCCTGCCCGATCTCGCTGGCTCCGCTGAAGACCGCCACGCGGCCCGAGCGGTCGATCTGGATCTGGACGGCCGACTGCGGCATCTCGTTGGGGTAGATCGGATAGTTCGTGCCGGAGATGTACGTGGAGCCCGCCACCCCCACGCCCCGCCCGAAGGGGAGCCTGCGGAACTTGTCGTGCCAATCGCTCGCGCGCTCGACGGCGGCCAGGCAGTCGAGGAAGCCGTTGGACGTGACCCGCAGCTCGTTCACCGTGCGGGTGTTCTCGCCGATGGCGTTGCGGCGGCGCATCTCGATGGGATCGAGCCCGACGCGCTCCGCCAGCTTGTCCATCTGCACTTCGAACGCGAAGCGGGGCTGCACGGAGCCGTGGCCGCGCTTGGGCCCGCACGCGGGCTTGTTCGTGTAGACGCGCGTCGAGTCGAAGCGGTACGCCGGCATCGCGTACGGCGCGCACAGGAGCTGGCCCGAGTAGTAGGTGGTCACGAGCCCGAACGAAGCGTACGCGCCGCCGTCCAGGACGATCTCGGCGTCCACGCTGGTCAGCTTGCCCTCGGCGTCGCAGCCCGTGCGGTACTTCATGTGGTAGGGGTGGCGGCCGCGGTGGCTGTAGAAGACCTCCTCGCGGGTGTAGAGGATCTTCACCGGGCGGCCCGTCCTCCTGGCGAGCTCGGCCACGCAGAACTCCAGGTCGAACGGCTCGCTCTTGCCGCCGAAGGCGCCGCCCACCAGGGGCTGGATCACGCGCACCCGCGCCGGGTCCACCCCCAGCACGCGGGCCAGCTCGCGGTGCAGGTAGTGGGGCACCTGGGTCGCCGACCACACCGTCAGCTTCCCGACGGTGGGCGGCCGGGCGCCGGCCCCGTTCGCCGAGTCGCTCCTCCCGTCCGGCTCCCAGAGGCCGATTGCGCAGTGGGGCTCGATGGGCGCGTGCGTGGTGCCCTCGAAGAAGTACTCGCCCTCGACGACGGCGTCCGAGGCTTCCATGAGCGTGTCCACCTCGCCGAACTCCAGGTGGACCTGCTTGGTGACGTTCCCGTTCCGCCCCGGCTTCTTCGCCTCGTGGACGTAGGGCGTGGACCCGTCCGCCGCCAGCGCGTCGAACGGATCCAGGAACGCGGGCAGCTCCTCGTACTCCACGCGGACGAGGTCCAGGGCACGGAGGGCCGTGTCCTCGTCCACCGCCGCCACCGCCGCCACGCCGTCCCCGATGTAGCGGACGCGGTCCAGCGCCAGCGGGTACTCGTCCGGCGTCCAGGGGATGATCCCGTACGCCACCGGCATGTCGCGGCCCGTCACCACCGCGTGCACGCCCTCCAGGGCCTCCGCCGCGGACGCGTCGATCGAGACGATGCGGGCATGCGGGTGGGGGCTGCGCAGGATCTTGCCGTGCAGCATGCCCGGGAGCCGGACGTCGTCGGCGTAGACCGCCCGTCCGGTGGACTTCTCCAGCCCTTCGATCTTGCGCTGGGGCTTGCCGATCAGCCGGAACGCGCGGCGGCGCTCAGCCATCGCCCCGCATCCGGGCCGCGGCCGCCTCGACGGCTTCGTAGATCTTCGTGTAGCCGGTGCACCGGCACAGGTTGCCCGCCAGCGCTTCGCGGATCTCCTCCCGGCCGGGCTCGGTCGTGCGCGCGAGCAGCGCGGCCGCCGAGCAGAGGATCCCCGGCGTGCAGAAGCCGCACTGGGCGGCGCCGTGGAGGTCGAACTCGTCCTGCAGGGGATGGGGTCCCGACGGCGTCGCGAGGCCCTCGACGGTCACGATCTCGTGTCCCTCCGCCTCGTGCACCGGCGTGATGCACGACAGCGTGGGCTCGCCGTCCACCAGGACCGTGCACGCTCCGCAGTCGCCCTTGTCGCAGCCCTGCTTCGAGCCCGTGAGGCCCAGCCCGTAGCGCAGGGTCTCCAGGAGCGTGTAGTGGCCCGGGACACCGAGCTCGTGCCGGTCGCCGTTGACCGTGAGGCGGACGATCTCCGTGGCAGGAACCATCGTCTTGAAGTTGGCCGAGGGCCCCGGATCGGGCAACGCTCGGCCCCTCCCGCCCGGGGCGCGGGTGCCGGGGCCCGGCGGGGTCACCGTCGCGTCACGACCGGCTCGACGTCGATCTGGCGGTGGAGCCTCACGCCGATCTCGGGCCCTCCCTCCCTCACCGCGTCCCCGACGTCCCCCCCCGTGAGCGCGCGGCAGGCGGCGAGCGGGAGGTTTACGCCGGCGAGCGTGTAGAGCCAGGGCCGCCCGGCCGGCCGCGGGTTGACCTCGGTGACGCGCGGACGGCCCCGCGCGTCTCCGCGCAGGTCGACGCTGTAGAGCCCGGAAGGATCGGGGGCCAGGGCCCGCACCGCCTCCTCGGCGGCGCGTGCGAACGCGGGCTCGGCGACCGTCTCGCAGAGGCTCACCTGTCCCGTCACCCCGCTGACCGACACGTTGCCGAGAAGGTACCGGAGGCGCTCCATGGCCGCGGCGCACAGCAGCTCGCCTCGGCGGAAGAGCCCCGTCCAGTTGAGGTTGCGCCCCGGAAGGTACTCCTGGACCATCCACTCGCCGGCGAGGCCCCGCCGGCCCCAGAGCTCCATCCAGAGCCTGCCGTCCTCGGCGTCGTCGACCCTCAGGCTCGCCTGGCCGCTCGTGCCCCTGGCCGGGCGGAGCCACGCCGGAAGCCGCAGCCGCTCCAGCGCGGCGGCGAGCGCGGCGGCGTCCTCGACGCGCTCCGTCGCGGGAGCCAGCGCCTCCGGGAGCGCGGCGGTCGTGGCGGTCTTGTCCAGGAGCACCGCGGCGCGATCGAAGGGGACGGCGGTCGGGCAGTCCGGCACGTGGCCGATGCCGACCAGGGCCTCGACCTCCGCGTCCAGCGAGACGAAGAGGAAGTCGACGTCCCGGCAGGCACCGTCCAGCGCCTCGGCGTACGCCGCCGGGTCCGCGGCCGCCGCCGGGAGCTCGACGACCCGGTCGCAGAGCCGCGCGGCCATGAGGCGCCCCGGCTCGGATGCGTCCGCGCCCACGATCTCGAGCGTCCGGTCGAGCCGGAGGCTCCGGGTGATGTCGATGCCCGGCGAGCTTGCGGCGCTCGTGACCAGGATCCGCTGCCGCGTCGCCGCCGATCCCGCCGATCCGCTCACGAAGCCGTCCCCGGCTCGCCGGCCGCCCCGACCAGGAGCCCTTCGACGAGGATCGGCACGACTTCGAACAGGTCGACCTTCGAGCACAGGTCGACGTCCTCCGCGTAGCCCAGGGCCACCAGGTTCCGACCGGAGTCGCTCGTGAAGAAGTCGGCCTGCAGCGCGCTGGTCTGCGGCAGCGGCGGCCCGTGCAGGTGCACGCCCGGGCCCATGGCGCGCAGGATCAGGCCCGCGGTGAGGGCGTCCTCGGGCGCTTCCTGGTTGTTGCGGCCGGCCATGAGCAGCGTGATGGGCGTTCCGTCGTCGCGCGCCCGGCGCACGGCCTCGCGTGCGACCGCAGCGCAGTTGAGCGTCGTGCCCACGAGCACGGTCACCCCCCGGCCGGCCGCGGCGAGCAGGCACTCGATTCCGTTCGTCGTGGTGAGCGTGAGCGTGCGGCCACGGTAGTCCTGCGCGAGGATCTCCGTGGGGCTGTTGCCGTGGTCGGTGTGCGGGAGCTTGCGGCCGCCCCGCTCGCCGGCCGTCACGTCGCCCACGCACTCGTCCACGCGCGCCACGGGCCGGACCGCGCGCATCCCCGAGGAGAGCGCGGCCACGATCATCGCGCTGGCGCGCAGCGCGTCGATGACGACGACCACGCCGCCGCGCTCCCGGGCGGCGAGCGCTCCGTGCGTGCCGACCTCCGTGTAGACGTCGAGCCCCGAGAGGTGGAACTCGGCCAGCGTGTCGGCGCGCAGCCCGCCACGCAGCGTCGCCAGCGGAAGCGCGTCGACAGGCGCCACGTTGCCGAGGCTCACGTCCGGCCCGAACGTGCGGATGAGCCACACCTGCTGGCTCCTGCGCGGCGCCTCGAACACGAGCCGCTCGGCGCCGATGCGCTCCGCGAGGCGCATGATCAGCTCGCGGTGCGGGCGCCCCGACGTGTCGTAGATGCCCGACGTGCCCGACTCGCGCGCCTCCAGCACCACGCGCTCCGCCCCGGCGTCGAGCTCCCGGTGCGCCATGTGGATGCGCTCTTCCACGCCGATGCGGGCGTCCTCGTCGGGATCCTTCCGGCCCACTTCGCTCCAGGCCGCCAGGCCGGCCGCCCGCACCCGCCGGATCAGGTCCGCCTTCTCCTGCTCCGTCATGGGGTGCACCCCATTGGACACCTCGACCAGGTCGAAGCCCAGCGCCCCGACGCGCTCCAGGAGCGCGTCCACCTGGCCCTGCGCGTGCGCCACCTCGAGCAGCGTGCCGCCCGTGCACGTCCGGACCCCGGCGCTCCGATAGAGCGCGAGCTTCTCCTCGAGGACGTCCGGCGGCGTGAGCTGCGACGTGCCCCAGCCGAGCTTCGCCACGTCGATCCACCGGCCGGCGACGCGGGCCAGGTCCGCGGTCTCCGCGGGCCCCAGTCCTCGGTCCAGGATCGACGTGAGCCCGCGCGTGCGCGGCTTCTCCTGCAGCCCGGGGACCTTCAGGAACGGGAACGTCACGTCATCCGGCCCGGACACGGCGATCCTCCCGGGGCGCTCCCCTGATGACCTGCTGGCGGTATCGGTTCACGGAGATCTTTCCCACCCAGACGTCGCGCAGGGCCCGCAGGATCGAGGACGGCCGGATGGCCTTGGAGGAGCCGCTGGCCCGGCCGCGCGCCGCGAACGGGGCCTCCCCGATGCGCAGGCGGGGGTGGCGCAGGAGCGCCTTGGCCAGCAGCTCGGCCGTGTAGGCGTGCCCTCCCGACGCGACCTCGATCCCCTGGAACGCCCAGGCGCGGTAGAGCTTCATGCCGTTCAGGTACTGGAAGCCGAACCCGTACAGGAACCGCGCCACCCGGGTGAACGCCTGGGAGGCGAGCCGGCGCCGAATGGGGCGGATGACCGGGTTCTGGAGGTAGCCCAGGATCACGTCGAAGCGCTCGCGCACCGCGAGGAAGCTCTCGATCGAGTCGAAGAGGAACTCGTTGTCTCCGGGGATGACGGTCACCCAGGAATCCGGGTCGATCTCCTCGTACGCGGCGAGCACGGAGCGGCCGAGCCCGAGGTTGGCGGGGTTGCGGCGCACGCGCACGCCCGGGTGCGCCGCCGCCAGCGCCTCCATGCGCGCGGCCGTGGCGTCGGTGGAGCCGTCGTCGACGAGCAGGATCTCGGTGCGCAGGGGGAGCCGCTCCGCCACGGCGAGGACGTCCCCCACCGTGTCGGTGACCGCCCCCTCCTCGTTGAAGCAGGGGATGATGACGGTGAGGAGCTCGGGCTGCGGCTCGGGCACGGCGTCTCCGGTGGGGTGGGAGGATCGTCGCAGGAGAACTTGCCGACCCGCTCGAAACGCGCGCAATGGTGGCCTGCTCCGCGCACGCCTCGAGCGGTGCCCGCCCGGAGGCCCTCATCCACCCTGGCGCACGGGTCCCGCACACCCGATCCTATCGGGCCGGCCCTCCCCGTCAGCCCTCGCGGAGCATCCCATGACCCCCCGTGCCACGGTCCCGTCCCTCGCCGTTCTTCTGTCCCTCGTGGCCGCCGGGTGCGGTCCCCGCCCGGCGCCCGCGACGCACGATGCGGAGGCCGGTGCGGCGGCGCCCGTGGGCGCGGAGGCTCCCGCCGGAAGGACGGCGGGCGCGAGCGTCCAGGCCGGCACTGCCGGGATCCTGCACGTGTCCAGCTCCGCGTTCCCCGACAGCGGCACCATCCCCACGAGGTACACGTGCGCCGGCACCGCCACGATCCCGCCGCTCGCGTGGTCGGGCGTGCCGGCCGGCGCGGCCTCGCTCGCGCTGATGGTGGTCGACACCGACGTGCCCGGCACGTTCGTGCACTGGGTGGCCTATCGGATCCCGCCGACGGACGCCGGCGTCCCCGAGGGCGGGCCTCCGCCCGCGGGGAGCGTGGCGGGCGTGAACAGCACGGGACACGACGGCTACTTCGGGCCCTGCCCGCCCCGGGGCGACGCGCCCCATCACTACCACTTCCGGCTGTTCGCGCTCGACAGCTCGTTCTCGCTCGCGCCCGGCGCGACCGGGAAGGCGCTCCTCGGGGCGATGCAGGGCCACGTGCTCGCCCGGGGCGAGACCGTGGGGACGTTCGGGAGGAGGTGAAGGTGGGGAGCCGAGCCGTGGTCATCGCGTTGCTGGCAGTGCTGTGCGTGCTCGCCCTGGCGTTCGCCGCGGCGTGGATACGGGAGGTCCACCGGCAGCGCCGCGCCGGAGCGGAAGGTCCTCCGGTCGAGCGCGGCGGGCCGAGCGCCGAGCACCTGGCGGTCGGGTTCGTGACCGACTTCTTCGACACGCTGGGCATCGGCAACTTCGCGCCCACGACGTCCATCTTCCGGATTCGCCGCCTGGTGCCGGACGAGCTGATCCCGGGCACGATCAACGTGGGTCACACCCTCCCGGTGGTGGCGGAGGCGCTGATCTACGTCTCCATCATCCAGGTGCACGTGCCCACGCTCGTGCTGATGATCGTGGCGGCCGTGGCCGGTGCGTGGCTCGGGGCGGGCGTCGTCGCGGCGCTCCCGCGCCGGGCCATCCAGATCGGGATGGGGCTGGCGCTGCTCGCGGCGGCGGGCCTGATGCTCATGAGCCAGTTCGGCTGGTTCCCGGCCGGCGGCGAGGCGCTCGGGCTCGGCGGCGCGGCGTTGGCCGTGGGGCTCGTCGGCAGCTTCGTCCTCGGCGCGCTGATGACGCTCGGCGTCGGCTACTACGCGCCGGCGATGATCCTCATCAGCCTGCTCGGCATGAACCCCAAGGCCGCGTTCCCCATCATGATGGGGGCGTGCGCGTTCCTGATGCCGGTGGCGAGCACCCGGTTCGTGCGCAGTCGGCGCTACAGCCTGCGGCCGTCGCTGGGCCTGACGATCGGCGGCATCCCCGGCGTGCTGCTGGCCGCCTACATCGTCCGGTCCCTGCCGCTCGGGGCCGTGCGCTGGCTCGTGGTGGTGGTCGTCGTCTACACGGCCGTCGCGATGCTGCGCAGCGCCCGCCGCGAGAGGCGGCGAAGCGGGACGCCGGCGGTCGTCTGAGGGTCTCTGCGTCGCCCCTCGCGCTCAGTGCGGCAGGCGCGGCCTGAGGAGCCCGTAGAACCAGGAGCCGGCCAGCGCACTGAACAGCGCGACGATCATGACGGGGACGCCGGCGCCGAGCAGCGCGAAGATCGGACCGGGGCATGCGCCCAGCAGCCCCCATCCCAGCCCGAACACGACGCCGCCCAGGATGTGGCGGGGGCGGGGACGCCCCTCGGCCGGATCGGGATACTGGATGACCTCTCCGCGGATCGTGCGGACGCCGAGGCGCTTCATGAGCGCGAGGCTCGCCGCTCCCACCAGCACCGCGGATCCGATGACGCCGTACATGTAGAACGAGGCGAAGTCGAACATCTCCTGGATCCGGAACCACGAGGCGAGCTCCGACTTGATGAAGATCGTCCCCAGGAAGACGCCCAGCAGGAAGTAGACGACGCGCGACTCCCCGGGCCCGCGGGGGCGCTCGACCGCCTCGGGGCGCACGACTCGGTGGAGCGCCCACCGCTTGCCCATCGTCCCCGCACCCCTCGTCCGCTCGCTCATCGGAGGAGCGCCGGCAGGATGAGGTGCGCGGAGATCAGGCCGCCGATGAAGAACCCGACGACCACGACGAGCGAGGCCAGCATCAGGTTGCTGAGCCCGGAGATCGCGTGGCCCGACGTGCACCCGCCGGCCCAGCGCGCGCCGAATCCCACCAGGAAGCCCCCGCCGACCACGACCAGCGCACCGGGCAGGCTGAGCAAGGCGCCCATCGAGAAGAGCTGATGGGGAACCAGGCCGTGGAAATCGTGGATCCCGAGGGACGTCAGATGGGCCCGGGCCCGCGCGCTGATCGCGACGACGTAGCCGGGCCGTGACAGCAGGCGCCCGCCCACGAACCCGCCGACCAGGATGCCCAGCGCCATCGCCAGGTTCCAGTCGCCCTCCTTCCACCAGTCGTAGCGGAAGTACTCGATGCGGCTCGGGAGCGTGGCGGCGCACAGATGCCTGAACGCCGACGAGACGCCCCACTTCCTCCCGCCGTACCAGAACACGAACGGGACGACCAGGCCGATGAGCGGCCCGGCCACGTACCAGGGCCAGGGGTGCAGCAGGATCGCGGGCATGGGCAGGATGGGACACTCAGGTTTGGGTACCGCTTCCGAGGACACAACGGTGTGCCGGAGCGTCGCGCCGAGCAAGGCGGCGAGGGCGGCGGGCCCCGGGCGTGCGTCTCGCACGGGGACGAGCGCCTGCATACCTTCGTCGGTCACCCTGCTCATTCCAACCTCCCTCTGGACGAAGTGACATGCGCAACCTGCTCACGCGGGCCGCGCCGCGCGCGAAGAGCGCGGGCCCGCTCGCTGTCTTCCTGCTCCTGTTCGTCGCCGTCGGGCCGGCGCGCGCGTCTCGCGCGGCGGCCCAGACGATCCCTCTCTCGGCGTACGCCGGCATGCGCTGGCGCTCGATCGGCCCCAACCGCTCGGGCAACGTGTACGCGGTGGCCGGCGTGCCCCACGATCCGACGGTCTACTACCTGGGCCTGCCGGAGGGCGGCGTGTGGAAGACGACGGACGGGGGCACGGTGTGGAAACCGATCTTCGACCAGGAGCACGTGCCGTCCATCGGAGCGGTCGTGGTGTCGCCCTCGGAGCCGAACGTGGTGTACGCCGGCACGGGCGACCCGACGGGCTGGTCGTACACGCCGGGCAAGGGCGTCTACAAGTCGACGGACGCCGGCAGGACCTGGACGAACGTCGGCCTCGACAGCACGCGCTACATCGACGCGATGCTCGTGAGCCCGACCGATCCGAACGACGTCCTCGCGGGCTCCTACGGCTCTCGCCAGCGCGGCGGCGGCTCGAGCGCGGTCACGGGCGTCTTCCGCTCGACCGACGGCGGGCAGACCTGGACCCGGACGCTGTACGTCGACGCCTATACCGGGGTCACGGGGCTCACCCGGGACTACTCCGATCCGCAGGTCGTCTACGCGAGCGTCGAGCGGACGGCGTTCCGTCTGCCGCCGGCCGAGCGCAAGGAGCTCGAGCCGATCGGCGTGGGGATCTTCCGCTCGACGGACGGGGGTGCGACCTGGAAGCCGGTCGCCGGCAAGGGCCTGCCCGAGACCGCCCGCGGCTTCGAGATCGCGGCGGCGTCGGGCACGCAGGGCGAGCGGCTGTACGCCGAGGCGCAGGGCACCGGTCGTGACGCGGGCGGCGTGTACCGCTCCGACGACGGGGGTGCGACGTGGACGCTCGGCACGCACCGGATCGCGAGCGCGGGCGGTCGCATCTACGTGGACCCGACCAACCCGGACGTGGTCTATCTGATGGGGACGTCGATGTACCGCTCGGTGAACGGGGCACGCTCGTTCGTGTCGTACAAGGGCTCGCCGGGGGGCGACGACGACCGCGACATGTGGATCGATCCGGTCAACGGCAAGCGCATGATCATCGGCGCGGACCAGGGTCCGACGATCTCCGTGGACGGGGGCAAGACGTGGACGCCCTGGTACAACCTGGTCAACGGCCAGTTCTACAACGTGTTCACGGACAACCAGTTCCCGTACCACGTGTGCGGCTCGCAGCAGGACAGCGGCACGGCGTGCGTGCTGAGCCGTAGCGACTTCGGCGAGATCCGGCAGAGCGACTGGTGGTCCGCGGCGGGCTTCGAGGCCAGCGCCGTCCTCACCGACCCGCTGCATCCGTACTGGGTCTACGCCCAGGGCTGGTACCACGTGGTGCAGCGTCTGGACCGCAGGACGAACCAGGTGGCGGTGCTCTACTCGCCCACGCCGGAGGACCGCTTCCTGTGGCTGCCGCCGATGGCGTTCTCGCCCCAGGATCCGCACACGCTCTACGTGGGCGCGCAGTGGGTGCTGGCCTCCAACGACAACGGCATCACGTGGCACCACATCAGCCCGGACCTGACGGTGAGGCCGGGCAGCGGGCGGCGGGTGCTCCGTCGGCCGGGTGCCGTGTTCGGAGCGTCGATCCAGGCGCTCGAGCCCTCGCCGGTCGCGGCCGGCGAGATCTGGGTGGGCACGACGGACGGCCTGATCCAGCTGACGCGCGACGGCGGCACTACCTGGACGAACGTCACCCCGCCCGACATGCCGCGCGGCACGGTCAACTTCATCGACGCGTCGCACTCGGACGCGGGCACGGCCTACGCGGCCATCGAAGTGCCGGGCGACGGTGCGCCCTGGATCTTCCGCACGAGCGACTTCGGCAGGACGTGGCAGAAGATCGTGGACGGGCTGCCTGCGGACGCGGGCGTGCGCGTGGTGCGCGAGGACCCGGTCGACCCGAACCTGCTCTATGCGGGCACGGTGACGGGGGCGTGGGTCTCGTTCGACCGGGGCGACCACTGGCAGTCGCTGCAGCTCAACCTGCCCACCACGCCGGTGACGGACATGACCGTCCACGGCGCCGACCTGGACATCTCGACGTACGGGCGGGGGCTGTGGATCCTGGACGACGTGACACCGCTCCGGCAGGCGGCCGAGGCGGTGGCGGCGGGTGGGCCCTACCTGTTCCGCCCGGACACGACGTACCGGGTGCGGTGGGACAACTACCAGGACACGCCGCTGCCTCCCGAGGTGCCGGCGGGCCAGAACCCGCCGGAGGGAGCGATCCTGGACTACTACCTGCCGCAGGCGGCGAGCGGCACGGTGACGCTGTCGGTCTACGACCGGGACGGCGGCCTGATCCGGCGCTACACGAGCGTGGCGCCGGCGCCCGACACGACGATGAAGAACGTGCCGTCGTACTGGATCCAGCCACCCGTCGTGCTGGGGACGTCGGCGGGTGAGCACCGGATCGCGTGGGACCTGCGCTACACGACCCCGCTCTCCCTCAACTACGGCTACTACGGCGGCATCCTCGACTTCGAGGAGTACACGCTGACGTGGCACGCGATCAAGGGACACACGCCGGGCCAGGTGCCGACGGGTCCGATCGTGGTCCCGGGGACGTACAGGGTGGAGCTCACGGCGGACGGCCACACGTACAGCCGGAACCTGACGGTGGTGAACGATCCCAGAGACTCGGTGTCGCAGGCCGACCTCGTGGACCAGCTCGCGTTCGAGCGGCGCATGATGGCGGGTCTGAAGGCGAGCTACGACGGGTTCAACTCCGTCCAGACCCTGCGCGACACGCTGGCCGCCGACATCACCCGGATGCGCCCCGGCTCGCTCGCCAGGGACGCGAAGGCGCTCGACAAGAAGCTGGACGCGCTGCAGTTCGAGAACGGGCACGCGTTCGGCCCCGCCAACCGTGACCTGGCGCGGCACCTGGAGCAGCAGGAGTTCGGGGACATCAAGCCGACCCCGAGCGACCTCGCGGCCGGGGAGCTCGACTGCCGCGAGACCGACGCCTCCTCGGCGGCGCTCACGAAGCTGGTGGCGACCGAGCTCCCGAGGCTGAACCGCGCGCTCTCACGGGCGCACCTGGCGACGCTGCCGGCCGTCCAGGCGCCGCCCAGCCCGGCCTGCACCCTGCCGGGCGGGTCCTCCTCCGGCATGTAGTCGCGGATGGGCGAGGGAGGCCGGGGTCGGGCGACCCCGGCCTCCCGAGCGCGGGGCCGCCGGGTGCGGGGGCTCCGGGAAGGAGCCGCGCGGGACCCTCGGGCGCGACCGCGACGGCCCTCAGGCCGAGACGACGAGTGAGCCGCCCGCCTCCAGCGTGATCGGCGTCGCGAGCTTCAGGACGTGGTAGCCGTTCTCGTCGGAGACCTGGCACGGGACGGTCCGACCGTTCAGGCGGACCCGGAGCGCTCCGCCCTCGACGTTGACGCGCAGCCGGCCGAGCGTCATCGCACCCGAGCGGCAGGTCAGCTCGAGGCGACCTGCAGTCTGGGAGATCTCGCCCCAGGCGGTGGCCGACACCCAGGGCGCCCGAGCCTCCGGCGCGCGGATCACGGGCGCGACCGTGAGCTCCGCGTTGGGCACGTCGACCTTGAAGCCGGTGGCGCTCAGGAGCGTGGACCAGCTGCACATCGCGCGGTAGTAGTGATCGCCGCACTCCTCGTGGTTCCAGATACGGCCCGCCCGTGCGTACCGGTCGCCGACCGCACGCACCACGGCCAGACCTTCGTCGACGAGGCCGAAGTCCATCATCATGGAGGCGAGGGCGTACTCGATGCCGGTCCAGTTGGCCATCGCCTGCGGATTGTCGTAGGTCGGGAAGCGCGGCTGTCTGCCGGGCGGATACGACGCGTTGATGAGGCCCTGCTCGGGGCTGAAGTTGTTGCGCACGATCGCCCGCAGCGCCTCCACGATCCGCTCGCGCGGCAGGCTCTGGCCGAGGCCCATGAGCTGGGTGTACCACTCCCCGCTCAACTGGTCGCTCATGCAGCACTCGTCGCGGCGCGCGCCGTCGACCCAGAGGCTGTAGTACTCGCCGTTCCAGAGCATGCGGTCGAACGAGGCGGCGCCCTTGCGCAGCGTCTCCCGCCACGCCGCCGCGTGGCTCTGGTCGCCCACCGCCTCGGCGAGGTGCACGCCGGCCTTGAGGCATCCCAGCCAGAGGCTCGCGATGTAGGCGGGCGTGCCGTAGAAGTCCCAGTTGTCGTACGTGTTGCGCCGGGTGCCCTTGTCGGGCAGGCCGTCACCGTTCGTGTCGAGCTGCGCCGTGCTCGCGATCGCGCGCACGACGTGCGGCCACATCGTCTTCAGGTACTCGCGGTCGCCGCGCCAGAGCCAGTCCCGGCACACCATGAGCACGAACTGCGGGTTCATGTCCACCCGCTGGAACGAGTCGTCCACCTTCGAGAAGTCGGGCGTGAAGAAGTGCGGCACGCGCCCGTCCGCGCGCTGGAACGCCGCGCTCATCTCGAGCTGCCGCTCCTGCAGCTCGGGGAAGAGCGCGATGATCGTGCCCGAGCCCTCGTAGGAGACGTCCATCGTCTGGAACCCGCAGCAGCCGAGCCCCTCCCACACCGCGAACTTGCCGCTGCGGTTCCACCACGTGCTCTTGACGAGCGTGCTGAGCTGCGCGGACCACGCCTCCCCCAGCGCGGGACCGAGCGTCGTGCCGGACAGGGCGCGCGCGAAGCCGAGCGTCGCGTCGCGCTGCTCCCCGTAGTGGGTCGCCAGGAAGCGGTTGACCGCCTCGGCGTCGGTGAACCACGCCTCGTACGCGTGCCCGAGGTCCGGTCCCAGGGGACTCAGGTGATGGGGGAAGTACCAGCCCAGCGTGAAGCGCACCTCGCGCTCCTCGCCCGGCGCGAGGTCGACCGTGCCGCACAGCGCCGCGTCGCCCCAGCGCGCCCGGTTGCGGTCGCGGCCGGCGAGCTGGTCCAGCCAGTCGCGCGCCTGGCCGAGGTAGCGACCCAGAGCCGCGTCGCCCTCCACCGCCGCGCCCTCGACGCGCCGGTATCGCTCGTACAGTGCCGCGAACGAAGCGTACCGGCGCAGCTCACGCGCCACGGCCCGCTTCTCGGAGAGCGGCATGGCGGCGATCTGCTCGTCCGTGAGCCGGAGCAGCCCGACGGGCGCCGGCTGCGGATCGAGGCTGGGCAGCCGCCCGCTCGCGCGGAAGTCCTCGAGGAACGAGGCGTAGATCCCGCCCCAGAACCCGTTGCCCACGTACTCGGCGAAGTCGCCCGCGATCCAGCTCGGCTCGCCGCCGGTCACCGACAGTCCCAGGCTCCCGATCGTGGAGGGGTGCGGCAGCTCGGCCTCGGTGCGCATCGTCAGGTACGTGGTGCCGCCGTCCTTCGTGACGGCCAGGCGCAGGCGCCGGTCCGGCGCGCCCCACGCCAGCGGGTTGGTGAGCCTGGCCGCCAGGGAGGCGCGCACCCGGGTCCTCCCGGTGTTCCTGAGCGTGAACGCGACGTGGAAGCCCGGCGTGCCGCTCGTGCGCGCATCGTGCGGGATGAACGGGGAGAACATCGTCGCCTGCACCTCGATCGGGAGCGTGTCGTCGAGGTAGCGGAGCGTCGCCTCGGGGAAGGAGGCGTCGTAGTCGATGGCCTGGACGCTCTTGGCCCAGCTGAGCGAGTAGAGCTCCTCCTGGTCGCTGCGGGTTCCGAGGCGCCGCACGAGCGGCGAGCCGCCTTCGGGCTTCGCCCACAGGAAGAACGAGAGCGCACCGGGCCCCATCTGCGGGGGCTTGCCGAGCTGGACGGGCATGCTGCCGTCGGAAGCCCATGGCCCGAGGTTGAAGACCATCCACTCGTGGAAGTATCCGTCGGCCCGGATCTCCACCGATCCGGTGCCGATGCCTCCGAGGGGGATGCCGCTGACCTCGGTCGCCGGATGCACCCGGGGACGCGACGGCTGCATCGCGACGGCGACGGGCTCGGGTGCCTGCGAGTCCGTGTCCACCGGCATGCCGTCGTCCGTGCGGAAGGCTCCGGCCGCGTCCAGACGCATGGCGGGCCCGCCCAGCAGCACGGCGGCGGAGCCCATCGCGACGTCCTGCACGAACTGCCGACGGCTCGGACCCCCCGCCTGCTCCTTCTTCCTGCGCTTCGCCATCGTCGTCTCCTTCGGCTTGGCGGCGTTTCCCGGTGGATACCGGGCTAGGGTACGCTCCGCTCCCGGCGAGCGCCATGGAGGGGGGTGAGGAGGGCCGGGGGTCGCGGAGGGGTGGCCGGTCCGCCCTCGCTCGGCGGCCGCTCGCTCAACGCCGCCGTCCGCACCTCGTCTCCACGCGCCCGCTCACGGAGCGTCGCTCGGGCGGACCGGCGCACCCCTCCCGGCGCGCCCCCCCCTCCTACTTGACCGTCACCGAGAAGGACGTCTGCAGCTCGACGTCGTCCCGCTTGATGGAGCGCGGCGGTTGGCTGTCGTGCAGCCACTGCCCCTCGACGTTGAGGTCGACGTCCTTCGCGACGCTCACCGCCAGAGTGAGGTCCTCCAGGAGGCGCGTGTCGGCCGGCGCGTCGACGCGGGGCTCGACGTAGAGCACGTCGGAGAGCTTCGTCGTGGACGAGAGCTTCCGCGAGCCCACGGCCACCAGATCCGCGCGCAGGTCGTGGTAGTGGAGGCGGGTCCCCCGGGGCAGCAGCCTCGGGTCGAGCCGCTCGATCTCCCACATGAGCCCGGCTCCGAGATCGAGCCGGTCGCGGGCGCTCCACACGAAGTCGTGGCGCACGCCGCTCCCGAAGAGGAGCCGGTACGAAAGCGCCAGCTCGTGGCTCCTCTGCACCTGGACGAAGTGGAACGTGCGCGTGCGCTGGGAGAGGAACCAGCCGTACCGCACCTGCGCGAAGCGGTCGTCCGTCGAGAGGCTGTCCGAGCTGTTCAGGTAGGCGGCGCCGCCGACGACCTCGAGCCACCAGTGGGCGGCGCGGTAGCCGAGCGCCGCGTCTCCCTTCAGGTTGGTCACGTGGGAGTTGCCTCCCTGCAGGTCCGTGCCCGCCTCGATGCGCGTGAAGAAGCCCGAGACGTCCTGCGGCTCCACGCGCTGGGTGTTCAGGACGGCTTGGCCGCGGAGGGAGGTCGGCGTGAGGAGCGCGCCGAGAAGGAGGGCCGGCCACAGACGAGCGGCGCCTCGCCGGCGAACCCGGGTGGGAGCCGGGGGGCGGGGGCGTCGCACGCTCAGCCTCCCGTGGGCGCCACGGGCAGCTTCCGGGCGGCGGCCGGCGGGTTGATCCGGGCTCTCTCGACGGTGAGCGTCGCCACGTGCGCGCCGGCCTCGAAGCTCACCTCACGGAAGGGGACGAGCACCCCGGAGACGCGGCGGAAGTCCCCGTAGTCCGTGGCGAACGCCATCCTCATGCCACCGGTGTCCATGTCCGACTCCGTGCGCAGCACGCGGTGGCTGCGGGCGTCCACCCAGAAGCGCAGCGCCAGGCCCGGCGCGAGGCCGCCGGCCATCACCACGACGTTCGTGTCGGCACGCTCGATCCTGAGGCGGCTCCGCATCTCGTCGAGGATCCACGGTACCCACGAGCGCGCCGCCTCCAGCTCCATCGCGGCGAGCATGGGTCCGGTGGCGGCCCGCAGGGTCTGGGGCGCGTCGCCCTCCCATCCCCGGGCTCCCTTCAGCACGCGGATCTCGACGTGATCGGCGTAGTGCAGGAGGACCTCGAGGTCCTTCGGCCCCTGCGCGATGCGGATGAAGCGCCCGGGATGCTCGCCGGTCGTCGTGACGATGGTGCCGTCCAGGCGGATGGCCTGGACCGTCCTCAGGACGCCGGCGCCGCCATACGCTTCGAGCACCGCGTCCACCACCTGGCCGGGGGTGGGGGTCTGCGCGCGTGCGGGGGCGGCGAAGACGACCGCTCCGGCCAGGAGCGTGGCGGCGCGGCCGAGGGTGAGCTTGTCCATGGCGGTCCAGCCGGTCTGGAGGGTCCGTGTCGGGCGCAGCCAATGTAACGCCATCGCCGGCGGCGGCGTGCCGGTGTGCGATGGCCGAGCCCCCGGGCGGTGCGCCCTCGCCCCTCAGCGACGCTCCAGGGTCTCGCGGATCTTCTGGGACAGGAGGGCTCGCGTGAACGGCTTCTGGATGACCTGCACTCCGTCGTCCAGCACGTGGCCGAGGATCGGGCCCGCGTAGCCCGACATGTAGAGGATCGGAAGCTCCGGCGCGCGTTCATGCAGCTTGTCCGCCAAATCTCGGCCGTTCATGCCGGGCATGATGACGTCCGTCAGCACCAGCACGATCTCACCGGCGTGACGGTCCGCGATCGCGAGCGCTTCGTCGGGCGTGGACGCCGGGAGCACGCGGTAGCCGAGCCCCTCGAGGGTCCGGGTCGTGAGGCGGAGCAGCGCCGTCTCGTCCTCCACGACCAGGATCGTCTCGCCGCGCCCCGCGATCGCGGGGGACTCCTGGAAGGCCCGGCTCTCCGTGTCGTGCGCGTGACGAGGGAAGTAGACCCGGAACGTCGTCCCGCGACCCGGCTCGCTGTAGACGTTGACGAAGCCGCCGTTCTGGCGTACGACGCCGTACACGGTCGCGAGCCCGAGGCCGGTTCCCTCGCCCGGAGGCTTGGTCGTGAAGAACGGCTCGAAGAGGTGGGCCATCACCTCCTGAGGCATGCCCTTGCCGTCGTCGCTCACCGCCAGCGTGACGAAGTCGCCGGGGATGGCGTCCGGGTGCTGGAGCGCGTAGGCGTCGTCCACCGCGGTGTTCGAGACCTCGATCGTCACCCGGCCGACGCCGGCGATGGCGTCCCGGGCGTTGACCACGAGGTTCGCGAGAATCTGGTCGAGCTGGATCGGGTCGATCCTGACGGGCCACAGGTCCGCCGCGACCTGCGTGTCCAGCTCGATGTTCTCGCCGATGAGCCGGCGCAGCATCTTGGCCATCCCGTCCAGGCTCCTCCCCAGGTCGAGCACCTCCGGACGGGTCATCTGCCGCCGAGCGAAGGTGAGGAGCTGGCGGGTGAGCCCGGCCGAGCGGTCGGCGGCGGCGCGGATCTCCTCCAGGTCTTCCCGGATGGGGGAGCCCTCGGCGGCCTCGTCGAGCGCGAGCTCCACGTGACCGGTGATGACCGCCAGCATGTTGTTGAAGTCGTGCGCCACACCCCCGGCCAGACGGCCCACGGACTCGAGCTTCTGCGCCTGCGCGAGCTGGGCGGTGAGCTCCTCCTTGGCCTGCTCGACCCGGCGCAGCTCCGTGACGTCGCGGATGATGCCTACGAAGCCCACGTGCGCGCCCGTCTCGGTGTCGTGCAGCCTCGAGATGTTCATCTCGGCGGGAAACGCCGCGCCGTCCTTCCTGCGGAGCGTGGCATGGTGCACCCAGAGCGGGTCGGCCTCGTGCTCCACGACGATCCGGTCCATCTCCCTGGCGCTCTCCTTGGACTGGTACAGGATCCCCGCCCTCCGTCCCACGATCTCACGCGTCGCGTACCCGAAGAGCCTCTCGAAGGCGGGGTTGTAGTTCGTGATGCGCCGCTCCCTGTCGGTCACGAGGATCGCGTCGCGCTGGCTGTTGAAGAGCGCGCGATAGCGCGCCTGGCTCGAGCGCTCGCGGGACTCGGCGTCGGCGAGCGACCGGAAATACCGCCGTTCGCGATCCTGCCAGACGATCGCGGTGGCTCCCACGAGGGCGAGCAGGACGAGGCTGGTCAGCCCGACGACCCACCAGAGCCGCTCGCGCAGCGGGGCGAGGATCTCCCGGGTCCCGACGCGCGCCTCGATGAACCAGGGCGATCCGGGAATGGGACGAACCGCCGCCTCCACGGGCACGCCGTCCCTGCTCCGGCCCTGGATCACGGCGCGCTCGCCGCGCACGGCGCGGGCGGCTGGCACGAGCGTGTCGGACAGGGGCACCCAGGTCGTCAGGGCGCGAGCCCGGCCCGGCACGTCGTTCAGCAGGACCGCGCGCTCGCCCTGGCGGCGGAGGAGGAGCGTCGCGGCGGTGCGCAGGCGGGCGGCGGGCCACTGGAGGAGGAAGGGGTACAGGTAGGCCTGCGGATCGATCTGTAGGTACAGGAGGGCGAGCCTGCGCCCACCCTCGGCCCCTTCGGTGATCGGTGCCGCCACGGCGAGACGGACCGCACCGCTGCCTCCCGTGCGCTGGAAATCCACGAACGAGGGCCGCCCGGAGGATGTGGCCGCGAGGATCGCGGCCGCGGGCAGGCGGGCGGGCTCCCCGGCGCGGCTCGTCGAGGCCACGAGCAACCTCCCGTCGAGGTCCAGCAGGTCCGCCTGCTCGTACCCGTACGAGAGCCGTACGCTCGTCAGCCAGTCCCGGATCCGCGCCCGCGCTCCGGGGTCCGGCCGGCGCGCCCCGACCCGCTGCACCAGCTCGGCGAAGGACTCGTTGTCGGCCAGGACGGTCGCGTCGCCCAATCGCTCGCGTCGCCACTGCGCCACGCCCTGCGCCTTGAGGTCGGCCATGGCCGAAAGCTCCCGCCCGGTCTCGGCCTTGAAGTCCGCCTGGTACAGGTGGAAGTAGCCGTACGCTACGGCCATGATGAGCGTGGCCGCGACGGCGAGGACCAGGGCGAACGCGGTGGCGGTGCGCGCGGACCGGAAGAACCGGCGCCCGCTTCCGGTGCGCAGGGCCTGCGCGGCGGAGCCCATGAGCGCCGTGCCGAGCAGGAGGAACGCCGCCGAGGTGTTGAGGGCCGGCGGAATGACGCCGGAATCGTAGAGCAGGGGGCCGCCCAGCGCGTACCCCGTGGCGAGCACGGCGGAGAGCAGCACCACGACCAGCCCCGCGAGCAGCCCCACCCGGCGCGGCCCCACGGGGATCCGGTCCAGCATGAGCGCCGAGACGTAGGAGATCCCGGCGAGCACGAACATGCCGGCGGTCAGGGGGGACATGTGACCGACGGGGGCCCCGCCGGCGGTTCCGGCGAGGGTGAGGCCCAGGTTCTCCAGGTTGGACGTGACGCCCCGGGCGGAGGCCACCAGGAGGACCGCGGCCAGCGCCGTGCCCGGCAGCGCGAGCCATCGGACGAGGCGGAGCCGGCCCGGGGCCCGCGCGATCGGTTCCCGCAGGGCCACCAGCGTGCCGAAGAGCACGAAGAGGACCGCCGTGCTCGGCGCCATGGGGATCTGCCCGGGCACCCACGCGGCCAGGGGGCGGAGCCCGATCAGCCAGCCTGCCAGCGCGAGCAGGCCGAGGGCAGCGGCGGCGGCGGCGCACGCGCCGGGCACGTCGAGAGGCCAGGGCAGGGAGCCTCGGTGATCCGACATCGGACCTTAACGCTGATCGTGCGGGAGGCCCGACGCAATGGAAGCGCCTCACGTCCCGGCGAGCTTCCGCTCCATGGCCTCCAGGGAGACGCTCTTCGTCTCGGGATAGACGAAGAGGACCACGAAGAACTGCAGCACCATCATGGCCGTGAAGAACACGAACGGGTACGCGCCCGAGGCGGCCGCGAGGAGTGGGAACACGAAGGCGATCACCGCGTTCACGAGCCAGTGTGTGAACGTGCCCAGGCTCTGCCCCTTGGCGCGTACCTGCGTGGGGAACACCTCGCTCAGGTAGACCCAGATCACGGCGCCCTGGGAGAACGCGAAGAACGCGATGAACCCGATCAGCAGCCACAGGAGCCACGCCTCGTGCCGATGGGTGAAGAACACCAGCGAGACGCCGGCCAGGCACACGGCGGTACCGACGGACCCGACCAGGAGCAGCGTCCTGCGGCCCAGCCGGTCGATGACCGACATCGCGATCAGCGTGAAGACCAGATTCGTGGCGCCGATCGCCACGGCCTGGAGATCGGCCGAGACGCCGCTGAAGCCGGCGCGGGCGAAGATGTCGTTGAGGTAGTACAGGATCGCGTTGATGCCGGAGAACTGGTTGAACATCGCGATCGATACCGCCAGGAAGATCGGAAGCCGGTGCTTCCGGGTGAACAGCCGGGCCTGGGGCCGCTCCTCGTGGAGCGAGCCCACGATCTCCTGCACGGCGCGGTCGGGGTGCTCCTCGCCGAGCAGCCCGAGGACGCGCTTCGCCTCCTCCGTGCGGCCGCGCGTCACCAGCCAGCGCGGGGAGGGGAGGATCGTGAACAGCAGCGCCAGGAACAGCGCGGCGGGCACCGCGGGCACGGCGAACTTCCAGCGCCAGTCGAGCGCGCCCGGATGGCTCAACGCCACGACGTAGTTGGAGAGGTAGGCGACCAGGATGCCCACCACGATGCTGATCTGGAAGGATCCGACCAGCCGGCCGCGCTGCTCACCGGGCGCCACCTCGGCGATGTACATGGGCGCGAGGACGGAGGAGCCCCCGATCCCGAGCCCACCCACGAAGCGGAACACCACGAGCGACGTCCAGCTCCACGCCAGCGCGCAGCCCAGCGAGCTCAGCAGGTAGAACAGCGCCGTCAGCTCGAGGCTCGCACGTCGGCCCAGCCGGTCGGCCGGGATGCCGGCGGTCACGGCGCCCACGATCGTGCCCCACAGCGCGATCGAGACCGTGAGCCCGAGCGACGACGGGGTGAGGGCGAACGCCCGGGTGAGGCCGTGCGTCGTGCCCGCGATCACGGCCGTGTCGAAGCCGAAGAGGAGGCCGGCCAGCGCGGCGACCCCGGTACTGCGCGTAAGATTCGCGTTGAGCTTCATCGGTCGCGCCGTGGAGGGAAGAGGTGCGGCGAGCGCCGGGAATGTACGCGTCCCGGACGGAGAGCGAGACGTCCGGGCGTCAGGGGTGTATGCCTCGCGGCGCCGTTTCCGGCAAGGACCTGGCTCTGGATCGGGATGAATCTGTGATGGGGGATCGAACGGGGGAGGGGCCGCAGGGGCCGCGTGGATTCGCGCCGGCCCTGCGCGACGCCGCACGGCGTCTGGCCGCCGCGCCGCGCTTCCGGCTGTCCGTGCTCGGGGCCGCGACGTGCGCCGTCGCGGTTGCCTGGATCGACCGGCCGCTGGCCTTCGCGATCGCGTCCGTGATCCCGCCGGCCGAGTACGTGCCGAACGTGCCGGACGTGCTGGATCCGCTCGTCGTGGCCGTCTCGGTCGCCGCGATCCTGGTCTGGCGCGCGGCGCGCGCGCGGGGCGACGAGCGGCTGGCGCGCGCCACGATGCTGGTGGCGCTCGTCGGACCTGTGGCGCTCGGTCTCAAGGATGCGGCGAAGTGGGTGTTCGGGCGTCCCGGGGTGGCGCTGATGCTCCACCATCCGCGAGTCGGCGCGTTCCACTGGCTCGCCGGGCACGGCGGCTACAAGAGCTTCCCGTCGGGCCACATGTTCGTGGCCACGGCATGGGTCGTCGTCGTGCTCGGCGTGTACCCCCGCTTGCGGCCGTTGGGCCGAGCGGCGCTCCTGGTCCTCGCCGCGGCGCTGATCCTCGGGTCGTTCCACTTCCTCGGGGACGTGATCGCCGGGACCGTGCTCGGCGCTGCCGTCGGCTGGGCGGCGCTCGGCCTGGTGCCGTCGCCAGCGGTCAGCCCACCGTCGGAGCCTCCTCCGGCACGCGGTCGAAGTGCACCTCCACGAGGCTGATGCCGCCCTCCGTCTCCACGTTGACCGTGTGGCCCGACTCGCGGAACAGGTGCAGCATGGCCTGGTTCGTGGACAGGACGTCGGCGATCAGCCCGCTGATGCCCCGGTCGCGCGCGAGGCGGATCATCTCCTCGACTAGGATCCTGCCCAGGCCCTTCTTCTGCCAGGCATCCGCGACGATGAACCCCACGTCGGCGTAGTTGGTCTCCGGGTCCCTGAAGTATTGCGCGATCGCGACGATCTCGGGCTCGGTGCGCGGGTCCAGGGTCTCGATCACGACGGCCATGTTGTCGGCGTAGTCCACGTCGAGGAAGTACTGACGCTCCTCGTGCGGGATGTGCCTGACCACCCGCATGAAGCGCTTGTAGAGCGCGTCCTCGCTCATCGAGTAGAAGAGCTCGACCAGCTTGGGCTCGTCGGTCGGGCGGATGGGCCGCAGGAGCAGCTGCTCTCCGTTGCGCGCCGTGACCCGTCGCTCGACCTCCCGTGGGTAGCGCCCGCGCGGCGCGACCTGGTCGCCGAACACGTAGTGGTGGCCCTTGGCGTCGTTGACGAGCTCCGCGCGGAAGTCGGGGTGCGCGATCGCGATCAGGGCGACCGCCCGCTCGCGGATCGACTTGCCGAGCAGGTCGGCGACCCCGTACTCGGTGACGACGTAACGGACGTCCCCGCGCGACGTCACCACGCCCGCCCCCTCGGTGAGGGTGGCGACGATCCGGCTGAGCGAGCCGCCCTTCGCGGTGGAGCGCATCGCGATGATGGGCTTGCCCCCGGGGCACATCGAGGCACCGCGGATGAAGTCGACCTGGCCGCCGATCCCGGAGTAGAAGCGCGTGCCGATCGAGTCCGCGCACACCTGGCCGGTCACGTCGACCTCCAGCGCGCTGTTGATCGCCACCATCTTGTGCTGCTCCGCCACCCGTCTCGGGTCGTTCACGTAGTCGCTGGGCTGGAACGTGAACAGAGGGTTCCGGTCGACGTAGTCGTAGAGGCGCCTGGATCCGAACGTGAACGACGCCGTGATCTTGCCCGGGTGGATCGTCTTGTAGCGGCCCGTGACGACGCCGCTCTCGATCAGGTCGATGACCCCGTCGGAGAACATCTCGGTCCAGATGCCGAGGTCGCGCTTGTCGGTGAGCGCGCGCAGCACGGCGTCCGGGATCATGCCGATGCCGGCCTGCAGCGTGCTGCCGTCCTCGATCAACGAGGCGACGTTGCGCCCGATCTCGAGCTCGACCTCACCCGGCTCCTCCGGCATGTGCTCGAGAAGGGGCGCGTCGTTCCACGTCCAGGCGTCGATGCGGTCCATCTTCACGAACCCGCCGCCGTAGACCGTCGGGACGTTCGGGTTGATCTCGGCGATCACGAGGCGTGCCGCCTCGATGCCGGCCGGGTTGATGTCGACGGACACGCCGATGTTCACGTAGCCGAACTGGTCCGGTGGCGTGCACTGGATCAGCGCGACGTCGACGGGCATGCGCCGCGAGCGGATGAGGTCCGGGATCTTGGACAGGAAGACCGGCGTGTAGTCGGCGCGCCCCTCGTGCACGGCACGGCGCGTGTTCGCCCCGATGAAGAACGCGTTGTGGCGGAAGTTCGCGGCCATCTCGGGGACCGTGTACGGCGCGGGCCCGAGCGTCATCAGGTGGACGACCGTGTTGTCCGAGAAGTGGTCGGCCTGGCGCGCGAGCGCCGCGACCAGGCCCAGCGGCTCCGCTGCGCCCGACCCGATGAGGATCGGCCTGCCGGGGGGGATCCTGCGCACCGCCTCGTCGGGGGTCGTGCGCTTCGCTGCGTACTTCTCCTGCCAGTCCATGGGGTCTCCGCGGTTGGGGCCGGTCCGGCGCCGGGACCGGGGTGTATCTCGCGAACCGTGGGCAGGTCAGGTCGTGTGGGCGCGCTCGTACGGAAGCTCGCCGGATGCGGTCTCCTCGTCCATGTGCGCCTCCTCGCGCCGCACCGAATGGAGGAACCACACCATGCAGATCGCCGCGAAGAGGTTCACGCCGGCCACGCGCGAGCGCCCGAGCGCCTCCGTCACGCCGTGCAGGAAGAAGTGGCCGACGAAGAGGAATCCGCCCTCCGTGATGCAGAACAGCACGAGCGTCACCCAGAACGGGCGGGGCGTGGTCCGCTCCATGGTGCGCACCAGGACCGCCCCCACGGCGCCCACGACGAGGAAGAGGGCGAAGTGCACGGGGGTGAACCAGGCCGCGGCCTTGATGCTCCACCCGTGCACGGCCGCGGGGGGGGTGCCGAAGAACAGGGCCTCCCCGAGCACGGAGGGCGTGTAGAACGGGCGGCCGAACACGCTGTCCACGAACAGGAACGTGAGCGCGACGACCGATCCCCCCACCGCCCCGGTCATCGAGGACTCGTAGAGGAAGTTCCCCCACGAGAATCGGTTGCGCGGCGTCTGTGTCATGATGGACCTCCTTGGACATAGGGCAGGCGCGCTCCGCTGTCCGGATCGAACACGTGCAGCTCTCCGACCCGGATGCAGAGCTCGATGTCGTCCCCCTCGCGTGCCCCGCTGCCGGCGTCCAGCCGGGCCACGAGCCGGACAGGATCCGACCCAGCGTCCACGCGGACGTGCGCGTGGGTCTCGGATCCGGTCCACTCCAGCAGCTCGACGCCGGCGCGGAAGCGGATCGCGTCGCCGCCCGGGGCTTCCGCGGGCGGCACCTCGCGCACGCTTCCGGGGCGCACCCCCACGTCGACGCTCTCCGGAGCGGGAGGGGCCGCCTCCGGCCAGGGGAGCCGCCCGAAGGGCAGGACGATCTCCCGGCCCACGCGCCGTCCCCTCACGAAGCTCATGGGAGGCGAGCCGACGAACGACGCGACGAACCGGTTGGCGGGGGCGTGGTACAGCTCCGCGGGCGTCCCCACCTGCTGGACCACGCCGCCGCTGAGCACCGCCATGCGGTCGGCCAGGGTGAGGGCTTCGCTCTGGTCGTGGGTGACGTACAGGGTGGTGGAGCCCAGACGGCGGTGGAGGCGCGCGATCTCGCTCCTCATCTGGACCCGGAGCTGCGCGTCCAGGTTCGAGAGCGGCTCGTCGAGCAGGAACGCCGCGGGATCGCGGACCAGAGCGCGTCCCATCGCGACCCGCTGCCGCTGACCTCCCGAGAGGGTGGCGGGCTTCCTGTCGAGCAGATCCGTGAGCTCGAGGACCTCGGCCGCCTCGCGGATGCGACGCTCGCGCTCTGCGCCCTCGACGCCCCGGATGTCGAGCGGGAACGCCAGATTCCCCCGTACGCTCAGATGGGGATAGAGGGCGTAGCTCTGAAAGACCATGGCCATGTTGCGATCCTTCGGGTCTACACCGCTCATCGATCTTCCATCCACCAGGACCTCTCCGGTGCTCGGGCGCTGGAGGCCCGCGACCAGCTCGAGCAGGGTCGACTTGCCGCACCCCGAGGGCCCGACGAGCACGAACAGCTCCCCGTCGTGGATCGTGAGGTCGACGTCGCGTACCGCGACCGTGCCGTCGCGGAATCGCTTGCCGAGGCCCCGGAGCTCGATCTTCGCCACCGCTCAGCCCTTCACCGCCCCGGCGGTGAGCCCGGCCACGATGCGGCGGTGGAACAGGAGCATGAGCACGACGATGGGCACGGTCACGACCACGGAGGCCGCCGCGATCGCCCCCGTGGGTTGCTCGAAGCGCGAGGCGCCGGTGAAGAACGCGAGGACGGCGGGCACCGTTCGGGATCGATCGGTGGACGTGAGCGAGATCGCGAACAGGAAGTCGTTCCAGGCGAACACGAAGACGAGGACCGCGGTCGCGGCGATGCCCGGGGCGGCGAGCGGCACGAGCACGCGCCGGAACGCGCCCAGGCGGGTGGCGCCGTCGACGCGGGCGGCCCGCTCGAGATCCCACGGCAGGTCCCGGAAGAACGCGGACAGCGTCCAGATCGCGAGCGGCAGGCTGAAGGACAGGTAGGGGAGCACGAGCCCGGGCCAGGTGTCGTAGAGGCCGATCCTGCGCCACAGGTCGAAGAGCGGACCGACGATGGCGATCGGGGGGAACATCGCCACCGACAGGGCTCCCGCGAGGATCGCGGTGCGGCCCCGGAAGCGCAGCCGGACCACCGCGTAGGCCGCGAGGCTCCCGAGGAGCAGGGCGACCACGGTGGTGATCGCGGCGATGCCCAGCGAGTTGCGCAGCGCCGCCGGGAAGTGCGGGTCGGCGAAGACCGCCCGGTAGTGCGCGAGCGTCGGGTGGCGGGGCAGGAAGCGACCGTCCGCCAGCTCGCTCTCCGGCTTGAGCGACAGCGAGACGATCCACGCGAGGGGAAGCCCCGCGTACAGCACGACGAGCACGGCCACCGCCGACCACAGAGCGCGCTCGAGCGGCGTGCGGTCCTCGCTCATCGGGCGTGCGCTCCCGCGAGGGACACGCCGAGCGTGCGGATCAGGAGGAGCGCGGCCGCCGTGACCATGAGGAAGACCAGGACCGACACGGCGGAGCCGAGGCCGAGGTCGAGGCTGACCAGCATCGTGTTGTAGCCCACCATCGAGATGGTCTCCGTGCCGAGCGCCCCTCGGGTCTGGACGAAGACCGTGTCGAAGATCCGCAGGGCGTCCAGGGTGCGGAACAGGAGCGCGACCGCGATGGCCGGCTTCATGAGGGGCAAGGTCACCCGGAAGAAGCGCTGGCGGGCGGAAGCGCCATCGACCCGCGCGGCGCGCAGCGCGTCGGCCGGAACGAGCGCCAGCCCGGCCAGCAGGAGCAGCGCCATGAAGGGCGTGGTCTTCCAGATCTCGGTGAGGACGATCACCACGAACGCCGACCAGCGGTGCGCCAGCCAGGCGCGGTCGAGGAGCCCGAGGTGCTGGATGAACCCGGTCGTCGGGTCGAAGGCGAACCGCCACGCCAGAGCGGCCACGACCGTGATGATGCCGTAGGGGACGAGGACGGCCATGCGCACCGTGCGCCTGCCCACGAGGGCGCGGTGCATGACGAGCGCGAGCGCCATCCCCAGGACGAGCTCCACGGACACCGAGCTCACCGTGATCACGAGCGTGGCGAGCACCGCCTTCCACCAGATCGGCGAGGTGAGCACGGTCGCGTAGTTCTCGAGGCCGATGAAGTGGCGGGCCCCGGGGAAGCGCAGGTCCCAGCGGTAGAGCGACAGGCGGAGCGCGTCGAGGAGCGGGTAGGCCGTGACCGCGGCCATCACGAGCACGGCCGGCGCGCACAGGAGCCATCCCAGGCGCCCCTCCTCGGAGATCCGCATCAGCTCAGGCCCTCGGAGTGGAGCGCGCGGCGCACGGCCGCGCGCAGCTTCGCCACGTCCGCGATGCTGTCGATGCCGGAGAGGGGGTGGATCGTGCGCTGGATGGCGAGCGAGACGTCGGTGTAGAGCGGCGTGCGTGCGCGCTGGACCGCGTCGCGCAGCGTCGCGCGCAGGAGGTCGGCGAAGGGGAACACGCGCCGCACCCCGGGATCGTCGTAGAGCGCCGAATCGGTCGGCGGGAGCCCGCCCCGCGAGGCGTAGAGGCGCTGGTTGTCGGTCGAGGCCAGGCAGAGCGCCGCCCGGAACGCCAGCTTCGGGTGCCGGGTCCACGTGCCGACGCCCACGTCCACGCCTCCGACCGTGACCCGGCTCGGGAGCGTGTCGCTCACGGCCGGCCAGCGTGCCCATCCCATGTGGCGCGCGACCTCCGGCGCGTCGGCGTGCGCGCTCGGCCAGACGTAGGTGTAGTTCACCATGAACGTGGGGCGGCCGGTCTCGAACGCGAGGCGGTTCTGGTCCTCACGGTCCGTGGCGAGAGAGGGATCCGCCGCGCTCGACACGGCCAGGCGCTTCAGGATGCCGAGCGCGCGTCGGGTCGGGCCCTCCGGGAGGGCGACCGTCGTGTCGCCGGGTGCCAGGACGCTGCCGCCGGCCGAGGCCAGGAGCGAGGTGAAGAACACGGTGAGGCCCTCGTAGCGCTGGCCCTGGGCCTCGATCGTTCCCGAGTCGCCCAGCGCCTCCGCCATGCGCAGCATCCGGTCCCAGGTCTTCGGGGGATGGCGCACCCGGTCGGTCCGGTACCAGAGGAGTTGCGCGTTCGTGGTCAGCGGCACGGCCCAGAGCGTGTCGCGGAAGCGGGCTGTGGCCAGGGGTACGCGCAGCCTTCCCGCCTCCGCTCGCCGTGCGTCGGTGCCGTGCCAGGGGAGGATCCATCCGGCGGCCGCGAACTCGGGCACCCACACGACGTCCATGCCGACGAGGTCGATGGAGGGATCGCGGGCCGCGAGCCTGCGCACGAGCTGCTCGCGCTGCTGGTCGGAGCTGGTGGGCAGGGGCGTCAGCGCGATCCGGTACCGCCCGCCGGAGCGCCGCCCGCACCGCCGGGCGGCCTGGGCGAACGCGCCCGACTGCTCGTTGTAGACGTACCACTTCAGGACGGGAGGACCCCGGGACGCCCCCTTCGTGCAGGCCGCGCAGGAGAGCACGGCCAGGCCGATCCACCGCCGCCCCGCGCGCGCTATCCCATCACGACCGCTCCCCCGGCCGGTGCGCCCTTCACGAGGGCGCGATGTCGAAGGAGCCGGGCGACGCCTCCTCGGGCTCCACCGCGTCGGCCCAGCGATACAGGTCCGCCGCGCGCGGGTCGCGCAGGCACGCCCGGGCGTACAGGTACGCGCCCATGGACCAGCTCTGCAGGTGACGCGCGCGCAGACCCGGCCTGAGCTCGGTGCGGCCGTCGTAGTACTCCGGCCAGCGGTCCTGCTCGTAGCGCTCGTCGGCCGCGACCACGGCGCGCTCCAGCAGGTCCGTACGGCCCGCCGCCACGGTCGCCACCGCGAACGACCAGAGGAGGCACGGCCAGCTCCCCCCGTTGTGATAGCGCCATGCGCGGTTCTTCGTGTCGGCTCCCGTCACCTCCACCCAGGTCGTGCGCTCGATGGCGGGATACACGATCCGCAGCGGCGCCGAGCCGACCAGGTCGTCCCAGCGCGCCTCGTAGAGGCGCATGAGCGCATCGACCTGGTCGCGGTCGGCCAGACCCGCGGCGACGGCCAGGAGGTTGCCCTGCGCGAAGAACCGGAAGTCGATCCGGCCCGGCCCGACGTTGCCGGCCAGGAAGCCGGCACCGTTCGGCAGCCACCGCTCCACCCATTTCGGGATCGACCCGGGGAAGACGTTGTAGACGTTCACCACGCCCTCGCCGAACTCGTCGATGCCCTCCGTGCGCAGCCGCTCGAGGCCCTCCGCGTCGATCCAGTAGTTGCGGGCGACGTGCTGGCGGAGGTTCCCGAGCCGGCACAGCGCCGCGTCGTGCAGCCGCTCGTGGTCGTCGAGCAGCTCGACCGCGGCCCGCAGCGCGGCGAAGAAGAGCGCCTGCACCTCGAGCGGGTGGCCGTACACGCCCATGCGCCGGTCGATCATGAAGGAGCCCTCGGGGACGAGCAGCGTCGGGAACATCTCGAAGCTGCCGGCGAGCGTCAGGCTCAGGATGCGGCGGATGCCCGCCTGGAAGTCCTTCCGCTCCGCCAGGGCTCGGTCGCCGGTCGTCACCACGTACGCGCGCAGCGTGAGCAGCCACCAGAAGACGGAGTCCACCGGAGTCACCCTGGCGATCGACTCCTCTCCGTAGTCGGCCTCCAGCACCGTGCGGCCGCCCCTCTCCACCGGCTGGAAGCTCGCCGGCATCAGGCCTTCGCGGGCCTCGTAGGCACGCAGCGCCTCCGAGCCGTGGCTCTGCATGCGCAGGACGGTGATGAGGAAATTCCGGACGATGTCCGTCTCGCCTTGGAGCAGGAACGCCGGCGCGCACACGGCGAAGTCCCGCACGAAGCAGTGGTCGTAGTTCAGGACCGGACGCCCCGAGTCGAGCGCGGCACGCACGCCGATCGGGCGCCCCTCGAGCATCACGCGCGCGCGGTCGAGCGCATGCCGCGCCCGGGCCTCGCGATCCGACACGCGCTCACCGGCCGCCGTCGCCATGGTCCGTCTCCGTGCTGGTCGGTCGTGTCTCTCCGAGGAGAGGCCCTACCCTGCTCCGGGGGTAGCCGTTCCGCTGCGCCACCTTATCCGCCATTGTCGTCCACCCGCTGGACGAACAACGTCTGCGTCGGATAGGCGAACTCGATCCCCTCCTCCTCGAACCGCTGGTGGACGACGAGGTAGATGTCCTGCTGGATGTCCATGTAGAGGTTGTAGTCCGCCGCTTTCACGTAGAACACCGTCTCGAAGACGATGGCGAAGTCGCCGTACGACTGCAGGTGCGAGCGGTCGAAGCGCACCCGATCGCCATGCACCTCGATCGCGTCGCGGATGATCTTCGGGATCGCCTGGAGCTGCGCGCGCGGCGTCTGGTAGGTCACACCGAGCCTGAACAGCACCCGGCGCTCGTACATGCGGCCGTAGTTGCGGATGCGGCTCTTCAGGAGATCGGTGTTGGAGAAGACGACCTGCTCGCCCGACAGGCTGCGGATGCGCGTCGTCTTGAGGCCGATCTGCTCGACCGCCCCGAGAAAGTCGTCGACGATCAGGAAGTCGCCCAGGACGAACGGCCGGTCGAGCACGATCGCCACGGACGCGAACAGGTCGCCCAGGATGCTCTGGGCGGCGAGCGCGACGGCCACGCCGCCCACGCCCAGGCCCGCGACCAGAGCGGTCACGTGGACGTTCATGTTCTCCAGCGTGAGCAGGACGACCATCGTCCAGAGCGCGAAGCGGGCAGCCACGCCCAGCACGTCCATGGTCATCACCTCGGCCGCGTGCTCGGCCACCCGCTGCTCCCGCTGCAGCGCGGTCCAGCGGCGGATCGCGCCGCTCGCCCAGATGCCTCCCTGCAGGATCAGGGCGATGACCGCCGCCTTGTCCAGCACTTCGTGCACGCCCACGGGGAGGCTCAGCAGGCTCGCCCCGATCCAGATGGCGAACACGAGGAGCAGCATCGGCTTGGTCTTCTCGAGCGCCTCGGCCGTGATGTCGTCCCAGCGCGTGCGCGTGTGCGCGGCGAAGCGCGCCAGGCGGGTGCCCAGCGTCGAGATGACCACCCGCAGCCCGAGGAAGCTCACGGCGGCGGCCCCGACGGCGATGAGCCAGGAGAGCACCGTGTTGCCGAGGAGCATCGTGCGGAGGTAGTCCATGAGGGGTCCGCTCGCCATGGAGGTGCATCCCGGAGTGCTTCCGTTTCATCTTAAGGGGCGAGTCAAACGTGGACGGGCTCGGGAGGGGCGGGCTCTGTCGCACGCCCGGGTCCACGGAGAACGAGGAGGCGAGGATGGCGCGGAAGAAGCCGACGACCCAGGCGTTCCAGATCGAGGAAGCCGCGGGCGGCCCCGGAGCACACGAGGGCGGCGGCCCCGCCGATCCGTGCGTGATGGTGATCTTCGGGGCGGGCGGCGACCTGACGCACCGCCAGCTCATTCCGTCCCTGCACGAGCTCGCCACGAAGGGCCTCCTGCCCGAGCGGTTCGCGGTCGTGGGGTTCTCGCGGGGCCGGCGCAGCGACGAGTCGTTCCGCAAGGCCATCGACAAGGCCCTGAAGGACGACGGCGACCCGCTCGACGGGGCTGGCGGGGAGACGTGGGAGCGGCTGCGCTCGTCCCTGTACTACGTCGAAGGCGGCTTCGACGACGACCCCGGCAGGTCGTACAAGAGGCTCGCGGATCGCGTGCAGGAGGTCCGCGAGGAGCACGGCATTCCCGACAACGTGTTCTTCCACCTCGCCGCGCCCCCGCGCTTCTTCGGCAACATCGCCGACCGGCTGGAGCGGAGCGGCCTGGCCCGCAGCGAGAAGGGCTGGCGGCGTCTGGTGGTCGAGAAGCCGTTCGGCGAGGACCGCGCGTCGTCGCTGGCGCTGGACCGCGAGCTGCGTGCGGTGTTCGACGAGAAGCAGATCTACCGGATCGACCACTTCCTGGGGAAGGAGACGGTGCAGAACATGCTCGTCTTCCGGTTCGCCAACCCCAGCTTCGAGCCCATCTGGAACCGCAACTACGTGGACCACGTGCAGATCACGGTGGCGGAGGACCTGGGCGTGGGCACGCGGGGCTCCTTCTACGAGAGCACGGGCGTCGTGCGGGACATGATCCAGAACCACCTGCTCCAGCTCCTGTGCATGACCGCGATCGAGCCTCCGGTGAGCTTCGACGCCGCCGGCCTGCGCGACGAGACCGTGAAGGTGCTGCAGGCCGCCCAGGTTACGCGCTTCGACCTGGACAAGGACGCCGTGCGCGGCCAGTACGGGCCGGGTACCGTGGACGGCCGGGAGCTGCGGGGCTACCGGGAGGAGGACCACGTCGATCCCCGCTCCAACACGCCGACGTACGCCGCCGTGCGGCTCATGCTCGACAACTGGCGGTGGGCGGGGGTGCCGTTCTACCTGCGCACCGGCAAGCGCATGAAGCGCAAGCTCACGGAGGTCGCCATCCAGTTCCGCCCGACCCCGCACATGATGTTTCCGGGCGTGCACGGGGAGGGCCTCAACTCGAACGTGCTCGCGTTCCGGCTGCAGCCGCGCGAGGGCATCATCCAGCGCTTCGTCGCCAAGGAGCCGGGGCCGGACGTGTCGCTGCGGCCCGTGTCGATGAACTTCGAGTACGCCGACGCGTTCGGGGTGGAGAAGGCCCCGCGGGCCTATGCCTGGCTCATCCACGACGTGATGCTGGGGGATCAGCGCCTGTTCGCGCGCTCCGACTGGATCAGCGAGGCGTGGTCCATCGTCGATCCGCTGGTGGAGCACTGGGCCGAGGCCGATCCCGACGGCCTCCCCAACTACCCGGCGGGGACCTGGGGTCCCGAGGCCGCGAACGCGCTCCTGGATCGCGAAGGACACTGCTGGAGGAGCCTGTGATCGCCGTCAGCGCCGCGGAGGACTGGACCGCGGAGGCCGGCCGCAGGATCGCGGGCGCCCTGGTGGACGCGGCCGGGCGCTCGGAGCGGGCCGTGAGCCTCGTGGTCGCCGGGGGCTCGACGCCCGGTCCCGTCTACGAGTGGCTCGCGCGCTCGGGCGCCGTCCCCTGGGAGCGCGTCGAGATCTGGTTCGGCGACGAGCGCTGCGTCCCTCCCGACGATCCCGGGAGCAACTACCGGATGGCGAAGGAGACGCTGCTCGATCCCGCGGCGATCCCCCCGGAGCGGGTGCACAGGATGGAGGCGGAGCGCGCGGACCGCGACGGTGCGGCGGCGGCGTACGCGCGGATCCTCCCCGGGCGCCTGGACGTGCTCCTCCTGGGGATGGGCGAGGAAGGGCACACGCTCTCGCTCTTTCCCGGCTCGGCGGCGCTCCGGGAGCGCGAGCGCCGGGTGGTGCCCGTCACGACGCCGAAGCCCCCGCCGGGCCGGCTCACGCTGACGCCGCCGGCCGTCGAGGGAGCCCGGCGGATCTTCGTGCTGGCGCGGGGCGAGGGGAAGGCGGAGGCCGTGGCGCGCGCACTCGAGGGCCCTCTCGACGTCGACGCCTGTCCCGTGCAGCTCGCACGCTCCGGCGGGTGGCTGCTGGACGAGGCGGCCGCCGGACGGCTGCGCGGGAGGTAGCGAGCGGGACGAGGCCGCGGCTTGTCCGCGCGGTCCGGGGATGCGAGGTTGGCGCGTCGTCGTGCCGTGAGAAGCCCGGATTGCGAGGTGCCACGTGGCCGAACGGGTCTGTCCCTGGTGGATGGGGTACTTCCTCGCCAGCCCTCTGCGCAAGCTCCGGCAGGCTCCGCGCGCGATCCTGGCCCCGTACGTCCGGGAGGGGATGCTCGTCCTGGAGCCGGGCCCCGGGATGGGGTTCTTCACCCTCGAGCTGGCACGGCTGGTCGGTCCCGCGGGGCGCGTCGTCGCCGTGGACGTGCAACCGAGGATGCTGAGCGCCCTGCGGCGCCGGGCCGCGCGCAGAGGTCTCGCCGAGCGCGTCGAGACCCGTCTCGTGACGGACGGCCGGATGCCGGTCTCGGACCTCTGCGGTCGTGTGGACTTCGCCCTCGCGTTCGCGATGGTGCACGAGGTGCCGGACCCGGACGTGTTCTTGGCGGACGTGTCCGCGTGCCTCAAGCCCGGCGCCACAGCGCTCCTCGCCGAGCCCAGAGGGCACGTCCCGGAGGAAGCGTTCGCGGACACGCTGCGGATCGCGGCGGCGCACGGCCTCCGCACGAGCGGGCGCCCCACCGTCGCCTCGAGCCACGCCGCGCTGCTCGTCAGGGACTGAAGGGAGGAGGGGCGCTCCGCCGCGTGGTGGGGATCCCCTTCGCTCACCTCCCCAGGTGCTGCACCACCCACCGGTCGATCGCCCGGTAGTACAGCTCGCGGTGCACCGGGTCCTGGGGCGAGTGGAAGCCGCCGGGCAGGCCGATGAACTTCACCGGGACGTGCCGGGACGCGAGCGCGTGGTAGAGCGCGAACGACTCGGTGATCGGCACGGTGATGTCCGAGGTGCCCGAGAGGATGAGCGTGGGCGTGGTGATCTGCCCGGCGTATGTGATCGGCGAGCCCGTGCGGTACAGCGCGGCGCTCTGCGGATCCCACGGGCTGCCGCCCAGCGAGCCGCGCGTCCACGCGAGGTTGCCCGCGCCGGCGAGCTCGTACTCCTCCGTCCAGTCCACGGCGCCGTCGGCCACGACCGCGCACTTCCAGAAGTGCTGGTGCGAGATGAGCCAGGCCGTCATGTAGCCGCCGTACGAGTGCCCCACCGCGGCGATGCGGGACTCGTCCACGATGCCCCGCTTCTCCAGCACGCGGATCCCGGAGATCACGTCGCTGTCCGGGCCCACGCCGGGATCGCGGTAGATCGCGTGCTCGTGCGCGGTGCCCAGGTTGTCGCTGCCGCGGTAGTTGGGCTCGAACACCAGATAGCCGTCGGCCGCGAACAGATCGCGCAGCGGGCCGATCTCGCCCGTATCGAATCCCTCGGTTGACGCGGCTTCCGGCCCACCGTGGCTGTACACCACCAGCGGGTAGCGCTTCCCGGCCTGGTACCCGTCGGGATAGGTGAGGATGCCGTCATTCGGCTGCCCGTCCGGAGCGCGCCAGTCGACTTCGACGCTGCGCGGATAGGCGTAGGCGTTGAAGCCGCTATTGAATTCGGTCAGGCGCGCCGGACGGCTGTCC
>JBJKSF010000119.1:0-3026 GCA_046704285.1 Longimicrobiales bacterium | reverse complement strand
CCGCGTAGCCGGTCGCGACGAGCCTTTCCTGCATGGCCCGAACCAGCGCGGGCGAGGAGGGCGCCCCGCCGGCCATCAGGACCCGAAGGCTCGACAGGTCGAAGCGCGGGAGCTCCGGGTGGTTGATCAGGGCATTGAAGATGAGGGGAACGCCGAAGAGGCAGGTCACTCGGTGGCGCTGGACGAGCTCCAGGAGCTCGGTCGGATCGAACTTGCGCATCATCACGTGTGTGGCGCCGATCATCGTGGTCGTATGCGGAGTGCCCCAGCCGTTGACGTGGAAGAGCGGTACGACGTGGAGCTGGACGTCAGCGTCGGTCGCGGGCACGCCGAGGAGCGCCGAGAAGGCGTGGAGATAGAGCGTGCGATGCGTCAGGGCGACCCCCTTCGGCATCCCGGTCGTGCCGCTGGTGTAGAAGATCTCGGCGACGTCGTTCTCGTCGATGTCGCGGGCCACGGAATCGGGGGCGCTCGCCCCCAGGAGCGCTTCGTATTCGTGGTCGGCGGGCCCACTCGGCTCGCCCTCCATCACGACGACGTGCTCGATCGCCTCCCGCGCCGGACCCAGGGCCTCCAGGAGGGGCGCGAAATCGCGGTGGAAGAACAGCACCTTCGCTCCCGAATGTCCGAGGATGTAGCCGATGTCCTGGGGCCGCAGGCGGATGTTGATCGGCGTAAGGACCGCCCCGGCCTCCAGAACCCCGTAATACGCCTCCAGCAGCTGGTGCGTGTTGTACGTGAGGAAGGCAACGCGGTCTCCCTTCTTCACGCCGAGGCCGATGAGCGCGTTGGCCAGGCGGTGTGTGCGCTGCGCGAATTCCCCGTAGGTGAACGTCCGGTCGCCGTCGATGACGCCGACCTTCTCGCGAAAGTGGATCTCCGCGTGGTCGCGGAACTCGAGCACCGACAGCGGCACGAACATGGTCGCCTCCCCGGACGTTTTCCGTGAGTTTACCGCAGCCGCGCGGCCGGGATCAGTCCAAAAGCTCCTCCAGCGCCTTCCGGGTCCGGCCGACCTCCGGGTCGAGTGCGGCCGCGCGCTCGCGATAGAGTCTCCGAGATGGAAGCGGAATCGGAGCCCAGGACCGCGCTCGTCACAGGCGCCACCAGCGGGATCGGCCGGGAGACCGCTCGGGCGCTCACGGAGAGGGGATTCCGGGTCGTGGTCGGGGCCCGCGACGCCGCCCGCGGCCGCGCGCTCGTCGACGAGATCGCCGGAAACGGGGGCCGGGCCGAGCTGCTCGAGATCGACCTCGCCTCCTTTGATTCGATCCGCCGCGCCGCTGCGCGCCTCGCCCGGGAGCACGAGAGCCTCGACGTTCTCGTCAACAACGCCGGGATCGTCTCGCGCGAGCGCCGCACGACGGCGGACGGCCACGAGCTCACGTGGCAAACGAACTTCCTCGGCCACGTCCTCCTGACCTGCCTCCTCCTTCCGCTCCTGCGAAAGGCGCGGGCCCCGCGGGTGGTGAACGTGAGCTCCAAAGCGCATTTCTCCGGACGGATCCGGTGGGAGGATCCCGAGCTCTCGCAGGGCTACGGGGGTCTGAAAGCCTACGCGCAGTCGAAGCTCGCCCAGGTTCTTTTCACCCGGGAGCTCGCCCGCCGCGAGCCCGGGCTGACCGTCGTCGCCCTCCACCCCGGCACGATCTCCACAAACATCTGGCGGGCTGCGCCCGCGCCCCTGGCGTGGCTCTTGCGCGCCGTTCTGCCGCGAGCCGAGAAGGGCGCGCGCCCCGTCGTGCGGCTGGCGGCCGACCCGCACATCCACGGCGCCACGGGACGCTATTTCGACCGCTTCCGGGAGATTCATCCCTCCCGCGAAGCCCAAAACGACGCCGACGCCGTCCGCCTCTGGGATCTCGCCCAATCCGCGGCCGGCTTCCCCCCGGCGTTCGAGGACCACCCTCCACCCTTCCAATAGCGTCATGGGCCACGAATGAGCACTCCGACGGCTCGACGCAAGATCCTTTCACGCACGTTGGCCGCTGCGGCCGGGATCGGTGGCCTCGGCCTCTACCTCTGGCCCGCTCTCGCGGCCCCTCCGGTGGAATGGTCGGACAGCCGTCTCGACCTGGCGCTGGCCCGCACCGGATGGGCCTGGCTGCACCAGGGAGCGATCCGCACGCCGGGCACTCCCGCCCATCCCGTGAAAGCGGGATGGATTCTCTTCCTCAAGGGCGTCCTCGCCCTCGGCGGCACCGCGGACCCCGGCCGCGCGGTCGTCGTGGCCCAGTCGGCATTGGCCTGGTTGGTCATCGCGCTCTGCGCCATTTTCGTGGGACGACGCCACGGGTGCACGAGCGGCTGGCTTCTCTACGCCGGGATGGTGCTCACGCTGCGTCTCCGCGACGCATCGAGCGCCGTCATGCCCGAGTCCCTGGCGATGACTCTCTTCCTGCCCCTGGCGGTCGCCGCGCTCTCGATCGGACGCACGAGCCGCCGCGGCCTTCTCCTGGCTTCGGGAGTCGGCGCGGCGCTTCTCTTCTGGGTCCGACCCAACGTGGGGCTGCTCGCGCTCGGCCTTCTCGCCCTGCCTTTGCTCGTTCGCCGCCGCATGCGGAGCCTGGCACTTTGCCTGGCGGCGGCCCTGATGCTGATCCTGCCGGTGTGGGCGTTGACCGGATCTTCGACGGCCGCCGGTGCGCGGGGCCGGTCTCACTATCGAGGCCTGGGCTCGATCGTGCTGACCGGCAGCGAGGACTATGCCTGGGACCCCTCCGTCGGCCCGTGGCCGAGTGCCGCGTCGGGCCGCCTCCAGGAGAGCCAGGAGATGGCGCTGGCCAAGAGCCGCTGGGCGACCTTCCTCTCGCGCGGCGGACCGGACCAGCGGCGCCAGCTCGTCTGGAGGACGCTCCACGGCCTTTTGGGGACCGGCTACTACGACGCCCGCTGGTCCGACGGGTACCGGCGGCTCGACGCCGCGTCGCGGATCGCCACCCCGTTCATGATCGTCCTGGCGTTGGCGCTTCTGATCGTCTTTCCGTTTTCCGGCGACCGGATGGAATCCAATTTCCTGGCGCCGG
>JBJKSF010000118.1:0-3885 GCA_046704285.1 Longimicrobiales bacterium | reverse complement strand
ATCGTCGAGAGCCGCCGGCAGGCGGCGTTCCGGAGCCTGGAGGACCTCACCCGGGTCAAGGGCATCGGGCCGGCGACCGTGGCCAGGCTGCGCGGGCGGGTGCGCTTCGCCCCGGGCCCGTAGGACTCCGATGCGCGGGCACGCGCGCCGACGGGCCGGCCTCCGCCGCACTTTCCGTCTCACTTGTAGTCCGCGGGGGGCGACCCGTATTCTTACAGGTGCCATGCGGTTACGCATCACCGGCTCGCCCGCATCGGTCTCTCCTCCTTGAAGAGGGCCCTCAATCGCCGATGTCAGCCAAGGTCGCCCAGGAAACCCGTCTCGGTGATCTCTTCGTGCGCGAAGGGCTCATCACGGCGGAGCAGCTCGATCAGGGGCTGAGGGAGGCGCGCTCCAGCGGCGCACGGATCGGGTATTCGCTGGTGAAGCTCGGGTTCGTCGCCGAGGACGAGCTGACGCGCATGCTCGCGCGCCAGTACCGCGTTCCCGCCGTCGACCTCGACAAGGTCCACGTCGACGCGAAGATCATCCGGCTCATCTCGCCCGAGGTGGCCCACAAGCACCTGGTCCTGCCGCTGCGCCGCGTGGGCCGCATGCTCACGGTCGCGATGACGAACCCGACCGACCTGTCGGCCATCGACGACCTCAAGTTCATCACGCGGCTCGAGATCGAGCCCGTGATCGTGGGCGAGTTCACGCTGCGCAAGCACCTCGAGAACTACTACGGCGCGCTGGACGACAGCGCGATGGCCGAGATCCTCGAGGAGTGGGGCGAGCAGGACGTGCAGGTCATCGAGGAGGACGAGGACGACGTCTCGGTGGCCACCCTGCAGGCCGAGGTGGACTCGGCGCCGGTCGTGAAGTTCATCAACGGGCTCCTGACCGACGCGGTGCTCAAGGGCGTCAGCGACATCCACATCGAGCCCTACGAGAGGGAGATCCGGGTGCGCTACCGGATCGACGGATCGCTCCAGGAGTTCACGAAGGCGCCGCTCCGGATGAAGGCGGCCCTCACGTCGCGCGTGAAGATCCTGGCCGACCTCAACATCGCCGAGCGGCGCGTGCCCCAGGACGGGCGCATCAAGCTCAAGCTGAAGAACAAGGTAGTCGACTTCCGCGTCTCGACGCTGCCCGTGATCTTCGGCGAGAAGATCGTGCTGCGCATCCTCGACAAGGGCAACCTGACCTTCGACCTGACGAAGTTCGGGTTCGAGCCCAAGGCCGAGCGGGACTTCATGTACGCCATCGACCGCCCCTACGGGATGGTCCTGGTCACCGGCCCCACCGGCTCGGGCAAGACGACGACCCTGTACTCGGCGCTGTCGCAGGTCAACACGATCGAGAAGAACATCATGACGGCCGAGGACCCCGTGGAGTACAATCTCTACGGGGTCAACCAGGTGCAGGTGCGCCCCGAGGTCGGCATGACGTTCGCGGCGGCGCTGAGGGCGTTCCTGCGCCAGGACCCCAACATCATCATGGTCGGCGAGATCCGCGACCTGGAGACCGGGAGCATCGCCATCAAGGCGGCCCTCACGGGCCACCTCGTGCTGTCCACCCTGCACACCAACGACTCGCCCTCCACGATCACGCGCCTCATCGACATGGGCCTCGAGCCCTTCAACGTCGCCTCGGCCCTCAACCTCCTCACCGCCCAGCGCCTCGTGCGCCGCATCTGCTCGAACTGCAAGGCGGAGACGACCTACGACGAGGACGTCCTCAAGGCGGCGAAGGTCGACCTCGACTGGGCGGCGAAGCAGACGTTCTACAAGGGCCAGGGATGCGACCAGTGCGGCGGCAGCGGCTACCGCGGCCGGCAGGGCCTGTACGAGGTCATGGCGATGACGCCCACGGTACGCAAGGCGATCATGCGCGCGGCGGGAACGGACGAGCTTCGCGAGATCGCGATCGCGGAGGGCACGCTCACGCTGCGCATGGACGGCTACAAGAAGGTGGAGCGTGGCATCACCACGCTCGACGAAGTCATGAAGGAGACGTCGGTCGCGGACTGACCCGCACGCACCTCGACCCATACCCGAACAAGGACGACGCATGAGCCAGCCGGCCGGCCAGCCGGGACAGACGCCGCCACCGCCGCAGCAGCAGGAGATCAGCCTCCGGATCCTCCTCCAGGAGATGATCCAGCGGGGGGCCTCCGACCTGCACGTCACGGTCGGCAACCCCGCGCGGCTGAGGGTGGACGGCGATCTGGTGAACTCCAGGACCGCTCAGACGCTCACCCCCAAGGACACGCTCCAGCTCGCCTACTCGATCCTCACCGAGAACCAGAAGAAGCGCTTCGAGGTCGAGGACGAGCTCGACTTCTCGTTCGGCGTCCAGAACCTGTCGCGCTTCCGCGGCAACGTGTACAAGCAGCGGGGCTGCGTGGCGATGGCCATCCGCCAGATCCCCTACGAGATCATCTCGATCGAGAAGCTCGGCCTGCCGCCCATGGTGAGCAAGCTGGCGGAGCGGCCGAGGGGGCTCGTGCTCGTGACGGGTCCGACGGGCTCCGGCAAGTCGACGACGCTGGCCGCCATGGTCGACAAGGTGAACCACGAGCGGAAGGGCCACATCATCACGATCGAGGACCCGATCGAGTTCATCCACCGCCACCAGAACTGCATGATCAACCAGCGGGAGGTGGGGGCGGACACGAAGAGCTTCTCCGTGGCGCTCAAGTACGCGCTGCGCCAGGATCCGGACGTGATCCTCATCGGCGAGATGCGCGACCTGGAGACGATCGGCGCGGCGCTCACGATCGCCGAGACCGGCCACCTCGTCTTCGCCACGCTGCACACGAACTCCGCGGCGGAGACCATCAACCGCATCATCGACGCCTTTCCCTCGCACCAGCAGGCGCAGGTGCGGGCGCAGCTCGCGTTCGTGCTCGAGGGCGTGGTCACCCAGACGCTGCTGCCGCGCGCCAAGGGGCGGGGGCGGATGGTGGCCGCCGAGATCATGATCTGCACGCCGGCGGTGCGCGCGGTGATCCGCGACGAGAAGATCCACCAGATCTACTCGCTCATGCAGGCGGGCAAGAAGCACGGGATGCAGACGATGAACGACGCCTTGCAGATGCTCTACATGAAGGGCGACGTGACGCTCGAGGAGGCGCTCAAGCGCTCGTCGGACCCGGCGGAGCTGCTCAGGGCGGTCGGGGAGCCGATTCCTTCGTCGATGCAGGGTTGACGACGACCATCACCGAGGCAAGCAGGTAGAGGGGGGCCATGCCGACCTTCGCATACAGTGCGAGACCCGCGACGGGCGGGGACATCCAGTCCGGCGAGATCGATCTGGCGAGCCGCGACGACGTCCTCGCGTATCTGCACAAGCAGAAGCTGATCCCGGTCTCGGTGCGGCAGAAGTCGAAGGAGATCAACATCACCTTCGGCACCGGCGTGAAGACGCGCGACATCGTCATCTTCACGCGCCAGTTCGCGACGATGATCAACTCCGGCCTTCCGCTCGTCCAGAGCCTCGACATCCTGGCCGAGCAGACCGAGAACCAGGCGTTCCGCAAGGTGATCCAGGACGTGCTCTACGACGTCGAGTCCGGGCACACGCTGGCCGACGCCATGGCGCGCCACCCGAAGATCTTCACCGAGCTGTTCGTGAACATGGTCGCGGCGGGCGAGGCCGGGGGTATCCTCGACACGATCCTGCTGCGCCTGGCGACGTTCCTGGAGAAGAACGACGCGCTGGTGCGCAAGATCAAGGGCGCGATGATCTACCCGTCCGTGGTCGTCGTGGTGGCGATCCTGGCCGTGACCGTCCTGCTGATCTTCGTGATCCCGACCTTCCAGCACATGTTCGCGTCCGCGGGCATCGCGCTGCCGCTGCCGACGCGCATCGTGATCTTCCTGTCCGAGGTCCTGCAGCACT
>JBJKSF010000117.1:0-15525 GCA_046704285.1 Longimicrobiales bacterium | reverse complement strand
GGGTTGGTGTGTGCACTGATCAGAGCGTTGATCGTTTCTATGCATTCTCCTCCCGCCGCGCGCGCGCACGGATGCGAGCCAGGCGTCGGGTGGTCAACGTAGGAGTCGCGTGAGGGGTGGTGTGGTTGGAGGCCTTCGGCGGGGGCGGCCGGCGTCGCCGGCCGCCCCCGGGCTCGTTGGCAGGGCTATTCCGCGGGCAGTACGGCCCCGAGCACCTCCACGCCGGCCCCGCGGGCCACGTCCATGACGTGGATCACCTCACCGTAGGACACGTTGCCGGCCGCTTTGACGAACATGAGCTTGTCGGGCCTGTTCGAGTAGATCTGCACCAGGCGCGCCCTGAGGCCCTGGGCGGAGACAGGCTGGGTGTTGATCGTCATCTGCCCGTTGGAGTCGATGTCGAGCACGATCGACGACTGCTGCCCCGTCGTCGCGTTCTTGGTGACGGGGACCTGCACGTTCATGATCTGCTGAACCGAGGGCAGGGCGATCATGAAGATCACGAGAAGCACGAGCAGGACGTCGATCATGGGCGTCATGTTGATGTCGCTCATGGACGCGCCCGCCTTGGTGGTCACCATGGACATGGGTCATTGCCCTCCTGCGCCGGCCCCGGCTGGCGCCGTGGCCGTGCTGCTGCTGCTTCCCCCGACCTTGTTGCCGACGGCCGCTACCACCACGACGCCGGCCGTGCGTGCCATCTGGAGTGCTTTCACGACCTCGGAGTACGGCAGGCTCTCGTCGGCCTTCAGGAACAGCACCTTGTCCTTGGGTCGCCGGGCCATGGCCGCGGCGAGGAGAGCCGGAGCGTCGGCCTTGGGTATGTGCTGACGGTTCAGGTAGTACCGGCCCTTGGCGTCGATCCCGAGCGTCAGCCGGTTCTGGCTGCTCTCCTTCTTGAGGTTGACGGCCTCGGGAAGCTGGGCCTGGAAGCCCGCGAGGAGCGCCGGCGTCACCACCATGAAGATGATGAGCAGCACCAACATGACGTCGATCAGCGGCGTCACGTTGATGTCGTTCATCACCGCGCTCTGCTCGTAGTCGGCGGCCATATCACCCCTCCTGGCGTACGGCCGCTCCGCCGGCCCGTGCCCCGGCGGGCGCCGCCGCCTTGTCGGCCGACTTCAGGCCGAGCCCCCGCTGGAACCGGGCCTCGATCTGGAGCAGGAAGTCCATGAAGCCCTTGCTCCCGTAGTCGATCTCCATCGAGACGAGCTCGACCCGGTTCACCAGGTAGTTGTAGATCCACACCGACGGAATGGCCACCACGAGGCCCGTGGCCGTCGTGATCAGGGCCTCGGCGATGCCGGCGCTGATCCCGGCGAGCCCGGGGCTCCCGGCCTGAGCCATGGAGGCGAACGAGTGCACGATGCCCATCACGGTGCCGAGCAGCCCGACGAACGGAGCGGTGGCGCCCACGGTGGCCAGGACCGGGAGACCGCCCCGGAACCGGGCGATCTGCTCCAGCTTGTTGAGCTCCATCGTGCGCTGGGCGGAGGCCACTTCGACGGCCGTCAGCGTCTTGTCCTCGACGTGATGGCGGAGCTCCTGGAAGATGCCGCGATAAGCGGCGGCGAGGTGGCTGTGGGGATACTGCGCCACCAGCTTCTCACCCGTGTCGAAGTCCTGCGTCTCCAGCACGTTGTTGAGCTGGGGCGCGAACTTCAGCGTCTGCCTCTTCGAGCGCCACAGGTCGAACCACCTCATGACCGCCACGGTGAGCGAGAAGAACGACATCAGCGCAAGGACGATGACGATGCTCCGGGCGAACCAGCCCATCGTGCCCCAGAGATGGATGAGCGACATGTTTCCCATCGTGTGCTCCCTCAGTGGTTGACCTGAAACGTGATCGGGATGGAGACCCACACCGGAACCTTCTGGTCACGGTTGAGGGCCGGTCGGAACTTGATTACGTGGCCCACTTGCACGGCTGCCGAATCCAGTGCGGGGTAGCCGCTCGACTTGTGCACCTTCACTTCTCCGACGACGCCCTTGTCGGAGATGTGGATCCAGACATCCACGGTTCCGCCCAGGCTCGCGTCCCGCAGCAGCGGCGGGTAGTCCCGCGCCAGGGCTCTTTCGACTTCGGCCCCATTCACGACGGACGGGGCGACGGTATATGGAGTAAACGGAGGCGTGAAGGCCGCCGCCGTGGAGTCTCCGTTCGCCCTCCCTCCTGCCACACCCTTCCCGCTGAAGTCGTTGGGGTTGAAGTGGGAATACGCCATGGAGGGCGGGGGAATCGACGCCGAGATCTGATTCGGGTTCAGAAGGGTCTGGAAGCCCTTCGGGGCCGCGATGTGGACCTTCGGCGGCGGCGCCGGCTTCGGCGGCGCCGGAACCACCTGGTTCACGAGGTCGACCATGGTGATCTGCTGCGGCTTGGCCACCTCCGTGCTGACCTTCAAGCTGACCCACACGAGTCCGCCGATGAGCAGCCCGTGGAAGACCACCGAGACCGTCCCGGCCCGGGCCGCCGCACCGCGCTTCCGCTCGGGGGCGCTCGCGATCAACCCGACGTAGCGCCTCGAGGGGGCGCCGCTCGGTTGCTCCTCGCCCTTTCGTGGTTTCTCGCTCTTCATGGGACGACTCTCCTCTGTCTCCTCTCGATCACGTCTGGTGGGCTCGTACCCGGGACCCGCTCTCGCGACCGCACTCTCGTGGCTCCTTCCATTCCGACGCTCCTGATCCGCGACCAGGGCGGAGGGAGCGACGGCGGGGCCCGCCCTTCGGCGCTGCCCCTCGTTCCGGGTCGATGGGCTGCCGGCCGGACCGCCGGCGCCTCGATCACGCGATAGGTCGTGGAGGCGCCGTGGAGTGGTCCGTCAGGAACCCTGCGGACACGCCCGGCGCGTGCGGCGCCGCTGCATCGGGGTGGAACGGCCGGTAGATGCGGCCGAGACCGGATGCCCGGCTCACGCTCCCGGAGCCGGCGAAGTGCGACGGCACGTCGAAATGGTCGGAGGCCGTGCGCCTCGACTCGAAGTCCGTCGTCACCGCCGGCACTGCGGCGGGACTCATCCCGTAGGGACGGCTCCCCTGCGGCGGAGCGAGCGCCTGGGACTCGAAGCCCGGATGAGCGGACACCCGGCCCGGGACCGGTGCGAACCCCGCGGAAAGCACCGTGCAGGCGAAAAACCCCAAACCCAGGACGAACGCGTACAGACGGCGGCTGCCGTCGCGCTGCGATCGCGACCTGGACCTGGGCATGCTTCACGCCTCCCCCGGGGACGAGCACCGGCGGCCGGGCCCTCGTAGCCTCCCGTCCGCCGGAATTTCAAAAGTAAACAATATACACCGTGCAGGGTCGAATGTGTCAGGCCCGCCGCCCGACTTCGGTCCGGGGCCTGTCTGCCCCGCTGCTCTCCCGCGACCCGGGGGCCGCTTCACTGCATCCGCAGCAGCAACCGCCTGCTCTCGCCGCGCCCCCGGATCGGCCGCCCCACACCGTGGACCTACCCCAGCTCTGGCCCGGCCACGGGGCTCCGACGACCCGGTTGCACGCGCACCTCCACCCGAATGCGGGAACGACCCTAGTGGCCCTGGCCACCGAGCGCAAGGCAATTCTCGACGAGCCCTGTTCGCGCCCGGGCGACGCGTGCCATAGCCGCAGCGACCGGCCGGGCACGTCCTTCTCCGATGCGCTCCCGCGACGCCAGCATCACGCTTCGAGCCTCGGCGGCCCGGTGGCGGCGGCCTCACTCGACCCGCAGCAGCATCCACCTGCCCGTGACCGCGCCGCGAAGCATGTCCTCGGCGAGGAGGTCCCAGCCGACGAATCCCTTGAGCACCCCACCGGACTCGCGGGCCGTGGGCGCGAGGGGAGCCCCGGTGTCGGCGTCGTAGTTCTCGTGCATGGAGCCGTCCGCGCGCACGTCGCGAAGCACCAGCTCGCCGATCATGTAGGCGAGCTCCCTGGCCCGGCGCTCGAACCCATAGCGTACCAGCATCACCGAGTACAGGTAGTTCGCGTTGATCCAGATGGGACCACGCCAGTTCGAGTAGGGGACGATGGTGGCGCGGTTGTTGTACGCGGGATCCTGCCTGGAGAGGCTGCGGAGCCCGTAGGGCGACAGCATCGTCTGCGGGTTCCAGAGGTAGTCCCTGATCATGGCACGCCCCTCCTTCCGGGAGAGCAGCCCCTGGAACAGCGGGACGAAGTTCTGGAAGCTCACGCGCTTGATCGGCCGTCCGGTGTCCCGGCGGACGTTCCAGAAGGAATGGTCCCGGGGGAACCACAGGTACCGCATGATCGCGCTGCGGAGCGCGCGCGCCTTCCGGGTGAACGTGGCCGCGTCCTGCTCGTGGCCGAGGCGACGCGCGATGACGGCCATGCTCAGGTCCTCGCGCAGCTCCCACGTGTTCATGTCCACGGCGAGGATGGCCCCGCGGTCGTGGGGGTCGTTCGTGAGCACGACGCTGTTGTCCACGCCGGACTCTCCGGCGTTGTCCCAGTAGAAGAGCCCGTAACGCGGATCGAACTGGGTGCGCTCCCTGTAGGCGATCACCCTCTTCAGCTTCGGGTAGATCGGCGCGAGCCACCGGAAGTCCCCCAGCCGGCGTGACGCCAGCAGCGCGCCCTGCGCGAGGAAGGGCTTCATCGCGAAGATGCCGAAGACCGGTCTCGGCCCCTGCGGCGTGATGCAGCCCGACACGTAGCCGCTGTCGTCCACGGCTTTCGCGAAGTCCAGCACCCACCAGCGCAGATAGCGGGCCTTGGCGACGCTCTCGGCGGCGAGATGGGATCCGATGAAGAATCCGTCCCAATCCCACATCTGCGTGTAGTAGCCGGCCGGGATCAGGTAGTCGTGGGGGATGTAGCCGCTGGCCTTGCGGATGGTCTGCGGCTCTAGCCGGCGGAAGGCCCGCTGGACGTCACGGTAGAGGCGCATCATGCGGACCGGCGTGACGTGCGAGGCCTGCTCCAGGGGGGTCTGCCCCGTCGTGGTCTGTCCCGTCGCGCGCCCCGGGGACGCGAGCGCCGCGCACGCCAGGACGGTCGCGGCCAGGACGCCCATCGCGGACCGCCCCCTCATGTCGAGTACGACATCGGCGCGAGCCTCCCCGGGACGGTGGACGCCCCTACCTCGGCCGGCGCCGCTCGCTCGAGGAGAACTCCGTCCAGGGGTACGAAGGCATGTTCCCCAGAATGGACCGCTCCCAGTCGTACTGCGGGTGCGCCGCCAGGAACGGCTTCACGTAGAAGCTCTGACCGTCGGGATGGCCGAGGTGGGCGATCAGCTCCATCTTCGCGGTCAGCTCGCTGTCGGTCACCTTCGCCTGCACGGCGCCGAACGGCTCGTAGGGGTGCGCGCCGCGGGGACAGTTGTCGATGTGGCCGCACAGCGTCCGCTCGTCGGGGTCGATCCTCTTCTCTATGACGTCGTAGTCGTCGCCCTCGAACTTCTCCGCGAGCCGGACGTCGATCCTGCCCTTGTACTGCGCCATCAGTTGATCCCAGCGGATGTGGCGGGCGTTGGCCGAGCTGGAGTCGTCGTGGGTGTCGAACGTGGTCTCGTCGGCGATCACCGCGGAATCGCTCGGGAAGTTGGAGCCGACGAAATAGCCGTTCTTCGTCGTCCACACGCGCGTGTGGAGCAGGCCCTCCTCGAAGCGCGCGATCTCGCCCGTCTTCCGGTCCCCCAGCAGCCAGTCGTTGGCGTAGCCGCCGTTGTTGCCCTCGTTCATGATCCGGACGTAGTCGGCGATGGAGCTCGCGTACTGCAGGGCCTTGCGCGCGCGCACGAACTCGGGGATGCCGTTCGGGTTCCAGCCGTGGAAGTCGGAGATGGTGGTCTCGGTGACCATCAGGCCGTCGGAGTTGATGCCGAAATCGTCGTCGCTGGTGATCACGCCGGGAAAGCCGTCCATGAGGATGCGATAGCCGTGCTCGGGGACGATGTCGAAGATGATGCGCCAGCGCTCCCCCTCGATGTAGCTCGTCCAGTTGTTGTGGGCCATGACGATGTCGTGGCTCTTCGTCCAGCTGCCGGTGGCGACGAAGGCGCTGCAGTGGTCGAAGCCGTTCGGCCCGGGAGCCGGGTCGCTGGACGCGTGGTGCGCGTCGTACCACGGGACGTAGTAGTCCGGTAGCTCCGCGAAGGCGTTCAGGGCGACGATGTCGTCGAGGTCGATCGAGGTCACCCCGTGGGCGCGCAGGCCCTCGACGATGCCCCGCAGCTCGGCCTGGTACTCCGGGTCGATCCTGGGCCACAGCATGTCGTGGGCGGCTCGGCGGAAGAACGCCCAGTCCTTGTGCGTGTTGTGCGTGTCCTCGAGCCGGACGGCCCGGAACGCGTCCTCGATCTCAGGGGCGAGCAGGTAGCCGTGCTGGAACCCGATCTGGTCGGGGGTGCCCTGGAGATGGACGTAGATCCAGCCGTGGTCGGTGAATCGATACGAGCCCGCCAGGCGCGGATCCTGCGCCGCGGATCCCCGCGACCCGGCGGAGCCGGCCGACATCGTCGGGCTCGCCGCCAACCCCGGCGTCCGGCGAACGCCCCAGACGAAGAGCACGGCCGCCACGGCGACCGGGAAGACGACCGAACCTGCGAGCCTGGCCTTGGATTGCATCGCGACTCCTCCCGCCGAGGACCTCGAAGCGTGACCGGCCATGTTAGGCGGCGATTTCGCCCAGTGTCAAACGAGGTCGGGGCCCCGTACGTCAGGCCGCGGCGGTCCCCGGATCGGCCTCGGCGGCTCCGCGCCGCGCGCGGCGCCGCTTCTCGGCCCGGTACATGGCCACTCCGATCAGGTTCGCGCCGACCACCACGCTCCCGATCTTGGCCGCGAAGCCGGCCCAGCTCGGCACGTCGATGATCGGGAACACGGCCAGGATGATGTAGATGACCGTCACGGCGAAGCCCGACGCCGCCGCCAGCCGGAGCCGGAGCGACGCCCGGTCGAAGCTGCGCAACCCGACGATCGGCAGCGCGAACAGCACGAGGTAGCACACCGCATAGAGGATTCCGGCAGCGTTGTCCAGCAGCTGGAAGGCCTCCTGCAGCCCGACGCCGACCAGGCTCAGCACGCCGAACACCAGCGTCACCGCCCCCAGGAACAGGATGGAGTTGAGCGGCGTGCGGAAACGCGGATGGATTCTCGTGAACCACGCCGGCAGCAGGTGGTCCCAGCCCGCCACCATCGGCAGTCGCGCGGTGCCTGCGAACAACAGGTTCACGTTCCCGACGTGCCGCATCAGAAGGAGCAGGGTCAGCACGGGCACGATGTACACGGCCCACCCGTAGGACCGGAGCCCGTACGTGAGCGCCTGGGGAATCGGCGCGATCAGGTCGATCTTCCCGGCCGGCGTCGCGGCGAGCACGGCGCTGGTTCCGAGGATGAACATGAGCGCGATGATCGGCGTGGCGATGACCACCGAGCGGCCGATCGCCTTGGCGGGGTTCCGCGTCTCGCCGGCCAGGATCGCGACGTACTCGAATCCGGTGAGCGCACCCAACGCCATCTTGCTGAAGATGTTGATGGACAGCAGGCTCGCCTTCGGCACCGCGACGGCGAAGGGGTGGTGGTCGGCAACGGTCCCGTGCGCGAACGCGACGATCGGCATCAGCACGAGCGCGCCGAATGCGAGCAGGTGTGCCGCGCCGCCTGCGTCGTGCACCCACTTGCCGATCCTCAGCCCGAACAGCGAGACGAGGATCATCATGCCGACGACGAGCCCGGTCACGGAGCCATCGTACCACTTGTCACCGGCGAGCCAATGCGCGCTCGGCCCCAGGGCGTACCGGAAGGTATCGGCGATCACCACGCCGTACGACGACAGCAGGATCAGCGCGAACGCCCACAGGTTCCAGGCGACGAAGAACCCCATGCCGTCGTTGAACCCGAGCTTGGCCCACTGGTAGAGCCCGCCCTCCAGCGGCATCAGCCGGTTGAGCCAGATCACGACGGCGGCCTGCGGCAGGTAGAACGTGACCATGGCGAGCAGCCAGTAAACGAGCTGCGCGTGGCCGAGCATGGCGGCCGTGCCCACCCACTGCGCGCCCACGATGAACATGATCTGCGTGAGCACGAGGTCGCCCAGGCGGAGCTCCCGCTTGAGCCCGGCGCTGTGCGACTCGACCGCGACGGCGCGGGCGGAGCCCGCAGACGAAGTGGAGGCAGGAGGCATCGGCGCCAACATGCACCATGGACGCGCCTCGGGCCAGAACGGAGTCGCGACCGGCCGTGGCCCGCTCGCCTTGCCCCGGGCCGCCGGCCGCCGCATCGTCGCTCGGGAGTCGAACGAATCGACCGGCACGGTCGTGTCGGCGTTCCCGGAGACAGGGAGGCACGATGAGCGATCCGCTGCGCGAGTTCCTGGCGAAGACACTCGACTGGCAGGAGGCGCACGCGCGCTTCGACGCCGCGATCGCGGACCTGCCGCCCGGGCTGCGCGGCAAGCGGCCGGCAGGTGCGCCGCACTCGGTCTGGGAGTTGGTGGAGCATATACGCCGCGCGCAGCGCGACATCCTCGACTTCTGCCGCGACGAGCGCTACGAGGGGCAGAGCTGGCCGGACGACTACTGGCCGACGTCGCCCGCTCCGGAGTCCGCGTCGGCCTGGGACGAGAGTGTGGCGACCTACCACGCGGACGTGGACGCGCTCAGGGCCCTGGTGCTGGACGCGGGCTTCGACCTGTTCGCGAAGGTCCCGTGGGGCTCCGGCCAGACGAACCTCCGCGAGGTCGTGCTGGTCGTGGATCACACCGCCTACCACGTGGGACAGATCGTGCTCGTGCGGCGCCTGATGGGAGCCTGGGGCTGACGAATCGGCGTGGCGCCGGCCGCCGGACGGTTCTGTAGACGGCTTCTATGCGCGCTCGGCGGCGCAGGCGCGGATCCGATCGACGATGCCGGCGAGGCCGTTGGCCCGCGCCGGCGACAGGTGGGTGCGCAGGCCGGTGCGGTCGAGGAAGTAGAGGTCCGCCGCGGCCACCTCGGAGCAGGGCCGCCCGTCCAGGACCCGGAGGAGGAGCGCAAGGATCCCTCGCGTGATCATCGCGTCGCTGTCGGCGCGCAGGCGGAGCGCGTCGCCCTCCAGCTCCGCCGCGATCCACACCGTCGTCTGGCATCCGCCGATCGCGTTCTCGTCCGTGCGGATGGCGTCGCCCGCCGGAGGAAGCTCGCGCCCGCGGGCCACGAGGTAGCGGTAGGTCTCGAGGCCGTCGCCCAGGGCGGTCATCTCCGCGACGATCTCGTCCTGGACGTCGTCCAGAAGCTTGCCTGAGGGTGCCTGAGGCGAAACCCGGCCGGCGCTCACTTCGGGATCCCCGTCTCGATGGGATTGCGCGCGTCGCCGCTCCACTCGAACCAGCCCCCGTCGTAGACGGACACGCGCGGCCATCCCATGAGCCAGGCGTTGAAGAACGCCTCGCTCCCGCGCCATCCGGTCCCGCAGTAGAAGGCGTTGTGCTTGTCGGGCGTGATGCCCGCGCGCCTCCACGCGGCCTCGACCTCGTGGAACTCCCGGGTGGTGTGGTCGAGGTTCCGGTAGTTCTCCATGTGGTAGGCGTCCGTGCCGCAGTCGCCGAAGACGGAGCCCGGAATGCGGCCCTTCTTCTCGATGTAGTGGTAGCCGCTCACCTCGCCGATGTACTCGCGCCAGCTCCGCACGCTGACGAGGTTCGCGTCGGCGGACTCCAGGATCTCCTTCGCCTCCGGGAGATCCACCGCGACCTCCGGGGTCCCCGGTACCTCCGCGCCGAAGTCCGCGACGGGACGGGGCACGGTCTCGGCGGTCGTCGTATCGAACCCTTCGTCGGTCCACGACTGCAGCCCGCCGTTCAGGATCCTCACGTCGCGCACGCCGGCCCACAGCATGATGAACGCGCACCGGAACGCGGCGATGTGACCCGCGCTGCTTCCGGGGAACGGATCCTGGAAGTCGGGGGCGGAGAACCTACCGTAGAGGGTCACGGTCGCGTCGTGCGTGATGCCCAGCGCCTCCAGCCTGGCGCGGACCTCGGAGGGCGAGCGCCGGTTCCACGTCACGGGCGACTCGAGCGTGTTCGTGTCCAGCTCGAGCGCTCCCGGGATGTGGCCCCGCTCGTAGTCCGCTCGGTTCTGGTAGTGCGTGTGGCAGAGCACGTGGCGCTCGGTGTCGCACTCGGGCGCGGTCCCCTCGGAGAGAAGCCGGCTCAGCCAGGCGGGTGGGACCAGGTGCCGCCATCGCGAAAGGCGCTCCATGGGCAGGCTCTCGTCCGCGCACCACTCGCGCACGAAGCCGTCGTACACGCGAACGGAGCCCCAGCCCGCCCGGGCGAAGAGCGCGGCTACGTGCTCCGCCTCGCCGGGCTCGTATCCGTACACGATGAGCGAGTGCTCGGGTCGGATCTCCTTCGCCGCCACGATCTCGGGCCACTCCAGATAGTGGGTCCACTTGAGCGGCAGCGTACGCGCGCCGCGCACGTGGCCGCCGCGCGGCTCGTCCCGGAGCCTCCAGCCGTTGTACGCGTCGATCGGTCGCACGTCGACGATCCGCACGGCGGGATCGTCCATGCACTCTCGAAGCTCCGCGGTCGTCACGCGGATCGGGGGGTCGCCCATGGGAGGTCCGGGGCTGCGGGAAGCAGGGGGCCGTGGGGGAGGCCCGACTTCGTATCCTAGCCCTCCAGCTTCTTCGCGTACACCAGCAGCGCCCCCGCCTCGCCGTACACGGGGCGCGAGAAGCCGGCACGAGCGTAGACCCGCCGGGCGACCTCGTTCGCCTCGGCGACCTCCAGCGTGATCTTGCAGCACCCGAGCTCGCTCGCCCGCTCCTCGACCGCCGCCAGCAGGAGCCGGCCGACGCCGAGTCCCCGGTACGCCGGCAGGACGGCCAGGTCGTGGAGGTTGAGGAGCGGCCGGCCGGCGAACGTCGAGAAGCCGACGAAGCAGGTGGCGATGCCGACGGGCTCCTCTCCCGCCCAGGCCAACAGCACGAGGGTGGTGGGATGACGTCGGAGCCCCTCGACGAGCGTGTCGCGCACACGGTCCGGGAGGGGGGCCCGGTCGCCCATGGGATCACGCGCGTACGCGTCGGTCAGCGCCACGATCGCACTCCTGTCCCCGGCCCGCTCCAGGTCGGCCTGGGCGATCCGGACGTCGGGCGCTGTGCGGTCGGTCATCGTCGGGGCTCTCTTCCGGAGACCCCCGGAAGAAGCGCCCGCGCGCGGGTGCCGGCAAGGGGGCCGGGTGCGTCGAAGTGCCGCTCCCACCGCCCGCCCCTCGCGTCCGCGGGCGCTGCGGGGCGGATGTCGACGTGGTATCCTCACGGCATGGACCTCGACGACAAGACGATCGTGACGCAGGACGGGTAGGAGGCGGTGGCCGAACGCCTCCATGAGATCCTCGCGGGTCTGAGCGAGCTGCTCCTCTTCGTCCTCGCTGCGCTCGCGCTCGACACCCTCGTCGTGCGGGTCGCAGGCGTCCGGCGGGACAGCGGCGCGTACGCACTGCTGTCGCTGCTGGAGCTGTGCGTGCTGGCCGGTCTCTACGTCTGGTGGGTGCGCGGCGTGGAGCGGCGCCGCGTCGAGGAGCTCGGATCCGCCGGGGCGTGGCACCTGGTTCCCGGCGTCGCACTCGGCATCGTGATGTTCTCCGCCATCATGGCCGTCCTCGTGGCAGCCGGCGCATACCGGATCTCGACGGGCGGAGGCATCGGTGGTCCGGTCCGCGCCACCAGCGTCTTCCTGTCCGGCGCCGTGCTCGAGGAGCTGGCGTTCCGCGGGATCCTGCTGCGCAGGCTCGAGAGCGGGCTCGGCAGCCTAGGGGCTCTCGGAGTCTCGGCCCTGGTGTTCGGGCTGCTGCATACGGGCAACCCCCACGCGACGCTCCTCGACGGGGTCTATATCGCGCTGGAGGGCGGGTTGCCGCTGGGAGCGGCCTATCTGGCGACCGGGAGCTTGTGGCTGCCCATCGGGATGCACTTCGGGTGGAACCTCGCCGAAGGGGGCATCTTCGGCGTCCGGGTGTCGGGCGAGCCGGCGCGCGGCTGGCTGCACTCGACTGCCGTGGCGGGCAACCACCTGGCCGGCGGTGCCTTCGGTGCCGAGGGATCGATCGTCGCGGTGGTGGTGGGTACCGTCGTCGGGCTGCTGCTCCTCGGAGTGGCGGTGCGCCGGGGCCGCCTGCGGTCCTGGAGACGCGCGGCCTGACGGCGCGGCGACGGGTTTACGGAACGTCGTCGATCCTTATCATTGGCCATGCCACCATTTTTCCGACCCTCGGCGACCGGCGCGATGGCGCTGGCCCTCCTCCTGTCGACCGCCTTCCTGGCCGTGCCCGCCCTGGCTCAGAAGGACACGTCCACCAAGCCGAAGCTGTGGGAGGGGAGCGCCCTGGCGAACGCCAGCCTCTTCTTCGGCAACACGCAGCAGCAGGTCTTCGGCACCGACGGGAAGCTCGCCCGCGTCGACTCCGCTTTCGGGATCTCCGCCGAGGTCCAGGGAGTCTACGGAGAGGCGTCCCTGGCCAACGGGCCGCGCGCGGTGGTCAAGCGGACCTGGACGGGGACGGTGACCGCGAACGTCAACCCGCTCGCGATGGTCTCGAGCTACGTGACCGCCGTCTACCAGTCGAGCCTCGAGAAGCGGATCGCGGAGCGGTACAGCCTGGGGGCCGGCGCCAAGTGGAACGTACGGCACACCAGCGAGACGCACGCGAGCCTGAGCGCCGGGCTGGCGTTCGAGCATACGACCCCGCTGGACAGCACGGTGAAGTTCCCCGAGTCGGGGATCGCGCGCGTCTCGGTCATGGCGAAGTTCCGCCACTCCTTCGACGGTCGGGTCGTGCTCACCCACTCCACGTCGTACGAGCCGAGCGCGAGCGGCCCGGCGCAGTACGTGATCGACACGAACACCCAGCTCCGCTACAAGATGAACGGCATCGTGTCGCTGTCGGCCACGTTCACGGACGACTACGACAGCGGCGCGATGGCGCGAGGCGCCCGATCGAACAACGGCGGCGAGATGCTGTTCGGGGTGGCCGCCGGCTGGTGAGGGCGCGGTCGCGTCCCAACCTTTCCGCTCCTCCTCCTGTCGAAGGGGACGAACGACGCGCGGCACCCTCGCAGCCTCGCCCGGGGCGGCGGCAGCGCGGCGCCGGAGAGGAGGAGGCATGCTGCGTGGGGCCGGGTCGGATCTCCGTCATGTCCTGAGGGCGCTCCGGCGGAGCCCGGGCTACACCTTGGTCGCCGTCCTCTCGCTCGCGCTGGGGATCGGGGCCGGCACCGCCGTCCTCGGCGCCGTGCGCTCGCTGCTCCTCACGCCGCTTCCCGTGCCCGCTCCGGGGGAGCTGTCGCTGCTCACCTGGAGCAGGCCCGGCAACGTCGACGTCACCCAGATCGGATCGACGGACTACGGTGATCCCGAGACCGGCCTGCGCGATCAGAGCAACTTCAGCTACCCGCTCTACCGCGAGATGCGCGACGCCGCTCCCGGCGGCGCACGGCTCTTCGCGTTCGCCTTCCTGAGAGGCGTGAGCGTGGTCGTGGGCGATCGGCCGGCGCTGCTCGCCGGCGGCGTGCTGGCGGACGGCCGCTACTTCCCGACGCTGCGGCCGCGTATGGCCTTGGGGCGCCCGCTCACCGAGGCCGACGACGTGCGGGGCGCGCCGCTCGTGGCGGTCCTGAGCTGGGATTTCTGGATGCGGGCTCTCGGGGGAGATCCCCGGGTCGTCGGCCGCACGATCCGGGTCAACGGCAGTCCGGCCGAGGTCGTGGGGGTGACGGCCCGCGGCTTCCGGGGGCTCTCGATGGGGGGCTTCTTCCCGCAGACGGAGATCACGCTGCCGCTCGCGGCCCAGCCCCTCGTCTACGGGCGCATGGCCCCGGGCGTGTCGCTGTTCACGGCGAACGACGTCTTCTGGCTGCGCGTCATGGCGCGCATCCCCCGGAGGACGTCCCCGGCCGCCGTGCGGCAGGCCCTCGACGCCGTCCTGAGGGAGCCGCCTTCGCCACTGGCCGGCGGCGACGGCCGCCAGCCGTCCTTGCGCCTCCTGTCCGGCGCCCAGGGAGCCCAGCCGGTGAGGGGCACCAGCGCCCGCCTCCTGTACGTCCTGCTCGGCGCGGTGGGCCTGGTGCTGCTGATCGCGTGCGTGAACCTGTCGGGCCTGATGCTCGCGCGCGGCGTGGGCCGGCAGCACGAGTTGGCGGTGCGGCGCGCGCTGGGTGGCGGGCGCGCCCGGCTCGTGCGGCCGGTGGTGCTGGAGAGCCTCCTCCTCGCCGCCGCCGGCACGGCTGCGGGTACGGCGCTTGCCCTGCTGGGGCGCCGGCTCCTGAACGGCCTCCTCGCTGGCAGTCTCGGTGCGAACGGCTTCGGCAGCGAGAGGCTGGCGACGAGCCTGGATCCCGCGGTGATCGGCGCGGGCGCGGCTCTGGGCCTGGGAGCCGCCGTGCTCATCGGCGTGCTTCCCGCGCTCCGGATGTCGCGCGCGGATCCGATGGCCTGGCTCAAGCGCCGGGCCGCAGGGGCCCCCGCGCCGCGAGCCGGGACGGGGAGAGCGCTCCTCGTGGCGCAGGTGGCCGTGTCCGTTCCCCTGCTCGTGGGGGCGCTGCTGCTTGCGAGGACCGCGCGGAACCTCGGAGCGGTGCCCCTGGGGTTCGATCCGAGGAACCTCGTCGAGTTCCAGGTCGACCCCGGGTACACGAAGCTCCCGCCGGAGCGCTATCCCGCCCTGTACGAGCAGATCCTGGCCTCTCTCGAGGAGGTTCCCGGGGTGCGGTCGGCGACGCTCATGGAGAACGCGCCCCTGAGCGGCATGACGAGCAGCACCGGGGTCACCGTCGACGGGCGACGCCTGCAGCTGTACATGGACGCCGTGGGCCCCGGGTTCCTCGAGACGATGGGCATGCGGCTCCTCGCGGGACGGGCGCCCGGCGCGGAGGACGGCCCCGCCGAGCCCCCGGTGGCCGCCCTGAACCGGACGGCGGCGAAGGATCTGTTCGGGGGCTCGTCGCCGATCGGGCGCACGCTGCGGGTCGGCGAGCGCGACGTGCGCATCGTCGGGGTCGTCGACGACGCTCCGTACGCGTCTCAGCGCGAGGGGGTGGTCCCGACGCTCTACGACGGGGCGCTGCAGCGGAGCGCGTACGGGGGGTACCACGTCATGCTCCGCACCAGCGTCCCGCCGGCTCGGCTGCAGCGCGCCGTGCGGGACGCCGTCTCCCGGATCGCGCCGGACCTGCCCGTGCCGGACCTGCGGAGCGAGAGCGCGCTGATGGCCCGCACCACCGCGCGGGAGCATGCGTTCAGCCTCCTCCTGTCTGCGTTCGGGGTGTTCGCGCTCCTGCTGGCGAGCATCGGGCTGCACGGGATCGCGTCGTACTCGGTGAGCCGCAGGACCAGCGAGATCGGGGTCCGGGTCGCGGTCGGCGCCCGTCCGGCGGGGGTCGTCTGGCTGATCCTGAGACAGGTGGTCGGGCTGGTGGCGGTGGGCCTGGTGCTGGGCGTCCCCGCCGCGCTGGGGGGCGCCCGGCTGGTCGGGAGCCTCCTGTTCGGCGTCGCGCCGATGGACCCGGCGAGCGTGGTCGCGGCGGCCCTCCTGC
>JBJKSF010000116.1:0-7953 GCA_046704285.1 Longimicrobiales bacterium | reverse complement strand
GCCCTCGGCGCCACGCGACCCGGCGCGGCGGTCGCGGACGTCCACGACGCGGCGGCGCGGGTGATCGCCGCCGGGCTCGAGGGCCTCGGGCTCCTCGACGAGGACGACGGCGGCGTCGAGGAGGGGGCGCACCGGCGCTACTTCCCCCACCGCACGTCGCACTGGCTGGGCCTCGACGTGCACGACGTGGGCGACTACGCCCGCGAGGGTCGCTCGCGCACGCTGGAGCCCGGCATGGTCCTGACGATCGAGCCGGGGATCTACGTGCCGCCCGACGCGGAGGGCGCGGCCGCGCCCTACGCGGGCATCGGCGTGCGCATCGAGGACGACGTCCTCGTGACGCTGTCCGGACGCGAGAACCTGACCGGCGAGCTGCCCACCGCCGCGGAGGAGGTCGAGGCTCTGGTCGGAGCGAGCCGTTGACTCCGAGCGTGCCGCCGGCAGCGCCCCTGCGCGCCGGCGCGCTCCTCCTGGAGCACCTCGCGCGTCCCGGACCGCTGGTGAGCGTCGAGCTCCGCCCCCCCCGCACGGGCCTCGACACCGAGGGCGGGATGTCGGCGTGGATCGACCTGCACCACACGCTGGGGCGGCTCACCCGCGACGGGCTCTTCGCGTTCCTGACCGACAACGCGGTGGGCTCGGCGGAGGAGGAGAACCTCGCGCACGTCGCGGCGAACGTGGGGGAGGGGGTCGACGTGCGCCGCATCGTGCCGATCCTGACGAGCAAGCACGCCCTCGAGTACTGCCTCCTGTTCGCGTCGCGGGCATGGTCGCAGGGGCTGGACGCGCTCACCGTGCTCGGCGGGGACCGCAGCGTGGGCGCGGCCCGGTGCGTCCCGCACGGCCGCGACCTGCGCGAGCGCATCCGTGCTCGGATTCCGGCACTGGCGCTCGGCGGGTGGGCCAACCCGCACAAGGACGCGGCCAGGCAGGTCGAGTGGGTGGCGGGGCCGGACGCCGTGGCCGACTTCACGCTCACGCAGATCGTGTCGCACCACGCGCTCGCCGGCGTGGAGGCGTTCCTGGAGGCGATGGGGCGGAGCGCGGCGCCCGTGCCCGCGATCTTCGGCGTCTTCTTCTACCGGAGCGCGAACCCGGACACGCTCGCCATGCTGAGCCGGTTCCTTCCCGTGCCGGCCGCGGAGCTCGCCCGCGAGTTCGAGCGCGGCGACGACGCCGAGGAGATCTGCGCGCGCACGATCCGCGAGCTGCGCCGCGCCGGCGCCGACAAGGTCTACGTGAGCAACCTGGGGAGCCGCGGGGCGGGCGCCCGGCTGAGGAGGATCCTGGAGCGCGTGTGAGGGGAGCGCGGCGCTCGCCTCTACCGCGCTCCCAGCCCCGCCTCCCCGAGCAGCCGGAGCGCCACGTCCACGCGCTCGCCGGGCGTGGCCAGGCAGAACCCGCGCACGAGGGGACGCGCCTTCTCGAGCGCCGCGATCGCGATCGCGATGCCCTCCTCGAGGGCCGCCTCGGCCCCGGAGCGCTGGGCACGCGCCATGCGCGCGACGACGTCCTCCGGCACGCGCATCCCGGGGACCTCGTTGGCGAGGTACTCCGCGTTGCGCAGCGAGAGCAGGGGCCAGATCCCGGCGAGGACCGGAACGGCCTCGCCGTCCACCTCCTCCAGGAACCGCTCCAGCTCCTCGACGTCGAACACCGGCTGCGTCACCGCGAAGTCCGCGCCGGCCTCGACCTTGTAGCGGAAGCGGCGGACCTCGCGGGCGCGGTCCACGGCGCCCTGGTTGGCCGCCACGCCGATCGCGAACCGCGTGGGCGCTCCGATCGGGCCGCCCCCGGGATCGACGCCCCGGTTCAGCCCGTGCACGACGTTCGTGAGCCCGATCGAGTCGATGTCGAAGACCGCCGTCGCGTCCGGGTAGGGACCCAGGGTCGGCGGATCCCCCGTCACGAGGAGCAGGTTGCGCAGGCCCGCGCCCGCGGCGCCCAGGAGATCGGAGATCATGCCGAGCATGTTCTTGTCGCGGCACGTGTAGTGCACGAGGGTCTCCACGCCGACCTCGCGCTCCACGACGAGAGCCGCGGCGAGCGGGGCCATGCGGCTGCGCGCGCGCGGACTGTCGACGATGTCGACCGCGTCGACGCCCGCGTCCTTGAGCGCGCGCGCGGGTGCGACGATGAGACCTCCGTCCCATCCGTGCGGGGGGAGGAGCTCCACGGTCACGACCGGCTCGCCGCGCGCGAGCTTGGCTCCCAGCTCGCTCCGCTCCGCGAGCGGCACCGACTCGACCTCCACCTCGTGGTTGCGCGCGGTGGCGCGCACGGTCGCGGTGGCGTGGTGCGGCTGCACGGAGGCCACCGCGCTGCGGATGCGCGCGATGTGGTCCGGCGTCGTCCCGCAGCAGCCGCCCACGAAGCGCACGCCCGCGTCGATCATCCGGCGCGCGTACTGCGCCATGTACTCGGGGCTCGCCAGGTAGATCTGGCGGTCCCGCACGGTACGGGGCAGCCCCGCGTTCGGCTGCGCGGACAGCGGCAGCGTCGTGCTCTCGGCCATCTCCTCGATCGCGTCCAGCATGACCGCCGGACCCACCGAGCAGTTGAGCCCCAGCACGTCCGGCGCGAGCGCCGTGAGCTCGCGGGCGAGGTGGCGGGCGTCGGTCCCGTACAGCGTGGCGCCGTCCTGGCCGACGGTCATCTGCGCGATCACGGGCAGGTCGCTCAGCTCCCGCACCGCGTTCAGCGCGCACGCCATCTCGGCAACGTCGGAGAAGGTCTCGAGGATGAACCCGTCGACCCCGCCCTCCAGCAGCCCGGCCACCTGTCGCTCGAACAGGGCGGCGGCCTCGGCGAGCGCGGTCGGGCCCCAGGGCTCCACGCGGATCCCGAGCGGCCCGATCGCCCCGACGACCGCGGCGCGCCCTGCGGCGCCCTTGCGCGCGATCTTCACCGCCGCGCGGTTGATCTCCTCGGTGCGGCCGTCGAGCCCGAACGCCGAGAGCTTCACGGGATTGGCGCCGAAGGTGTTCGTCTCGAGGATCTCGGCGCCCGCCGCCATGTACTCCTCGTGGATCTGCCGCACGAGATCGGGGCGCTCGAGGTTCAGCTCGTCGTAGCACACGTTCACGAACACGCCGCGCGCGTACAGCAGCGTGCCCATCGCGCCGTCGCACACGTGGATGCGCCCGTCTTCGACGAGCTCGTGCAGCCGGCTCACGGCATGGCCCCCGTCACGGACGCTCCTCGGGGTCGTAGTCCAGGTTCGGCGCGAGCCAGCGCTCCGCCTCCCCGACGCCCATCCCCTTGCGCGCCGCGTAGTCCTCGACCTGGTCCCGCCCGATGCGGCCCACGCCGAAGTAGCGGGCGCCCGGGTGCGCGAGGTACCAGCCGCTCACGGACGCGCCCGGCAGCATCGCGCAGCTCTCGGTGAGGTGGATGTCCGCGCGCGCCTCCGCCTCGAGGAGCGCGAAGAGCGTGCGCTTCTCGGTGTGGTCGGGGCAGGCGGGATAGCCCGGCGCGGGGCGGATCCCGCGGTAGCGCTCGCCGATGAGTGCCTCGTTGTCGAGGGCCTCGTCCGGCGCGTAGCCCCACAGCTCCGTGCGCACGCGCGCGTGCACCAGCTCGGCCAGCGCTTCGGCGAGCCGGTCGGCCAGGGCCTTGGCGAGGATCGCCGAGTAGTCGTCGTGCCCGGCCTCCAGCGTGGCGACCAGGTCGTCCAGGCCGTGCCCCGCCGAGACCGCGAACGCGCCGATCCAGTCGGGCACGCCGGACTCCTCGGGCGCGACGAAGTCCGAGAGGCACAGGTTCTCTCTCCCGTGCTTGTCGAACTGCTGGCGGAGCCCGTGGATCACCGCCCGCACGTCGGCGCGCCCGCCGTCGCGGAACACCTTCACGTCGTCGCCGGTCGAGGCGGCGGGGAACAGCCCCACGACCGCGCGCGGCCGGAGCAGCTCCTCGGCCTCGATCCGCCGGAGCAGCGTGCGCGCGTCGTCGAGCAGCGTGCGCGCCTGGACGCCCACCGCGGGGTCGTCGAGCAGCGCCGGGTAGCGGCCCTCGAGCTCCCACGCCTGGAAGAACGGGGTCCAGTCGACGTAGGGCACGATCTCCGCGATCGGGACCGGATCGAGCACGTGCGCCCCGGGCGAGGCGGGCTCGGGCGGCACGTACGACGTCCAGTCCGTGCGGAAGCGCCGCGCGCGCGCTTCCGCGAGCGCGAGCAGCTCGCTCTTCTCGCGTCGGCCGGCACGCCGCGCCCGGGCGTCCGCGTACTCCGCGCGCACCTCCCGCACGAACGCCTCGCGCCGGGCGGGATCGAGCAGCCGCCCCACCACGCCCACCGCCCGGGAGGCGTCCTGCACGTGCACGACCGGCGCGTGATAGCCGGGCTCGATCTTCACCGCCGTGTGCACCTTCGAGGTGGTCGCGCCCCCGATGAGCAGGGGGGTCTCCATGCCGACCCGCTCCATCTCCCGGGCGACGTGCACCATCTGGGTGAGCGACGGGGTGATGAGGCCCGAGAGGCCCACGACGTGCGCCCCTCGCGCGCGCGCCTCCTCCAGGATCCGCTCGGCGGGCACCATCACGCCCAGGTCCACCACCTCGTAGCCGTTACACTGCAGCACGACGCCCACGATGTTCTTGCCGATGTCGTGCACGTCGCCCTTCACGGTGGCCAGCAGGACGAGGCCCTTGCCGCCCGCCGCGCTCGTCTCGGACTCGAGATACGGCAGCAGGTAGGCCACCGCCTTCTTCATGACGCGCGCGCTCTTGACGACCTGCGGCAGGAACATCCGTCCGGAGCCGAACAGGTCGCCGACGACGTTCATGCCCTCCATGAGCGGCCCCTCGATGACGTCGAGCGCGCGCGGCAGCGTGCGCCGCGCCTCCTCGACGTCCTCCTCGACGAAGCCGTCGATGCCCTTCACGAGCGCGTGGCTGAGGCGCTCGGCCACGGGCAGCTCGCGCCACGCGAGGTCCTCTTCGCGGCGATGCTCGGTGCCGCCCGAGCGGTCCTCGGCGATGCGCGTGAGCGTCTCGGTGGCGCCGGAGCCGCGCGCGAACAGGACGTCCTCGACCGGTCCCAGCAGGTCCGGGGGGATCTCGTCGTAGACCGGGAGCGCGCCGGCGTTGACGATCCCCATGTCGAGCCCCGCCTCGATCGCGTGACGGAGGAACGCCGCGTGCATCGCCTCGCGCACCTCGGGGCTGCCGCGGAACGAGAACGACACGTTGCTGATCCCGCCGCTCGCGAGCACGCCGGGGAAGGCTGCCTTGATGCGGCGCACCGCCTCGATGAACCAGACCGCGTAGTGGTCGTGCTCCGCGATGCCGGTGGCGACGGCGAACACGTTCGCGTCGAAGACGATGTCCTCGGGCGGGAAGCCCTCCTCGTCCACGAGGATGCGGTAGGCGCGCTCGCACACGGCGACGCGCCGCTCCACCGTGTCGGCCTGGCCCTGCTCGTCGAACGCCATGACGATGGCGGCCGCGCCGTAGCGGCGCACCAGGCGGGCCTTCGCGCGGAAGGCGTCCTCGCCGTCCTTGAGGCTGATCGAGTTCACCACGCCCTTGCCCTGGAGCGTGCGCAGCCCCGCCTCGAGAACGTTCCAGTCGGAGGAGTCGACCATCACCGGCACGCGCGCGATCCCGGGCTCCACGGAGACCATGTTCAGGAAGCGCGTCATCGCGGCGGGCGCGTCGAGGAGCGCCTCGTCCATGTTGACGTCGATGACCTGGGCGCCGCCCGCCACCTGATCGCGCGCCACCTCGAGCGCGCCCTCGTAGTCCCCCTCCTTGATGAGCCGCGCGAAGCGCCGCGAGCCCGCGACGTTGGTGCGCTCGCCCACGTTCACGAAGAGCGAGTCGGGGCCGATGTTCAGCGGCTCGAGCCCGGACAGGCGCGTGCGCCGCTCGCGCTCCGGCGCCCGCCGGGGCGCCACGTCCGCGACGGCCGCGCCGATGGCGCGGATGTGCTCGGGGGTCGTGCCGCAGCAGCCGCCCACGATGTTGAGGAAGCCCGCCTCGGCGAACTCGCGGAGCGCCCCGGCCATGTGCTCGGGCGTGTCGTCGTAGCCGCCGAACGCGTTGGGGAGCCCCGCGTTGGGGTGGCAGCTCACCGGCAAGTCCGCCACGCCCGCCAGCTCCTCGACGAACGGGCGCAGCTGGTCGACGCCGAGCGCGCAGTTGAGACCCACCGAGAGCAGCCCGGAGCGCCGTCCCGGTCCGGGCTGCACGCCGAGGCGGATCGAGTTGTTGAGCGCCTCCGTGGTCTGGCCCGAGAGCGTGCGCCCGCTGCGGTCGGTGATCGTGCCGGACACCATCACCGGGACGTCCTCGCCCGCCTCCGCGAGCACGCCCGAGAGCGCCCACAGCGCGGCCTTGGCGTTGAGCGTGTCGAACACGGTCTCCACCAGGAGGACGTCGGCTCCTCCCTCGATCAGCCCGCGCGCCTGCTCGGCGTAGGCCTCGGCCAGCTCCGCGAACGTGACGTTGCGCGCCGCCGGGTCGGCCACGTCCGGCGAGATCGAGGCCGTCCGGTTCGTGGGCCCGATCGAGCCGAGCACCCAGCGGGGACGCGAGGGGTCGGCCGCCTCCGCGGCGTCGCACGCGGCGCGCGCCAGGCGCGCGGCTTCGCGGTTGATCTCCCGCGTCAGGCTCCCGAGCGCGTAGTCGCGGAGCGAGATCGGGTTGGCGTTGAACGTGTTCGTCTCGACGAGGTCGGCGCCCGCGTCGAGATAGGCCCCGTGGATGTCGCGGATGACGTCGGGGCGGGTGAGGCAGAGCAGGTCGTTGGCGCCCTGGAGCGCGACGGGATGGTCCGCGAAGCGCTCGCCGCGGAAGTCGTCCTCGGACAGAGCATGGCTCTGGATCATCGTGCCCATCGCGCCGTCGAGCACGAGGATCCTGCGCTGGAGCTCCTCGCGCAGGAGCGTGGCACGGCGAGGGCGGTCGTGCCCCTGTGCGGGCGTCATCGTTCCTCCCGTCGGAGAAGGTGCCTGCGGCCTTCCCCATGACTGAAAAAACCCCGTCGCGACGAGCGCGGCGAGGCGGCGGCTTTTTAGCGTGTTTCGTCGGCCGAGCCTCCCTGCGGAGTCTCGCCGAGCGGGCCGCAATATGCCTCAAATCGCCCCGGCTCGAATTGTAGAGGGAAGCTAGCACGGACCTTGCGGGAGGCCAAGCCTCGTGGGGCGCCGTGCACGCTCCTTGCTCCGCCCCCCCCCTGTCGCGACACTCCGGAGACCTCCACCGGGAAAGGAGCCGCCTTGGCCAGCAGCAGCGAGGAGTTCGGAGGGGCCCGCCCCACGGCCGGGCTCCGCTTCTACAAGGGGCACGGGCTCGGCAACGACTACCTCGTCTTCGAGCAGGGCGACGACTGGACGCTCGAGCCCGAGGCGGTGGCACGCGTGTGCGACCGGTGGCGCGGACCGGGCGGCGACGGGATCGTGCTCCTCGTGCACGACGCCTCGGGCGGGTACTTCCGCCTGCGCATGTTCAACCCGGACGGCTCCGAGTTCGAGCGCAGCGGCAACGGGCTGCGCATCCTCGCGTCGCACCTGGCGCGCACGGGGCGGGTCGGCTGGACCCCGTTCGTCGTGGAGGTGGGGGGGGAGCGCGTGTCGATGACCGTGCACGCCCGCTCGGGCCCGCTCTACGACGTGGAGGTGGACATGGGCAGCGCGCGCGTCGGCCCCGAGGCGGTCGCGCTGGATCCCTCCGCGCTGGACGCGGACGGCCGACTGGCCGGGCCCGACGGCCTCCCGCTCACGGTCGTGCCCGTCTCGGTCGGCAATCCCCACCTGGTGGTGTGGGTGGACGCGCCGAGCGCGGAGCAGCTCCACAGGATCGGTCCGTTCCTGGCCGCGCATCCGGCCCTCGCGCACGGCGCCAACGTGCAGCTCGCCGCGCGCTCCGGCCCGAGCGCCTGTCGCGCCCTGATCTGGGAGCGCGGGGTGGGGCCCACGTCGGCCTCGGGGACCAGCTCGTGCGCGGTCGCCG
>JBJKSF010000115.1:0-3208 GCA_046704285.1 Longimicrobiales bacterium | reverse complement strand
GAGCGGGCTTCGCCGGAGCTCCCTTGCGACGGCCCGAGGAGCGGAGGCGGAGCCCGCTCTGGCCCCCCCTCCTCAGAACCCCTGCGGCCGCTCGCTCGCCACGCCCGCCGCGCGCTCGAGCGCCACGCCCACGCGCATGATCGTCCCCTCGTCGAACAGGTGGCCGATCAGCGTCACCCCGTAGGGCACGCGCCGCGGCGGGTTGAACGTGGGGAGCGGCATCTCGGGGTTCGGCGCCCAGTCGCTCCTGGCCTTCGAGACCTCCACGAAGCCGGTGCGCAGCGTGAGCGACGGCTGGCCCGTGTTGTTCGAGATCACGAGCATCTCGTCCCTGAGCGAGGGCACGAGCAGCAGGTCCACCTGCGACATCACGCGGTGCATCTCCTGGGCGACCATGCGACGCATGCGGTCGGCCTGCACGAAGTCCACCGCGGACAGGAAGCGCGACTCGCGGAACATGTTCGGCCACGCGTCGGGCACCTGCATCCTCATCTCGTCGACCTCGCCGTCGAGCGTGATCCTCTCGAACGACGCGGCGGCCTCGGCGAAGAGCATCGTGTTCAGGTCGTCGTACGGCCAGTCCGGGAGCGACACCTCGACGGGGACGAGCCCGAGCTTCTCGAGCATCGCGAGCGAGGCGCGGTCCACCTCCGTGGCGGGCGGCTCGTGCATCCACGCGGGGAAGTAGCCGAGCCGGAGCCCCTTCACCGGCAGCCTCGCGTCGTAGTCGAGCTTGCTCGGCAGGCTGCCCGTGTCGCCCGCGTCGTAGCCGGTGATGGCGTGCAGCGCGAGCATCGTGTCCTCCACGCCGCGCGCCATGGGCCCGAGCTTGTCGAGCGTCCAGCACAGCGTCATCGAGCCGGTCCTGGGCACGCGCCCGTACGTCGGCCGGAGCCCGGTGACGCCGCAGCGCATGCTCGGGCTGATGATGCTGCCGCCCGTCTCGCTGCCGATCGCGAACGCGACCAGCCCGGCCCCGGTGGCCGCGCCGGGCCCCGCGCTCGACCCGGACGAGCCCTCCTGGAGCAGCCAGGGGTTCATCGTCTGGCCGCCGAACCAGACGTCGTTGAGCGCGAGCGCCCCCATGCTGAGCTTCGCCACGAGCACCGCGCCCGCGTCGTTCAGGCGCTCGACGACGACGGCGTTGTCCTTCGGGACGCGGTCCTTGAACGGCGCCGCTCCGAAGGTCGTCCGGATGCCTGCCGTGTCGAGCAGGTCCTTGGCGCCCCAGGGGATGCCGTGCAGGGGCCCGCGGTAGCGGCCCGCCGCGATCTCCTTGTCGGCCTGCCGGGCCTGGGCGAGCGCGTGGTCCTCGGTGAGCGTGATCACGCAGTTCACCTTCGGGCCGAGCCGCTTGAGCCGGTCGAGGTAGATGGTCGTGAGACGCTCGGAGCTGAGCTTCCGGCTCCGGATCCAGCGCGACAGGCGCGTCAGGGGCGCCCAGGCGATGTCCGAGTCGCTCGCGGGCAGCGGCCCGGGATCGACGTCGGTGGGGATGAAGCGGTTCCGTGCCGGGCCCACCTTCCACCCGGTCAGGATCGGGTTCCAGACCGTGGCGGGCGCGACGTCGCGCGCGATGGCGAGCTTGCGCGGCCCGGTGCGCCGCTCCATGAGCCCGGCCATCGAGGTGCGCCAGTTCGCGGCGGCCATCTGGCGGTGCGCGTCGCTCATCTCGATCCGCACGAGCTTCTCCGCCTCGGAGATCGTGGCGGGGGTGATCTCGGGGCCGACCCCGCTCGAGGTGTTGAACGCGGGGGGGGCGCCCGGGGGGAGCGCGCGCTTCGTGGTGTCGGCCGCGGCCGAGGCGGCTCCGGGGTTGCCCGCCTTGCAGGCGGCGATGACGCCCAGGAGGCCGAGCGGGGCGCGGACGAGGAACTCGCGGCGTGTGTTCATGAGATCTCCTCCCTTTACCGGTTGCCGCCGAGCAGACCGCCCAGGATCGCGCCTCCGATCCCGGCGATCGCGGCGTTCTCGCCCGTCTGGCCCTGGAGGCCCGCCCGCGACGCCTGCACGATGCGGTCCGCCATGCGCGAGAACGGCAGGCTCTGCAGGTAGACGGTGCCCGGTCCGGTGAGCGTCGCCAGGAAGAGCCCCTCGCCCCCGAACAGCGCGTTCTTGAAGCCGCCGATGAACTGGATGTCGTAGTCGACGCCGCGGGTGAAGCCGACGATGCAGCCGGTGTCGATCCTCAGGCGCTCGTGGGGCATGAGGCGCTTCTCGATGAGCGTGCCGCCCGCGTGGACGAACACCATGCCGTCGCCCGTGAGGCGCTGCAGGATGAAGCCCTCCCCGCCGAACAGGCCCGCCCCGATGCGCTTGGTGAACGCGACCTCGATCTCGACGCCCTGGGCCGCGCACAGGAACGAGTCCTTCTGGCAGATGAACTCGCGGTCGAAGGTGCGCAGGTCGAGCGGGACGATCTTGCCCGGGAAGGGCGCGGCGAACGCCACGTGACCCTTGCCCGAGCCGGTGAACGTGAAGTTCGTGATGAAGAACGACGCGCCCGTGACCATGCGCTTGAAGCCCTTGAACATCCCGCCGCCCGTGGAGGTCTGCATCTCGATGCCGTCCTCCATGTACATCATGGCGCCCGCCTCGGCGCGCACGGCCTCTCCGGGGTCGAGCTCGATCTCGACGAGCTGCATGTCGTCGCCGATGATCTTGTGATCGATGATGTCGGCCATGGCGGGGTTCTCTCCTTGGAATGGGGCGGGTGCCCCGGGGGGGTGACCGGACGGCCTACGACGCGTCCGGCGGCGGAGCCAGCTCCTTGCGCTGGCTCGAGACCAGGCGCTCGGTGAAGTCCTGACGCTCTTCCATGAGCTGCAGCCGGCCGTTCATCGTCTCGAGCAGCTCCTTCATCTGATGCACGTCGGCCTGCAGGCCGCGCTCCCTGTCCTTGGCGTAGAAATCGAGCAGGTCCCCGAAGCGCTTCGCGACCGGGCGGAGGATGAGGACCGCTCCGACCGTGAGGATGAAGCAGACGGGCACCAGCATGGTCGCGATGTCCTTCAGGATGCCAGGGCTCATGGGGCAGCGGTCCCGTTGCGAGGGGTGCCATCACGTGCGGAGCGTCCCTGCTTCGCACCAAGGTTCAGGACGACCCGCGGGAAGGCAATGTTTCGGGCTGCGCCGGCGCGCGCGGGCTCCCGCCCGGCGGCCGGCGGGCTCGTGCGGTCCCCCTCAGTCGCCGGCCGCGGGCTCCGCC
>JBJKSF010000114.1:0-11154 GCA_046704285.1 Longimicrobiales bacterium | reverse complement strand
AGCCGTCTCTTCCATGCGCGTAGAGCCCTCAAGGAAGCGCTCGAGTCGATGGGCGCGGAGTATCCGTAGGAGCGCGGCCGCACGATGCCCGAACGAGTCACCCACGAAGAGTTGATGCGGTTCGTCGACGGCGAGCTCGCGCCCGACGAGCACGGACGCGTCGAGGAGGCCGTGCGCACCTCCACGGAGCTCCAGCGCGAGGTAGCCCTCTTCCGGGCGCTCAAGGAGGACTTCCGGGGCCTCAGCTTCGACCCCGGCGACCCGACGCGATCCGTCTGGGACGCCGTCGACCGCCGGCTGACCCGGCCCGTGGGCTGGATCCTGCTCATCGCGGGCGCGGTCGCCTGGGTCTGCTACGGGATCTACGCGTTCGTCGTGACGCCCGCCAACCCGTGGGAGAAGCTCGGCACCGCGGCGTTCGTGATCGGGTTCTTCATCCTGCTGGCGAGCGTCGTCGCGGAGCGGTACCGTGACTGGCTCCACGACCCCTATCGCGACGTCTATCGATGATCATCGTATCGACGGAGGAGGTTCCCGGAGCCAGGGTCCTCGCCTCGCTCGGGCTGGTGCGAGGCAACACGATCCGGGCCCGGAACGTCGGCGCCGACTTCATGGCGGTGCTGCGGAACCTCGTGGGTGGCGAGGTGAAGGAGTACACGAAGATGTTGGCCGAGGCGCGCGAGCAGGCGATCGACCGCATGGTCGAGGAGGCCGAGGCACTCGGCGCCGACGCGGTGGTGAACGTTCGCTTCTCCACGTCGATGGTCATGAAGGGTGCGGCCGAGATGCTCTGCTACGGCACCGCCGTCCGGCTGGAGCAACGAGAGCGCTAGATACAGCTTGCCGTTCGGGACCTCTCCCGGCATCTTCGCACGTTCTCCCCTGGCCGCGTGACCTGCCCAGGATTCCTTTGGCGTATCTGGCTATTCTGCAGCCCGATGCACGGGTTGCTGCACGCATTACCGCCGCTCTGGGCACTGCCCATCGCGCCGTAGTCCTGCGCTCCTGGCCCGAGCTCGAGCACCTGCTCGACTCGGAGGCCGTGGACGGGTGCGTCCTGGACGTGGACGACCCGGACCGCGAGGAGGCCCTCGCACGCATGGCTCGGCTGCGTAGCGCGCACCCCCGGCTCGCGATCCTGGCGTTCGTGGACTTCGAGGGTCCCGACATCGAGCTCTTCCGCCTCGGCGGCATCGGCATCGACGGCATCCTCTCCACCAGATCCGTGCAGGGACCTGCCGGCATCCGTCAGGCGATCGAGCACGCGCTCGTGCTGGCTCGCGCCGAGAGGATCCGCCGCGCCTTGCGGGCGAAGCACGGCGACGCGGGGGCCGACGCCATGGCATGGGCCGTCGAACATGCGACGGAGAAGCCCTCGGTGGCGACGTTCGCCGCCGCGATGGGACGGTCCCCCCGGGCGCTCGCCAAGGCGCTCAGCGCCGCGGGCCTCCCGCCGCCGAGCCGCGCTCTGCTCCAGGGACGGCTCATGCTGGCGGGAGCGTTCCTGGGCGCCGACGGGCGCACGGTCGAGGAGACCGCCTTTCTTCTGGGGTACTCAACCGCCAACGCGCTCGCTCGAGCCATGAAGCGCGAGGTCGGCCATACGCCCCCCGAAGTTGCGCGCAGGGGAGGGATGTCGTTCGTGCAGGAGATCCTGTTTCCGGAGAGAGTGACCCGCAGGGGCGCGGCCCGGCGCCGCGTGCTGCACGGGGCCGCCGTCGCGGCCTGCTTCGTGTCGCTCCACGCACCGCAGGTCCGGCCGAATCCGGCGGGCGGGCACGTGGACGCCCGGGCCATCGACCGCGTGCTCGACGCGTCCCCCCTGAACAGGGTCCACTTCGGCGTGCTCGCCGTGGACGCCGCCTCGGGGCGCGTCCTGTACTCCCGCGACGCGGGCGAGACGTTCATCCCCGCGTCCAACGACAAGCTGCTCACGGCCGCGACGGCCCTGTCGCTGCTGGGGCCGGACTATCGCTTCCGGACGACGCTGTGGAGCGCGGCAACGCTCTCCTCGGACACGCTGGACGGCGACCTCGTCCTCGTGGGCACGGGCGATCCCAGCCTCTCGGACCCCACCTGGAAGGACGGACAGGCGGCGCTGGAGGCTCTGGCGGACAGCCTGCGTGCTGCCGGCGTCCGCTACGTGACCGGCTCTCTCGTCGTCGATGTGTCGGCGTGGGACTCCACGAGCGTCCCGGGAACCTGGGAGGCCTCCGATCTGTGGCACGGCTACGGGGCCACGCCCTCGGCGTTCACGATCGACGACGGCGCTCTGACCCTGATCGCCACGGGAACGAGCGAGGGAGAGCCGGCCACGCTCACGTGGTTCCCGCACGGGACGCGCGGCTTCGTGTCGACGGACGTCACGACCGGCCCGCCCGACAGCGCCACGCACGTGACGGCCTCCTGGCTGCCCGAGTCCCGCCGGCTGACGCTCGCCGGATCCGTGCGGCCCGGGGAGACCGACACGCTGTCGTTCGCGCTGCGCGATCCCGTGGGTCAGGCGACCGCCGTGCTCGCGCGCGCCCTGGCCGGGGCCGGCATCCAGGTGGCCGGCGGCTCGCGCGTGGTGTGGGAGCCCGGAGCGCCGCTGGGAGGAGCCTGCCTTGCGGGCGAGATGGCGACCTGCCCGGGAGCGCGCCCCCTGGCGAGCCTGCGTTCCCCGCCGCTCTCCGACATCCTGGCCATCATGCTGGGCGAAAGTCAGAACTGGATCGCCGAGCAGCTCGTGCGCACGCTCGGAACCGCGTTCGGCGGCCGCGGGAGCACGTCCAGAGGGCTCGACGTCGTCGCACGCTTCGTGACCCAGCAAGTCGGCGTGGAGCCGCTGGACCTCCTGCTCTACGACGGATCGGGGCTCTCCATGCACGACCTCGTGACACCGAGGGCGATCGTGCACATTCTTCGTTATATGCGCGCCGGACCCGACGGGGACGCGTATCGCGATGCGCTCGCCAGGCCCGGCGAGAAGAGATCGACGCTCGAGGACCGCCTCGAGAGCCTCCGGGGGCGGCTGTTCGCCAAGACGGGAACGCTCACCGGCGTCAACTCGCTGTCGGGATACCTGGTGACGAGCCACGGCCGTGAGATGATCTTCTCGATCCTGTCCAACGGGTCGAGCCTTCCGTCGCAGACGGTCCAGGACGCCATCGACCAAGTCGTCCACATCCTCGCGCGATGACCGACTACAAGATCCCCGAGCTGCCCTCCGACGAGGAGCTCGGCATCACACCCGAAGACCTCAAGGCCCTCGAAGCCGGCACTCCGTCCGGCAAGAAGGGCAAGAAGGAGAAGAAGGAGAAGGCACGGCCGGAGAAGGGCGGCAAGGACGGTGGCCCGCCTCGCCAGCCACCCGCCGCCCCTCCGGGCCGGACGCCCCGTTGGGGGGCGCGGGGGTGGGTGACCCTCGTGGCCCTCGTGATCGTGGCGTGGCTCTCCGGCATCGGGCGCGCGGTGCCGAGGCCGGTGCCTGCCAACGTGCCGGATACGGCGTTCTCCTCGGCGCGCGCCATGACGGAGCTCGTGGAGATCGCGCGCCTGCCCCATCCCCCGGGCTCGCCGGAGCATGCGCGCGTGCGGGCCTACCTGATGCGCCGCCTCACCGACGTCGGTCTTCATCCCACGGAGCTGAGCACGACCGAGATGCTGCGCTCGGGCTCGTCGGTACGGGCCGCCGTCGTGCACGACCTCGTCGCCAGGATCCCGGGCACCGCGTCCACGGGCGCGGTGCTGATCGTCGCCCACTACGACTCCCGCGCGCTCTCCCCCGGTGGCGCGGACGACGGCGCCGGCGTGGTGGCGATCCTGGAGGCGGTGCGTGCCCTGCGGGCCGGGCCCTCCCTGAAGAACGACGTCATCGTGCTCTTCACCGACGCCGAGGAGGAAGGGCTCCTCGGCGCGCGCGCGTTCGCTGCCGACACTACGTGGATGCGGGGGGTGCGGCTGGTCCTCGACTTCGACATGCGCGGCGCGGCAGGGCCGGCCATCTTGTTGCAGACGGGCCCCGAGGACGGTTGGGTCGTGCGCGAGCTCGCCCGGGGCGACCCGGACCCCTTCGCGAACTCCCTCGGCCGGGAGGTCTACGGGGGCCTGCCGGACAGCACTGCCTTCTCGATCTTCGAGAAGGCGGGGGAGCAGGGACTGGACTTCGCGGCGGTCGGACGACCGGACGTCTACCACCAGGCCGACGACGACGCCGAGAACCTCTCGGAGGGCACGCTCCAGGACCTCGGGGTGCAGGCGCTCTCGATGCTGCGCACGTTCGGCGACGCCGACCTCGCGGTGGTCCGCGCGCCGGACGTGGTCTACTTCCGCGTCCCGTTCGTGGGCATGGTCGTATACGGCATGCGCTGGGTCATGCCGATCACCGTCGGGCTTCTGCTCCTGTTCGCCGCGTTGGTGGTGTGGGGGCGGCGGAAGGGACTGCGCTGGGAGGGCATGGCCACCGGCGTCGTCCTGTCCGTAGTGAGCGTCGCCGCGGCGTATGCGCTCGGGGCCGCGCTCTTCCCCTGGCTCAAGCGCTTCCACCCCGAGTATGGCGCGTTGGTGGCCGGCGCCTTCTATCGGGCCGGATGGTACGTGGTCACGCTGGCCGCTGCGTCGTTCGTTCTCGTGACGGCGCTGTTCGGGCTGGCGCGCCGGCGCTTCTCCACCGCGGAGCTCGCGGTGGGCGCGCTCGTGCTCCCGCTCGCGGGCGTCGTCTGGCTCACGCTCGCCGTGCCCGCAGGGGCGATGAACCTCCAGGGTCCCGTGCTGGGGGCGCTCGTCGCCACGGCCGTGGCGGTGGGATACGCCTCGATGGGGCGCCCCGGGCTTCTCGGCTGGATCCTCCTGGTGCTGCTCTCGGTCCCGGTACTGGTCTTCCTCGTGCCGATGGTCCAGATCCTGTGGCTCGCGCAGAGCTTCCGGATCGCGCCGTGGCTGGCCGTGCTGACCACCGTGCTGGTGCTCCTCCTGGTGCCCACCCTCGACCCGATCGGTGAGCCGAACCGATGGTGGGCTCCCCTCGCAGGCCTGGCCGTCGGAGGAGTGTGCCTGGGCGTAGGCCTGCTGCTGGCCCGTCCCGGGCCCACCCGTCCCACGCCCTCCACGCTCCTGTACGCGCTCGATCACCAGACCGGCCGCGCGCTGTGGGCCACCCGTCCCGACTCCGACACCGCGCGGAGCGCGGCGCGCACCTGGGCGCGCGAGCGCGCCGGCGCCCCCTTCGACAGCGTGCGCTCGCTGGAGCCCTTCCTGTTCCGGAACGTGAGGTACGCGGTGGCACCCGCGCACGCCGTCCAGGCTCCCGAGCCCTACGTGGCCCTCGACTCCGACACGGTCGTCGGAGGTCTGCGCCGGGTACAGGTCGTGATCCACTCCGCGATCGGGGCCGAGCGCCTGCTCGTCCGCCTGCCCGGCGACAGCATCGCCCACCTGACCGCCGTGAACGGAGAGCCCCTGCCTCCTCCTGGCCACGCCTTCGAGCCGTTCGACGGCCACGTCGTCGAGACGTGGGGGGGAGAGGACCAGGACTCGGTGTTTCTCGACCTGACCGTGCCCGCAGCCGTTCCTTCGCTCGACCTCGTCGTGGTCGAGCACTTGCTCAGGCCGGAAGAGCTCCTCGGAGCCGGCGCCTTCAGGAGGCCCCCGAGCCTCGCGCCGAACGTGACGACGCGGAGCGACCGGGCCATGCTGCGCACGCGCGTGAACCTGTCGCTCGTGCCCGGGCCGTCTACCGGCCTCGGGATAGGGGCCGGGGGATTCTGAGGGGAAGGAGAACCCCGTCCGCGCACTGCGCCGGAGACCCACCTCCCGGGCCGCCGGGCGAGAGGGCCCTGGACCCCGATTCCTCTCGCTTGCGGCCCGCTCACCCGCCCTCTACCGTGGCTGCCGGCACACCGGCCGGCGCGGGCCGCCTTCCTGGCCCACCGTTCCCGATCCTGAAAGGAGAGGCCCCTGAGCGCGCATGAGCAGCCCCGCCGCAGGAAGCACACCGTGGCCGTCCTCCCCGGAGACGGCATCGGGCCCGAGGTGTGCGACGCGGCGCTCCTCGTGCTCGAAGCGGTGTCCGAGCGGTTCGACGTCGCGTTCGAGACCTCGACGCACCCGATCGGATGGGCAGCCGTCCTGGAGACCGGATCGCCGCTGCCCGACGCCACCCTTCGCGCCTGCCGGGCGGCGGACGCCGTCTTCCTCGCGGCAGTGGGCCATCCGGACGCCGACGCGGAGCCGCCCGAGCGCCGGCCCGAGACAGGCCTGCTGAAGCTGCGCCGCGAGCTCGGCTGCTGGGCGAACCTCCGGCCCGCCCGACTCTACGCCGCGCTCGCCGAGCAGTCGCCGGTGGCGGACGCACGCGCCCGGGGCACGGACCTCCTGCTCGTGCGCGAGCTGGCGGGCGGCCTCTACTACGGCGAGCCGCGCGGATGGGACCGTGCCCGGGGCCGCGCGCTCAACACGCTCGTCTACACCCGCCCGGAGATCGAGCGCGTCGCCCGCAAAGCGTTCGAGCTGGCGCGCGGCCGCCGCCGCCACGTGACCTCGATCGACAAGGCCAACGTCCTCGACGTCTCTCGTCTGTGGCGCAGCGTGGTGAGCGAGATCGCGGCGGACTACCCGGACGTGCTCCTCGACCACATGCTCGTGGACCGCGCGGCCATGGAGCTCGTGCTGCGTCCGTCCGCCTGGGACGTGTGGGTCACCTCCAACCTCTTCGGGGACATCCTCAGCGACGAAGCCGGAGCCGTGGTGGGCTCGCTGGGCCTCCTGGGCTCGGCATCCCTGGGGGACGGCCCGGGGCTCTACGAGCCCGTGCACGGATCGGCACCGGACATCGCGGGTCAGGACCGCGCCGATCCGATCGGCGCGATCGTGTCCGTGGCGCTCATGCTGCGCTATTCGCTCGGTATGCCGGCGGCCGCCGAGGTCGTCGACCGAGCGGTCGAGGCGGCGCTGGCCACGGGGAAGCGTACCGCGGATATCCTCGGTCCCGCGGGCGGACGCGCCGTTGGCACCCGGGAGCTCGCCGCAGCCGTCGCGGAGCTCGTGCGTACGGCCGGCTAGGACGGAGCGTCCCGAACATGGCCCGCCGAACGACTCGAAAGGGCTCGCGTGCCCGCGTCGGCGGGAAGGAGCGCCCGTCGCTCCTGTCCGTTGCCGCCCTGCTCGGCACGGTCGTGGCGGCCCACGTGCTGCTCTTTCCCGGGATTGCGGGAACGGACGCGTTCTATCACATGGCCCACGCGCAGATCTACCTGCAGCGGGGCGTCTTCGACACCGCTCTTCCGTGGGCCACCCAGTCGATCATCGGCGACCTGGGCGCCGACCTGTGGTGGGGCTTCCACATGCTCCTCCTTCCGTTCGCCGCCCTCGGCTCGGTCTTGCTGGGCATCCGGGCCGGCGCGCTCGCCCTCACGCTCGTGTTCGCGGGAGCCGTGCTCCTGGTCCTGCGCCGGCACCGCGTGCCCGGAGCCGCCTGGTGGACGATCGGTCTGCTGATCGCGGTCCCCAACATCCTCTTCCGCTTCGTCATGCTGCGCCCGCACGTCCTCACCCTGGCGCTGGCGGTCACGCTCGCGTCGCTCCTCGTGCGGGGCAGGTGGTGGCAGGTGCTGCTGGCGTCCGCCGCGCTCGCCTGGGTCGACCTGGGGCTGTTCTGGATGGCACCCGGACTCGTCGTGGCGTACGCGCTCCTTCGGATCGTCCTGCGGCGCTCCGGGGGCGATCCCGGTGTGGGCGTGCCTGCCGCAGCCGCCGCGGTCCTCGCCGGGACGGTGGCCGGCGCGCTCCTGCGTCCCCATCCCCTGGCGACCGTCGAGCTCGCGTGGATCCAGATCGTACGCCTCTTCGAGGTGAAGGCGTCCGGCCTGCCCCTGCTGTTCGGCATCGAGCTGCGGCCGCTGCCGCCCGCCGAGCTGCTGGCCTCCGCCTGGTCGTTCCTCCTGCTGTGGGTCGCGACGGCCGGTGCGGCGGTCGTGATGTGGCGCCGGCTCGCCGGAGGGGAGACTGCCGCCGAAGCCGATCCGCCTTCCGGTGCTCCCGAGCGGGCCCTGATCGTCCTGTGCTATCTCTGCTCCGCCGTCTTCCTGGTGCTGACGCTGCTCTCCGCCCGCCGCGCGCTCGTCGAGCTCGTGGTGTTCGGCTTCCTGCCCGCGCCGCTCGTGTGGAGCCGACTCCCGGCGGGGGCGCCGCGGCGCTGGGCGGCCGGCGCGCTCGCCCTGCTCCTCCTGCTTCATCTCCCGTGGACGCTCCGCCGCTACGGCCTGGACGCCGCGCTCGTGGCGTCCCCTCCCGACCTGGACCGCGGCGCCGCCACGTGGCTCGCCGAGCACACCAAGCCGGGCGCCGTGGTCTTCCACCTCGACTGGGACGAGTTCGGGCCGCTGCTCGCGTGGAACCGCTCGAACCGCTACCTGGGAGGGATGGACCCCATCTTCCAGTTCGCCCACGACCCGAAGCACTACTGGGAGCGCTTCTTCCTGTCCGCGGACCTCACGACGACCTATACGTGCGACGCATTCCCCTGCTCGGCCGGCCGGGCGATCGCGACGCCCACGGCGATCGTGCGCGACTTCGGGGCGCATTGGGTCCTGGTGGAGCCACGCCGCAACCCCAAGCTTGTGAAGTACATGCTCCACGACCCCCACTTCCGGCTGGCGTACGGCGCCCCGGACAATGCGATCTTCCACGTGACCGCCGACCCACCGCGCGCCCCGGGCGCGCCCAACGCCCTCCCGAAAGGCTCGTGACATGCGTGTCGCGCTCTTCGCTACGTGCCTGGGAGACCGGTTCTTCGCGGACGCCTGCGCCGACACGGTCCGCCTGCTCCGCCGGCTGGACGTCGACGTGGAGGTGCCCTCCGGCCAGACGTGCTGCGGGCAGCCTGCGTTCAACGCGGGCTACGTGGAGGAGGCGCGGCGCATGGCGCGCCACACGCTGGACGTCTTCGAAGGCGCGGAGCACGTCGTGCTGCCGTCCGGAAGCTGCGCGGGCATGATGCGGCAGGTCTACCCGCGCATCCTCGACGGGGCGGAAGGTGCGCGGGCGGAGCGGCTCGCGGCGCGCACGTGGGAGCTGGCCCAGTTCCTCGTGCACGTGCTCGGTGCGGAGTCGGTGGGCGACGGCCTCGCGGGGATGCGCGTCGCGTATCACCATGGGTGTCACGCGCTCCGCGAGCTGGGCGTCCATGACGAGCCCCTCACCCTGCTGCGCGGCGCCGGCGCCGAGGTCGTCCCGTGGGAGGCGGCCGAGGAGTGCTGCGGATTCGGGGGGCTCTTCTCGGTCAAGCTCCCGGCCGTGTCGGCCGGCATGGCGGACCGCAAGCTCGACACGCTCCCCGACGTCGATGTCGTCACCTCGGCGGACGGAGGCTGCCTGCTCCAGCTCGCCGGCCGGGCCGGAACTCGCTCCATGGAGACTCCGTTCCGCCACCTGGCGAGCGTGCTCTGGCAGGCCGCGCGCCCCCACCCCGTTGCGGAGGCGCGATGAGCGGGAGGTCGGGGGGCGCGCGGGCGGCGAGAGGGCACGAGACGGCGGGCCGGCCCGGACCCGCAGGCTCCGGGCGCCGGACGGGCCCGTCGGGCTACGCGGCGGCCGCCGCGGTGATCGTCCGGGACCATCCGGAGATGCGCGCCTCGGTCACGGCCGCCACCCGCTCCTTCGACAGCCACCGCGCCCGCGCGTACGGCGAAGTGGAGGTGGAGCGCTGGCGCGACTGGATGATGCGGACCAAGAGCCACGTCCTGACGCACCTGGACCGCTACCTCGAGCAGGCCGAGGCCGCCCTGGTCGCGCACGGGGCGCGGGTGCACTGGGCGGAGACGGCCCAGGACGCCCGGTCCGCGCTCGCCGACATCGTGCGCGAGCACGGCGTGCGCCGGGTCGTGAAGGCCAAGAGCATGCTGAGCGAGGAGCTGGAGGTGAACTCGTTCCTCGAGGCCCGCGGCGTCCACGTGCGCGAGACCGACCTCGGGGAGTACATCATCCAGCTCCTCGGGGAGCCGCCCAGCCACATCGTCGGACCCGCGATCCACAGGAGCCTCGACGACTGCCGCCGTCTCTTCCACGAGGTTCTCGGCACGGCGCTCGACGCGAGCCCCGAGACGCTGGCCGCCGCGGCGCGCAAGGCGCTGCGCGAAGAGTTCCTCCATGCGGACCTGGGCATCTCCGGGGCGAACTTCCTCGCGGCCGACACGGGCACCCTCGCGATCATCGAGAACGAGGGGAACATCCGCTTGAGCACGTCCGTGCCGCGCGTGCACGTCGCGCTCGTCGGCATCGAGAAGCTGGTGCCGCGCCTCGAGGACGTCTCGGCGTTCCTCCAGCTCACGACCCGCGCCGCGACGGGCGCCCCCATCGGCAACTACGTCTCCCTCCTCCAGGGGCCGCGCCGAGCCGACGAGCCGGACGGGCCGGAGGAGCTGCACGTGATCCTCGTGGACAACGGGCGCACGCGCCTCCTGGCGGACGAGCGGGCCTGGGAAGGGCTGCGCTGCGTGCGATGCGGGGCGTGCCTCAACATCTGCCCCGTGTACCGCCAGACCGGCGGGCACGCCTACGGGTGGGCCTACTCCGGCCCGATCGGGGCCATCCTCGCGCCGGCGTACCTGGGACTGGAGAAGGCGATGCCGCTTCCGTTCGCGTCGAGCCTGTGCGGCGCCTGCGCGGACGTCTGTCCGGTGCGCATCCCGATCCCCGATCTCCTGCTCTACTGGCGGGAGCGCGCCGTGGAGGCGGGGCTCGGGGGATTCGCCGAGGCCACCGGGATGCGCGCGTACGCCACGGCGGCGGAGCACCCCCGCCTGTTCCGCGCCATCGGCGCCGTCCTCCCCTTCCTCCCCTGGAGAGCGGGAGGACGGGCGCTGCCCGTGCTGGGGGAGTGGACGGATGGGCGCGCCCCGCCCCGGCCCAGCCCCCGGAGCTTCGGCTCGCTCTGGAAGGAGGGGATCGAGTGAGCGGGGAAGGTGACCTGGGGAGCGGCGCGCGCGAGCGCATCCTCGCACGCGTGCGCGAGGCGCTCGCGGGACGCACGCCGGTGGAGCACCCTGGCGCGTTCGGCGGATGGCGGCCCGAGGGCGCCCTGCCCGCCGAGCCACTGGAGGCGTTCCGCACGCTCTTCGAGGCGGCCGGAGGTCAGGTGCACCGGTTCGCGTCGGAGGACGCCGCCCGGGCCTGGCT
>JBJKSF010000113.1:0-4306 GCA_046704285.1 Longimicrobiales bacterium | reverse complement strand
CGAGCCTCCATCGTCCCACCGCCACGTCTACCGCCTCCCCCCCTCCCTCCTGCCTTGCCACTCGTGGACCCGCAGCCTACCGTGCTTCTCAGGCCGACACGGCGGTTGGACCTCCTATACTTTACTTTACTTTGCTCCCGACCCCGCCGAGATTAGGGAGCCAAGGGCACCATCCAAGCGATTCGGAGTTGGAACATGATTCTGTTCTTCGCGTGGCGCCCGTGATCTCCCGGAACCGGAAGATCCTGCGCACGAGCGCCGCGTCGCCGCACACGATGCCCCCGAGCGCGTCGGCGTGGCCGCCCAGGAACTTCGTGGCCGAGTGGACGACGAGGTGGGCCCCGAGCGCCAGGGGACTCTGGTTGAGCGGCGTGGCGAACGTGTTGTCCACGACCACGACGGCGCCCGCGGCGCGCCCCGCCCGGGCCAGCCGCTCCAGGTCCAGGACCTTGAGCGTGGGGTTCGTGGGGCTCTCCAGGTACAGCAGGGCGCAGCCCCGCGCGATCTCCGCCTCGATGTCGTCGGCGGCGTCGGTGGGACAGAGGACCACGTCGACGCCCCAGCGCGGCAGGTCGTCGGTGAGCACCACGCTGGTGCCGCCGTACGTATCCCGCGTGGAGACCACGCGCCTGCCCGGCTCCAGGAGCGCGAAGAGGGTCCCGGCGATCGCGGCCATGCCCGTGGCGAACGAGGTGGCCGCCTCGGCGCCCTCGAGCGCGCGCACCTTCTCCTCGAAGGCCGCTACGGTGGGGTTGGTGTTGCGGCTGTAGATGTGGCCCGCGCGCTCGCCCCGGGCCACGGCGAGCCAGTCGTCCAGGTCGCGGTAGCCGAAGGATACGGAGCCCACCATCGGGACCTGCGTGGGCGCGCCCGGCTCGCGGCCGGCTTCGCCCGCCCAGACGGCCAGCGTGGCCGGGCGCGGCGTGCGTCGCGTGCGTGCGTCGTCCGTCATGGCTCTCCCGTCTCCGGCGTGCACGGCGGTGGAGCGTCCAAGCTAGCGGCGCGTCCCTCCCCGTGCAGGCGCGCGCATGTAATGTCATCTTGACTATATGTCCAGTACGCTTTACATATGGCGTGTGACGATCAACGACGGGATCCGGAACCACGTGCGTCGGCATCGGCGCCAGCGCGACTGGACGCAGGAGCAGCTCGGCGCGCGCGTCGGGGTTACGCGGCAGACCATCATCTCCATCGAGGGGGGCAAGTACAATCCGTCCGTGGGCCTCGCGATCCGGATGGCGCAGGCCTTCGGCGTCCCCGTCGAGGAGCTCTTCGAGATCGAGGGAGGAGGTGCGCGATGACGGAGCGGGTGGGCGGCCGTGCGGTGCTCACGGTCCCGACCGTGGTCCAGGCCGCCTTGATCGCGGTGGGGATCGTGCTCTGGATGACCGTGGCGAAGGCGTGGATCATGGTCGCCGGCATAGGCGCCTTCGTCCCCGGGATCCTGCGGGAGCTCGGGGTGATGCAGGACCTGGACGAGTTCCAGCGCGACGCCTCGCGCCGGGCGGCGTTCCATGCCTACCTCGTCGGGGGGCTGGCCATCGTGTCGGTCATCACCGGCATCCACCTCACCGGCGAGAGCGTGAGGTACCCGGTGGAGATCGTGACCCTGCTGCTGGTCATCCTCTGGCTGACCTGGCTGTTCAGCTACCTCATGTCGTTCTGGGGCGCCCAGAAGACCGCCGTCGTCGTGCTGCTCGCGTTCGGCGCCTTCTGGGCGCTCTTCGGCATCCTGAGCGGGATCGGGGAGGGCAGCACCCTCGTGGCCATCGTCGTCGGCATCGCCCTGCACCTCGTCTTCGTGGTTCCCTTCGCGGCGGGGGCGTATGCTGCCGGCCGTTGGCCCCGTGTCACCGGCTGGCTTCTCCTGGTGGTGTCGCTGTGGTTCGTCTTCTTCCTGGGGCGACGCTCGTCCCTCGCCTGGAGCACCCGGGCCCTCGTGCTGACCACCCTGGCGGTGCCGCTGCTGGCGTCGGGCCTGGGTCTCGTGCGCGTGAAGGCCGCGGGCGTCGAGGACGCGGAGTAGCGTCGTCTCGGGCGGTGCATCGGCGTTCTCCCTGGTCGCCCCACATCCGGGAGGCATTCCATGAGCTCACGCGAGCGGTGGTCACGGATCCTGGTTCAGGTCGGCCGGGTCGCCGTGCTGGTCGGAGCGGTCGATCCCCTGGAGGGATCGCTCCTCATCCTGCCCGGCAGCGGCCTGGCCGCGCTCGGCACCTACATCGGCCGGGACGAGCGCCGGTTCACGGCGTACAGGGTGTGGGTGTTCGCCCTGATCGCGCTCGGCGTCGGGGCGATGTTCGCTCTGAGCGCGGTCGGGGGCTTCGGGGGCGCGTCCGGACGCTCGTACTGGTGGGGGTGCTGGTCCTGCCGTACCTGATCGGCTGGTCCATGGGCATCTGGGGGCCGGGCTCTCCCCGCTGGGTGCTGGCTCTGGGCATCGCGGTGAGTCTGTGGTACCTGAACATCGGGCGCATGCTCCTGAGCCATCCGGATGCACGCCCCGGGACGTCCGCGCTGCCGGGCATCGTCCTGGGCGCCGTCGGCGTGGTGACGATCGCCGGCTGCGCATACCGATGGCTGAAGGGGGCCCGATGACTCGAGGGGCCGGCACGGCGCCGGCGGCAGGGGACGGCGGCAGCGATGGCCCGGATCCCTATCCACACCCTGCTTCCACAGGTCTGGTCTGACGCTCTGCGCAGCTATGGACCGAGCAAAGCCGCCGGCACGACTCCGATCCCATCCCGGCGTCGGTACGCCGCGGGACCGGTCGTGACCACAATCGCATCCAGGAGATCGCGGCCCACACGCTCGCGTGCCCACACCAGATGTCTCACGTCGTCGTCCGTCACCTCCCCTGTGAGCTTCACCTCGAGTGCCAACACGCGACCGTCCCGGCGCTCCACGATGATATCAATCTCGTGTCGCCCTCCTTTGGTTCGAAGATGCTTCACCTCGGCCTCCGCTGCCTGCGCGTACACGCGAACGCTCTGGGTGACCAACGACTCGAAGAGGTGGCCCAGGAGCGTGCCGTCGCGGGGAAGCGCAACCGTGCCTTCGCGTCCTTCCAGCAATGCCTCCGCGCCGACACCCAGCAGGCCAGCGGCAAGGGCAGGGTCCGCGAGGTGGTGCTTGTCGGGGTGAGCCAGTCGTGAAAAGTAGTTCCGGCTCGGTATCCACGCAGGAACAGAATCCAACAACCAGAGGCGCTGGAGGGCATCCCGATACTGGATCACCGTGCTCCGGGCCGGTTTGTCGGCCTCGCCGCCGGTCGCAGCGTCCCGGATGGTCTCGAGACTGGCTGTCGTGGATGTGGCCGCGCCGTATGCCGCCATCCAGCGGCGCAGGGTCTCGGGTCGGCGAACGGGCTGGCCGACTTCCTGAAAGTCCTTGTCCACGACGCGCGCGAGGTAGCTGTCGAGTTGTGTCCGCCGGGCACGTGGATGGAGCGTGCGAATCGCGGGAAAGCCCGAGGCCACGATCTCTTCGGCATACTCCGCAAGGCCCAAAGTCGTCTCGCCACGGAGGTCCGGCTGCGCTCCCGCAAGGAGTTCGCGAACACTCACGGACGGTACCGCCACCCTGCGCTCCACCAAGCTCATGGGCCTCAGGCGAAGGCGCACGATGCGCCCCGCCCCGGAGTGCATCGGCGGAGAATCGGGCGAAGCCGATCCGGTGATGATGAAGCGCGCCGGACTTGCGTCCGCGTCAACGGCGCGGCGGACCGCGTCCCAGGTCGCGGGCACACGCTGCCACTCGTCGATGAGGATCGGCGGATCACCGACGGTGACCCGGGCAGGGTCTGCCTGGATGAGCGATGCCTGCAACGGATCATCGAGGCGACGCACGGTGGACGCGCGCTGGAGTGCCGTCTGCGTCTTGCCGACCGCCTTGGGGCCTTCGATGGAGATCGCAGCCAGGGAGGCGAACAGCTCGTCGAGCTCGTCGTCGATGATGCGTCTGATGTAGGTCACGGTGGTCCACTCGGTCGCAGAGTGACGGACTCATCCGCTTTCCACAATACATCTGGACCACTTGTTACGCTACAGTTAGTCCATAACAAGAACTACAGATGGTCCAACCATGGGAGAAACACACAAGCGGCCATCACCTTCCACACCTAAACAACTGAGGCCCAACGTCTAAGACGTTGGGCCTCATGCACTTAACAAAATCGTCATGGTCGCTGCAGGACTGCGGTCGCATCGCGATGATTCCGGGTGATTCCGGGAAATGCCTGTCCCTGGCGGGTCTTCAGCCGTGGTCCATGGCGTCGGGCCGCTCCGAGGGCTGAAATCCGGGGAGG
>JBJKSF010000112.1:0-18679 GCA_046704285.1 Longimicrobiales bacterium | reverse complement strand
CGCGACGGCCGGCCCGACCGGGCCCGGCGCTCCGACCGCCGGCGCGCCGGACCTGCTGCCTCCGCCGCCCGGCTCGCTCCCGTTCTTCTACGACCTGTACACGTTCCGTGGCGTGCCCGGAAGGACGGACATCGTCGCGGCCTTCGCCGTGCCCGCAGGCAGGTTGCGCGAGGAGGGCGCCCCCCACGGGGTGCGCTACCGCTTCGACGTGACGCTGGTCCTGGCCGATACCGCCCGCAAGACCGTGTTCCGCACCGACGACACCGTCTACGTCTCCGAGCCCCGCTCGCTCGGGGGTGACCATCTCCTGCACACCTACATCGAGGTGCAGGCGCCACCCTCGCGCACGACCGTCGAGCGGGTGATCATGAACGACGCGAGCGCGCCCGGTGTCGGCCAGCTGTACGGGGCCCCCTTCCCGATCCCGGACTACGGCGGCAGCCGCCTGATGCTCAGCGACGTCGTGCTGGGCCTGCCCGATCCCAAGGCGGGGTGGAGGCGCGGCGACGTCAGGCTCCAGCTCCTGCCCACGAGCCAGTTCCGGAAGAGCGCGTTCGACGTTTACTACGAGATCTACAACCTTCCCGCCGGCCATCCGTACGCGACGGAGATCGCGGTCGAGCGCGTCGGTACCGCCAACGGCGGGCGCGGCGAGAGCCCGGGCGTGGTGCGCGCGCGCTTCTCCAGCGTCTCGGCGGCCCTCCCCGACAGCGCGGTACACGAGCTACGCCATCTGGGCGCATCGCTCGGAAAGGGCCGGTACCGGCTCACGGTCACGGTCACCGACGAGGCCACCCACGAGGTGGCGACACGCTCGCGCGTGTTCGAGATCCACGACTGGGGCGGGGGCGCCACGCTGGTCCCGGCCCTGCCGTGGAGGACCACGGCGTCCGGCACGGCCTGAGCGCACCCCGGACGACCCCTTACGAGCCGGCCTCCCCGGCCGTGAGCGGCGCCAGAGCATAGGCTGCAGAAGCCGCGTCGCGACAGCACTCCCGGGCGGCGGCGCGCTTGACCGGCGGGCGCCTTCTTGACCATGCTGCCCGTGGTTTCGTCGTGCGACGGGTCACGACTCGGAAGGAGCGTCACGAAGTGAACGCAGTGAGAATCATGGGCACGGGCTCCTATCTCCCGCCCCACGTGCTGACCAACCAGGACCTGGAGGAGAGCGGGCTGGAGACGACCGACGAGTGGATCGTCCGTCGTACCGGCGTCAAGGAGCGCAGGATCGCCGGGCCGGACGTGGCGACCTCGGACCTCGCCCGACGCGCCGCGCTCGCGGCCATCGAGCAGGCCGGCATCGGCGTGGAAGACCTGGACCTCATCATCGTGGCGACCATCACGCCCGACACCGCATGCCCCTCCGCGGCGAATTGGCTCCAGGGGAAGCTCGGCGCGAAGCGGGCGCGCAGCTTCGACGTCACGGCCGCCTGCTCGGGGTTCGTCTTCGCCCTCGACGTGGCGCAGCAGTACCTGCGGAGCGGAGCGAGCGACCACGTGCTGGTCGTAGCCTCCGAAGTGATGAGCCGTACGGTGGACTGGAACGATCGCGCGACGTGCATCCTCTGGGGCGACGGCGCGGGAGCGGCGGTGCTGGCTCGCGCGGACGAGGGCAGCGAGCTGCTCTCCACGACGATCCACACCGACGGCGCCCACGGCGACGACCTCCTGCTCCCGGGCGGAGGGTCCAGCACCACGCCCATCTCGCACGACAGCGTCGACGAAGGGCGGCACTACCTGCGGCTGCACCACGCCAGCATGTCGTTCCGGGTCGCGGTCCGGTACCTGGACGAGGCGATCGAGGAGGCGGCCGCGGCCAACGGCGTGGGTGTGGACGAGATCGACTGGTTCGTGCCGCACCAGGCGAACGCGCGCCTCCTGGAGGCCACGGCGCGCGGGCTGGACATCCCGACCGAGAAGTTCTACCTGACGCTTCGCAAGTACGGCAACATCTCCTCGGCATCGTGCGCGATCGCCCTGGACGAAGCCGCCCGCGACGGCACCCTCAGGGCCGGGGATCTCGTGTGCATGCCGGTGTTCGGGGGCGGCCTGACCTGGGGCGCCGCCATGGTGCGGTGGTGAGCGGGAGGAGGCCCCTCCCGCTTCCCGCCCGCCGCCGGCGCAACCCCGCCGCCGCTCAGCCCAGCTTCGCGCGCACCCGCTCGGCCACCGCCTTGCCCACCGCCGAGCAGGAGGCGGCCCTCGCCGCGCCCACCATGTCGTAGGTGAGGGGCCCGCCCGCCTGCAGCAGCTCGACGACCGCGGCCTCGACGGCATCGGCGCCGCGCTGCAGCTCCGGGTCGCCCTTCCGCCCGGACAGCCACGAGAGGCCCTCGCGGGTGGCCAGGATCATGGCGAGAGGGTTCGCCTCGTCCTTGCCCGAGTGCTTGGGGGCGGAGCCGTGGATCGGCTCGAACATCCCGTGCTCGTCGCCCACGTTGGCGCCCACCGCGAGGCCCATGCCGCCCTGGAGCACGCTCGCCAGGTCCGTGACGATGTCGCCGAACATGTTCGTGGTGACGCCCACGTCGAATCCCTCGGGCTTCTGGATCAGCCACTGGGTGAACGCGTCCACGATCGCGGTATCCTTCTCGATGTCGGGGTACTCCCGGCCGATCTCGTGGAAGATCCTCACGAACATGCGGCAGCCGTCCAGCACGTTGTCCTTGGCGATGCAGGTCACGCGTTTGACGCCGTCGCCGGGCGCCCCGTCGCGGCGGCGGGCCAGCTCGAAGGCCTTGCGGATGACGCGCTCGGAGCCCTTGCGCGTGATGACGCGGCTGTCCACGGCGATCTCCTCGGCCCCGGCGCGCTTGAGGATGCCGCCGATGCCGGCGTAGAGGCCCTCGGTGTTCTCGCGCACGAGGACCATGTCGACCTTGCTCGGCTCCCAGACCTGCACCGGCTGGCCGTGGATCTTGTGCTTCACCCCCGGATAGAGCTTGACGGGGCGGACGTTGGCGTAGAGGTCGAGGGCGGCGCGCGTGCCGATGACCGGGCTCCAGCCCGCCATCTTTCCGTCCTTCATCGTCACGGGCCGGCCGTTGCCCTCCGGGTCCGGCCAACCCACGGCGCCGAGGAGCACGAGATCGGCCGCGGCCACCTCCTCCTCGGAGCCCTCGGGCCAGTCCCGCGAGCCGTGCTTCAGGTAGAACTCGCCGCCGCACGGGATCTCCTCGACGTCGAAGCGGGTCCCGAGGGCCGAGCCCACCGCCTCGAGGACGCGACGACCCTCACGCGCCACCTCCACACCGATCCCGTCGCCGGGCAGCACCACGACTCGATAGGACATCTCCACTCCGTTCCTGATGATGGGGAATGCGTTCCGCCCTCGTCACGCGGCCCGCGGCCTGCGGTAGTCTATGGCAGCCGCGCCTCCGGCGCCTTCCGCCACGTCGTTCCCGGCCGCTCGACCGTGTAGTGGACGCGGATGTCGGGCGTGTCCTCGAAGATGCGCGGCACGACCTGCACCGGCATCCCGATCTCCAGGTCCTCGTGGGCGAGCGTCTCGCCCGACCAGGCGAGCAGGCGGCCCCCTTCCTCCAGCTCGACCACGACGCACGTGTAGGGCGCGTCGCGCTCGAACCCGGTGGGCGCCGCGTCGATGCGCGTCCACGTCCACACCGTGCCCCTGCCCGAGTACTCGGCGAGCTCGAAGTCCGGGCTCATGCACTCCGGGCAGTCGGCGCGCGGCGGGAACGTCAGGTGCCCGCAGGAGCGGCACCGGGAGCCCATGAGGCGGCCGTCCCGCAGGTGCACGGCGAAGTCCTGCACCTTCGAGTACGGGACGAAGCTCACCCTGCCGAACCAGCCGAACATCGCCTCACTCCCTCCGGAGCACGTGCACGAAGGCGTACTGCCCGATCCCGCCCACGTTGTGCGTGAGCCCCACGTCCGCGTCGGGGACCTGGCGCTCCCCCGCCTCCCCGCGGAGCTGCCGGCAGATCTCGTACGTCATCGACACGCCGGTGGCGCCGATCGGGTGGCCCTTGGCCTTGAGCCCGCCGTCCACGTTGACCGCCACTCCACCGCCGCCGATCCAGGGGCGGCGCTCCTCGATGTAGGCGCCCCCCTCCCCCTTCGCGCAGAAGCCCAGGTCCTCGTACGCCATGACCTCGGCGATCGTGAAGCAGTCGTGCACCTCGGCCACCTTGACGTCGCCGCGTCCGATGCCGGCCTGCCGGTAGGCCTGCGCCGCGGCCTCGGCGGCGGAGGCGATGCCCGTGAGGCTCGGCCGGCGCAGCACGGACATGCTGGCCGTCGCGCTCCCCACGCCGTCGAGCCATACGACCTTGTCGGGCGCCAGCGAGCGAGCGCGCTCCTCCCCGGCCAGGATCACGCAGGCCGCGCCGTCGGCGTTGGCGCAGCAGTCGTACACGCAGAACGGGGAGGCCACCGGGTCGGAGGCCAGCGCCTTCTCGAGGGTGATCTCCTTGCGGAAGAGCGCGTTCGGGTTGCGCGCCCCGTACCAGTGGTTCTTGACGGCCACCTGGAGGAGCTGCTCGTGGGTCGTGCCGAAGTCGTGCATGTGCCGGGTCGCGAACATCGCGTAGTAGCCCGGGAAGGTGGTGCCGAACACGCTCTCCCACTGCACCTCTCCCACGCGTCCCATGAGCGCCAGGATGTCGGCCGTGGCGAGCTCGGTCATCTTCTGGCAGCCGATGACCGCCACCACGTCGTGCAGCCCCGAGCGGATGGCCATCCAGGCCGAGCGCACGGCGGCGCTCCCGGAGGCGCAGGCCGCCTCCGTGAGCCAGGTCGGGTGGGGGTTCAGGCCGAGGTACTCCTGCACCACGCCGGCCACGGAGCGCTGCTTGTGGTACTCCGGCACCGCGGCGATCACGGAGGCGTCCAGCTCGTCGCGACCGATCCCCGCGTCCGCGAGCGCATCCCGGAACGCCTCGAAGGCGAGCTCCTGGACGGTCGCGTCCGAGCGGCGGCCGAAGCGCCCGTGTCCGATCCCGATCACTCCGACTCGCGACATGCGTCTGTCGAGGCCGCTGGATCTCAACGCCTCATTCCGCCTTCATGACTCTGAGAGGGTCGGCGCGCGCCGCCCGGTGCGCCGGAAGGTAGCTCGCGACGCCGGCGACGACGAGGAGCACCACCGCCGCGCAGCCAAGCGACAGGAGGTCGTGCGGGGACACGCCATAGAGGAGCGGCGCGACGAAGGGCCCCGCAGCGAGGATCGCTAGGGTGCCGATGAGCGTTCCGACAAACGTCGTGAGCAGGCCGCTCATCAAGACCATGCGCACCAGAGCGCGCGGCTCCGCTCCGAGGGCGACGCGGATGGCCAGCTCCTGCGAGCGCTGCACGACCGCATACCGCAGCACGCCGTAGAGCCCTACGGCAGCGAGCAACAGAGCGAGCAGTCCGAGGGCGCCGAAAACCTCCGCGCCGAGATCCCAGGAGCGGTATTGGGGATCGATCCTGTCGGTCAGCGGCTCGACGGAAGGAAACAGCGTGTCACCCGCGGCGGACATCATCGCACGGCGCACCCCAGCGACCATCGCCTCAGGCTTCCCGTCCGTTCGGACTTCCAGATGGATCGAGCGGGGCACGGCTAGGGTTCCCTCCACCGTCTCGAGCGGCACGTAGAGCTCCTGCCGAGGCGGCGTCGTTACCTGCCAGGTCGGAGTGTTGGCCACCACACCGACGATCCTGAAGCAGCCGCTGTCCCCGAGAGGCGCTCGGATGCAGGCCCCTACCGGGCTCGTCTGCCCCCAATAGTAATGGGCCGCCTCTTCGTTGATGATCGCCACATGCGCCGATGACGCCTGCTCCGCCGCGGTGAACGCGCGACCCGCCACGAAGCGCTGGCCGGTCGCCCGGAAGAAGCCGGAGCCCACCGCCCGGCCCATTGGCACGGCCTGTGGCTGCTCGACCCTCGACGCCGCGCTGGCCATCGGCACGATGGACACTCCCCAACCGATTCCCCACGGCTCCCCGATCGATAGGCCAGCGGCCCTCACGCCCGGGAGCGCGCGGACACGCCCGAGCATCTCTCGGTACGTCTTCAGCGCCTCCCTCTGGGAGTCGCCTTGTGATTGAAGGTCCACGGAAGCGTAGAGCGCGTGGCGCACGTCCATGCCCAGATCCTTGCTCCGCACGGTCACAAGGCTCCGCACGAAGAGTCCCGCCCCCGTCAGCAGCACGACCGTGAACGCCACCTGGCTCGTCACAAGGAGCCGCTGGGTCCTGAGATGCCCCGGGGACGCTTGCCTGTGCCCGTTCAGGGCTGGGTGCAGGTCGGAACGCCCGCCGATGAGCGCCGGGGCCAGGCTACACAGCAGAGCAGTACCGGCCGCGAGGGCCCCGGCAAACAGAGTCACCCGTAAGGGCAACGCATGCCCCACGCCCGCGACATCGGGCATGAGGACCCGCCGTACGACGGACGAGCTCCACACCATCAGGAGCAGCGCGGCCCCGAAGGCGCAGACCGCGAGCATGACGCCCTCGACGACCGAGCGACGCAAGATCCGCCACCGCCCCGCGCCGAGCGAGAGGCGTACGGAAACTTGGTGCGAGTGGGAGGCCGCGCGCGCCAGCAGAAGACTCGCGGCGTTGGCACAGCTGACGAGCAGTACCAGCACCGAGACCAGCCCCAACCACAGGGAGACTCTCGCGTCGGGCGGGACGTCTGGACCCCTGCCGACGGGCAGCGGCGCGAGCGCGACACGCCTCCCCGAGAGCCGAAGCACATTCGCCGAGTCATTCGCCAATGCGGCCGTCGCCTCTGCCGCCCCAGCGGCTCGACTGACGCCTGGCCGCAGCCGTGCAAACGTGCTCAGCCAGAGCGAGGAGCCAGTCCTGCTGAGCGCGTCGGAGGACAGCATTCCGGTCGCCATGCCGAGGGGGAGCCAGGCGTCGACGCGCCGGAGGTCCACGCCGGTCAGGTGCGGGGGCGCTACCCCGATGACCCTGCACGGCTGGCCCACGACGTAGATCGTGCGCCCCAGCACCGTCCGGTCCCCGTTGAAACGGCTCTTCCAAAGGCCATACCCGAGGACCACGCTCGGCAGCGCAGCAGCCCCCTCCTCGTCCAGCCGGAAGAAACGCCCGAGGATCGGCTGGACGCCCAGCGTCCGGAAGAAGCTCTCGGTTACCAGGACCGCGCTGAGCCGGCTCGCATCCGCCCCGCGTCCGACGAACGTCTCCTGCCGCGAGTAGGCCGCGACATCTTGGAACACGTGGGAAGCCCTGGTCAACGCCTCGTATGTGCCGTAGCTCGTCGTCGCGCCGTATCCGAAGCCGGCTCCCGACGGCTTGGGCACCGCGAAGTAAATCCGTACGACTCGCTCCGGGTGGACCACTTCGGGCGGCGGTTGGAACATGAGTGTGTTCACCACACCGAACATGGTGGCGTTCACCCCGATTCCCAGCGCGAGCGTGGTGATCAGGAGCGCGGATGCGATCCGATCGTGCCACAGGCTCCGCGCCCCGAAGCGGAGGTCCTGGAGCAGGTCGTGCACCCACCCGTCGATCCAGGCGTGATCCGCCCGGCGCCGGGCCCGGGCCTGCAGCATACGACGCGCTTTGGACACGTCGCCGAAACGGCGCTCCGCTTCCTCCCTGGCCTCTTCCGGCGGGAGCCCTTCCGCTTCGAGCTGCCGCGCACGGAGTCTCAGATGAAGAGCGATCTCCTCGTCCACCTGCCGCTCGACGACGTCCCGGCGCCGGAGCGCCAGCCGGAAGACCGGCTTCACGCCCGGTCGGATCACCCTTCCCCCGCGGGCTCGGCGGGCCCCGACAAGATCCCCGTGATCAGCTCCTGGTAGTGCATCCAGTGCTCGGTCTCGGCTTCGAGATGCCGGCGGCCTTTCCTCGTGACCTTGTAGTAACGCGCTCGCCGGTTGTTGTCGGTGACGCCCCACTCGGCAGCCACGAGCCCGCGCTCCTCCATACGGTACAGCGCCTGGTACAGGGCCGAGTCGTCAAGGCCGAGCCCACCGCCCGAGCGCGTATCGAGCCACGCGATGATCTCGAACCCGTGCATCGGCGTCCACGTGAGCGCCTTGAGCACGAGCATGTCGAGCGTACCCTTCAGCAGCGTGAGCGGCTCGTAGTCCGGCATGGTGTTACCGTCCCAGGCTCTGGATGGAGATACGGTCCTGGCGATGATCGGTCAAGCCTATCAGTCCGCTCGGGAAAAGGGCGAATCAGGCGCGAAGAATGCTCGCAGGGTCGGTCCGCGCGGCGCGCACGGCCGGCACGAAGGCCGCGAGCATGCCCGCAAGCATGACGATCATCATCGCTGCCCCCCAGATCCATGGATCCTGCGGCGATGTGGCGTAAAGCAGGGAGGCAATCCTGGGTGCAGCGGCCATGGCGAACGGCACCGCCACAGCAACGCCCAGAACGACCGGCGCAAGCACCCGCAGGAGGACGATGGTGGCCAGTGCCCAGGCGTGCGCCCCCAAGGCACGGCGGAGCGCCAGCTCCTTCGTACGTTGCTCGACAACGCGGCTCGCAATGGCGTACAGGGCGAGCACTGTGCACAAGACCGACAGCGCCGCGATGATGGAGGACACCAGGGCGCCCGTGCGCCAAGGTCGAAGCTGCGGCGCGATGTAGCGATCGAGCGTGTGGAAGGCAAAGCCTGGTGGCGCGCCGTCGGCGCGACCCGCAGCCCGATCCAGCGCCTCCAGCGGCACCGCGCCGGCAGTGAACCGCGCCAGCACGAAAAGTGGCCCGGGAATGCCGCGCTGCGACAGGGGAACGTAGACCTGCGGGAAAGCCGGTTGGGTCAGGCTCATTCTACGCGTAGCTTCCGCGACCCCGACCACCACACGACATGGAAATGGTGGCGGCGCGATGCGGACGCACTTCCCGAGAGGACTCGTGTTCGGCCAGTAGGCCTTCGCGAGCACCGTGTTCACGACTGCAACCGAGGGCGCGCCCTCTACGTCCCCGGGGGTAAAGCCACGGCCCTGGACCACCGGCGTACCCACAGTTGCGAAATAGCTCGTGTCCACTCCGTTGATCTCGACCGGAACCTGCCCGTTTGGTGACAGACTGATCGTCAAGTTGTTGCTGTACAGTGGCACCGCCTGGGCCAGCGAAGTTCGGCCGACTCCTCGGACGGCGGCAACGCTTGCCCGGATGCCCGTGCCCACGAGCAGGGCGTTCGTGGAGTTCTTGGGGCTGATTTGGCCAAAGACAAAGCGCTCGGGCTCGACGCCCATCGGTGTCGCCATGATTCTGCGCAGGCTCGCCAGATAGAGCAGACTGACCAAGACAAAGAGGAACGCGAGACCCGCTTGGGCTGACAGGAGCCCGCCATGCGTGCGGAGCGCATTCCGTTCGGTGACCGCGCCTCCGCTCAGTGCTTGGAGAAGATCCTTCCGCTGTGTCGAGCGGGCGGAAAACGCTGACGACACCACCAAGACCAGCCCCATGGCCGCGAGAAAGATCACGATTGGACGACCGAGGCCCAACTTCCGGCTCACGTCGAAGCCCGCGAAGACCACGGGGCCTCCGGCACGCACGACAATGAACATGACGGCCCCCGCCAGGAGGGCGGCGGCAGCGCCCGCAAGCATGCATTCCCCGACCACCTGTGCGGCGATCCTCGCCGGACTCCCGCCTACCGCACTCATGATGGCCGTCTCATGACGGCGCTCTGTGACGCGTGCGAGGAACAACGCCGTTCCGGTCGTAGTGGCGAACGCGCCGACCAACACGGACAGGGCCAGGAGCAGAAGGCCCAACTTCGCCTGCGAGCCACCCTCGCTGAGGCGAGCCGCCGAGAACGCCACCAACTCTGGACGGAGTTGAGTGCTCCGTCCGGTCACCTCCTGAAGCGCCGCGCCGACGCGCGCTTCGAGGGCGCCCGGCGTACGCCCGTGGATCCGGGTTACGACTCCGAAGATGTACCCGGAGTTCATCTGCCAGTTGGGCCCGACGTCCGTGCGCATGAACTCGTCCGTGCCGACCCACGCGTCCGCCGCCTGGAGGCCCACTCCGATGAAGCCGGGGGGGGCTATCGCCCTGACCGTGTAGAGGCGCCCCTGCAGCCGGACCGGAGATCCCAGCACCTGTCGCCGGCCGTTGAACTCGTCCCGCCAGATTCGCTCGGACAAGACAATGTCGCCAGACCCTGGGCCTGTCCCGAACCCGGCTACGTTACCGAGAACTGGCGTGACGCCGAGCACGACGAAGTAGTTCGACGCGACCGACTCGACCCGGATGGTGGGGCCGCGCTCGGTGCCCAGTGTCACCGCCTCGGGGGCGGCGAACATGGTGGTGGGCATGTCAGTCAGTGCGCCGCGCACTGCTTGGAATTCCGTGAACGTCATCACGTCTCGGGTCGTCACTTGGCCCTGAGGACCGCGCTCCCGGATGACCCAGCGGCGTAATTGACTTGATGCGCGAACGCCAGCGGCTGGCTTCAGGAACGCCGCGTCCGACAGTTCGAGCATCCCGGCAAGGGCCCCTGTGGCGGGTCCGAGCGCCAAGGCGAACAGAGCCAGGAAGGCCGGGCGTCGCCGCAGGCGACGCCAACCGAGATCCAAGTCGGACGGGATACCTCCAAGCGCATCGACGATCCAGCGGCCCATGACATGACGCTCCACCCAGCAGTCGCGACGCCACCAATGCAAGTCTGGCGTGCGCGCGCCTTATCTTAGCGCCAACTCTGCTTCCTCAGGACTCTCTCCAGCAGCGCCGCCGACGGAACTCCGTCGATCAGCACGGCTCCAGCCAGCACGGCCGGAGCGCCGGCGACGCCGAGCCGCACAGCGGCCGCTGAGTCCTCGGCAACGCGTCCTTCGGGAGTCGAGGAAGCCATGCACGCACGAAACGCGGCCGAGTCGGGCAAGAGTCCGGGCTCGTTCGTAAGAACGTCAGCCAAGGGTCGGCCGCTCTCGTACGCCAGCTTGTAGAAACCAGTAAAGCCCCGCTGTTCGGCAGCGCACTCTGCGACGAGCGCAGCGGCATGCGCATCGGCATGCACCTTAAGGGGATACTCCCTGAAGTACACGCGCACGCCGCCGGGCATTCTCGTCACCACGGTGTCCAACACACGTGCGAGGCGCGCGCAGAACGGGCACTGGAAATCTCCGAACTCCACGATGGTGGCATCCGTACCAGGATCGCCCAAGGACAGCACGTGCCCCCCGACATAGCTCCTCCAATCCCGGACGTGATGGGTCGCCGGGCCACTAGCTGCGTCCACTGCGGAAAGCATCCTACGCGCTGCGAGTGCCACCGCGAGGATCGTTGCAGCTGAAAGAAGCATGAGCCCGACGTCCATCATCTTGCGGGTAGTCACCCATACCTCCTGCGCCTGGAGTCAATGCGGAGTCAGATCCGCTCCTTTCGACTCCGCGGGGTGTGCTGGCCGTCATCTGCGGTCGACCGTTGCGGCGACGGCCGACCGCAGCCGAGAATCACCTCAACGCGTCGTGCTCCCAGTCGAGCGGGCGCGCGCCTCCAATGTGAGCGTCGGCCCAGTTCTTGATCGCGCCCTCGCCGAGCAACCTCAGAACCACGCGTGGTCGAGTCGCTACCACGCGGGCAGTATCGGCCGTGACGGTCCGCACGGCGAGGATCAACTGGGGCAGCACTGGCGTTGCCGACGAATCACTCCACAAGTAGTCGAATGCACCGAGATTAGCCCAATTTCTGCCCGCTACGACCTCGTCGAAGTCGCCTACGCGTTTCAGCCAACGGATGCCCGCGGCCACATCCCAGTCGATAGCCACGCCAACGGAAGCGAATTGGGCCCCGGCGGACGTCGCGCTGTCGCGGAGTATGGACAAGACAGTTCGCAGTTCGCGCGGAAGGGTCGGAGAGCGACTCGCGTGGCACGTCGAGGAGCCCACGAACACGGCCTCGAGGTTCGCGCCTGTCGGGATGGGCGCCTTGATCAGGATCCGTCGCGGAGAGGTGCGTAGGAACGCATCCGTTGCCGCAAATCCACCGTACGCCACTACACAGCAAACTGCCAAGAGAGCTGAGGCGTTGCGGAGCCCCTGTAGCCGCTTCATGGCTCTTGGCCCATTCGTATCCGGTACACCTGGACCGCCGCACCGTCGATCGATGTGCACAGCGCCCAATCGCCGTACACACGCCGGACAGGCGGCCACGCTACCGGGCGGACCGTTACCCGGGGCTTGTGGTCGGCCCCAAAGACCAGAGTCTGCCGGTGAGGCGTCACGGCACCGCTCCTGAAGATCTGGACTACGATGTTGCGCCCGAGCAAGAAGACACCCTGCACCGCGTCGGCCCCAGCCTTAGGAACCGTAATGGAGTAGCCCCCCCCCGCTTGGGGTCGGATCTCCAGACCCCTGTACGGGAGGATGCGGCTGCGCCACAGGGCGCGGCCATCGTAGCCGTCCACCTCCAGGCCCGGCGAGATCTCCGAGCCATAGGCGACTGCCTCATCACTGCAGGCGAGGTGCCCACCAAGCTGCATAATCGCAAGCGCGGCCATTCGACCTGCGCTGTCGGGAAGTGGCAGTGGCCCACCGAACGGTCTACCCGCGCGCCCGTCGAAGCCATACTGATGGACGAGACCCAGAGAATCGAAGCCGACGACGAAGACCGACCGATCCGTCGCGCAGATGTCTCCGGCTCCAGCGGAAACCGGGAAGGACCCGACGCGCCGTATCCCCGGCGGCTTCGCTTGAGCGTCAATCTGAAACTCGATCACCTCGTGCCCATCCGCAGTGAGCACAAAGACCCGCCCTTTCGGTGTGACGGCTATCGCCTTGCCGGGCACGTAACTCGTCGGCGAAAGCGGAGCCTGCCCGAGAAAAGACCCGTCCTGGCGGAAGACGGCCACGATCCCTTGGCTCCCGTCGAGCACGAACAAGTCGCGGTCTCTATCGATGCCCACGTCCGTGATCTTGCCAACCCGCGAGCTGAGACCTGGTCCCGTCACGCTCCAGACCGGTCCTTCCAGGTGAGGAAGAGGCTGGGAGGCGGCGCTCCCCGCGGTCGACAGTATCACGCCGAACGCGAGGAGCCCCGTTGCGAACCATCGGCGCCCTCCCATCAACGCCAAGCCTGCGTCGTCTTGTCCGCCCCTACCACATACGCAGGAGATCGGGTGTGAACCACGGGGCCTGGACGCTGCAACACTGCGACTCGTCACTGGAACCTGCGTCAGCACGGGGCAGCGCTGCAGTTGTAGGGGTCACTCATGCTGCAGGCATTCGTGCCGAATATGCAGCACGCCTCCAACTCACCGTTGACGTAGCAGACGTAGCAAGCCGTCTGCGGGCATCGAGTCGGGACAGCGGTCGGCGCTGCGTATACGCGCCCCGTCGCCCCCAACAGTCCACTCAGAATCACCATCAACATCAGACGCTTGCGCGTGGTGTCCCTCCCTCTCTCGGTCGTGGAAGCTGCAAGGAGTCGACTCGGGTTGGAATGCGAGCACCCCTGACTCCTGCTAATAGATGTGGCATGAAGTGGAGCCAGGGCCAGCGCAAACCCGCGCCCCAACCGGCAGGATTGCGCCATCTTCAGCAAGAGGGGCCGGCGGTGCCACCGCCCACCTCTCAAAGGGCCCCAACGCAGCTAGCAATTCGGCCTCCACCCTCGTGACGAACGCGGTTGCATCCCGGATCTCGATCTCCGACGGCCGCTTGTTCAGGAAGTCGGCGACGAGATCAAACAGGGTCCTCGGAGCTATCTGCACGATGTCGGCCAAGACCCGCCACGGCACGCGCTCTGCGGGCCGTTCGAAGCGAGCGACGAGGATCCGTAGCAGGGTGAACACCCGCACGACCCGATCCAGCCGGGGAAGAGGGGTCCCGGCGCCCGCTGCGCACAGGGCCAGCCGGGCCCCGTGCCATTCCCTCTCGAGTTGTCGGCGGCCGCAACCCAGTAGGCGACCGAGACGCTGAACGCTCCGGCATTTGTCGGACGTCACCAGGAGCAAGCCATTCATGGCCCTGGGGTAGGCTTGCAGGATCCTCTGCGTGCGTGCGGCGTCTCGGATCCTGAGTGGCAGATCCTCCATGAGCATCAGCCCCACCAGCCGAACGAGGTCGGTGGAAATCCGCTCAGGGCGCAAGCGAGCGAACGTGGCGTGAGCCCAGAGGTGAGGAGTCCCCGCACTGCTGGCGCCCCCGACGACGAGTACCGGAGCCGGGCGCCCGGCACCGAGACGACGGAGCGCATCTGGAGTCCCCGGCAGGGGGGTGAACGCCACGCCGAACCTCGCCTTGGCCAGCTCTGCCTGGAACTCGTCCCACTCGGAGCTCATGGCAACGAGGTACGACTCCCGCGCGAGCACCTCGGCAGCCTCGCCAGCGAACCTCAGGTTCGGGCTGTCGTCCGCGATGAAGAAGGTAACGCGCGATGCTTCCACGCGGGTATCCCCATCCAGAGTCTGGATGAAGAATGACGAGAGCGGAGGGTGCGGTCAAGCGCCCCCGCACGATCTACGAGCGGATCATCGGTGCGTGGCCCCGCCGATGCCCACCCTACATGTACTGCCCGCCGTCGATCTTGATCACCTCGCCCGTGACGTGGCGCGACGCGTCCGAGCACAGGAACGCGACCAGGTTGGCGCAGTCCTCCGGCGTGGCGAAGCGCCCGAGCACGGTCTCGGCCAGGGCGGCCGCGCGGAACTCGGGGGCGAGCTGCTCCATCATCTCGGTAAGCACCATCCCCGGCGCCACCACGTTCACGTTGACGTTGAAGCGCCCCAGTTCCCGGGCGAGAGACTTCGACAGCGCGATGATCCCGCCCTTGCTGGCCGCGTAGTTGGCCTGGGCGAATTTGCCGCGCAGGCCGTTGATGGACGAGATCGTGACGATCTTGCCGTAGCGCGCCTCCTTGAAGCGCAGCGCGGCCGCCCGGCAGTAGTTGAAGCAGCCCTTCAGGTTGACCTCGATCACGCGGTCCCACTGCTCCTCGCTCATGCTCCAGACGGCCGCGTCCCGGGTGATGCCCGCGTTGCAGACCATGATGTCGAGGCCGCCGAGCTCCTCCGCCACCCGCTCCACCGTCGCCTCGGCTTCCGCGAACGAGGCGACGTCGGCCTCGACGACCATCCCGCGCACGCCCGCGGCCTCGAGGTCCTTCACTACCTGGTCCGTCGCGGCGTCCCGTCGCTGGTCGACGATCGCCACGCTGCAGCCCTCCGCGCCGAGGCGGCGCGCGACGGCCGCGCCGATGCCGCGACCGCCTCCGGTGACGACGGCGACCCGGCCCCCCAGCCCGAGGTCCATCAGCCGAGGCGCCCCCGGTGCCTCACCGTACCCGCAGCGCGGACCACTCAGACCTCCATGGTCTTCGCGTACTCGCTCCCCACCCTGCCCCTGCGGCACGCCGGGCCGGCCAGGAAGCCGGCCGCGTGCCGGGCCTGCCGCTCCAGGGCCTCCGCCAGGGGGGCGCCGCACGCACCCTGGACGCACTCGACGATCGCGCGCACCGCGGCCTCGCCCGTCGGGCCGCCGTCCAGCGAGAGCCCCGCGACCTCCAGGGGCACGTCCTCCAGCACCCCGGTCTCCAGGGGCCGGCGCCCGGGGGCGTCCTTCCCGCCGGTCGCCATCGTCCAGGCCATGGCCAGCGTGTCCTCCAGGGAGCCCGCGTAGTCGGCGAGCCACCCGACCGCCTCGCCCGCGCGCACGGGCGCGCCGCCCACGAGCATGCGGAGCAGGCGGGGCCGGTCCTCGGGCCGGCTCCTGCGGAAGGGCCAGTGGCAGCCCTCCATCCCCGGCACGACCGGCAGCGTCACCTCCGGCATGCCCAGCTGCGCCGAGTCCACGGCCACCAGGTAGTGGCAGTGCAGCATCAGCTCGAGCGTGCCGCCCAGGCAGCGCTTGCCGCTCACGACCCCCACCGAAGTGCGGAACTCCTCGTGCAGGCGCCGCGCGGTCCTCGACCACGCGGTGCACAGCCGGAAGCCCTCGTCCGCGTCCTCCAGGGCGGGGAAGAAGTCCGCCGTGTCCGCGCCGATCATCTGCGTGGAGAGGTGGAAGTCGCCCGAGACGATCACGCGCTCGATCCCCTCGGAGCGGAGCCAGTCGAGCGCCCGGTTGAGCTCCGCGTCGACGTCCCAGTCGTACGTCTCGCGGCTCAGGGTCACGACGCCCACCTCGCCGTCGTGCTCGGCGTTCACGTAGAGCTGCTGCCACTCCGGCGAGTCCATGGCCTCGAACGCCTCGGGATGCCACGCGGCCTTCGCCGCCTCCGGGTGCAGCTCGTGATAGGCCCGCACGATCCGCACGATCTCGCGCTCGCCGTGCTCGCGGGCCAGCGCCAGCGCGCCCTTGCGGAACTGCGCGCACAGCTCGCCGATCGCGTTCAGGCCGGCGAAGTGGCTCCGGTGCTCGTGCACGAGCAGGCTCGTCATCTGGAAGAGCGGCCCCAGGATCCACGTGCGGAGCGTCTCCTCCTCGCTCGAGTCCAGCTTCCAGTCCACCAGGGGGCGGAAGTGGTTGGGGGGATACCAGCTCTCGCCCGTCTCCTTGCGCTCCACCAGGTCGGGCGTGGGCGTGAACACCTCGCCGTAGCGCAGGCTCAGGTGGTGCAGGCACGACCAGGTGAGGAAGTCGGCGCCCTTCGAGCCGATGACGTCGTGGGCCCGGAACGGGTTCGGGCCGGCGAGCTTGCGCACCAGCTTGTCGACCTTCCAGAAGGGCATGTTGCTCGCGTCGTGGTAGCGCAGGCCGGCCAGGGTGACGCCGCAGAACAGGACGTCCAGCACGAACGACCAGTGGTCGCTCACCGGGATCGGGATCAGCCCGAGCGCCCACAGCAGCCGCGTCACGTCCGAGGGCTCCGGCTCCACGACCTCCCACACCTTGTTGATCTCGTGCGGGAAGGCGGGGTGCGCGACCCCGACGCCCAGCTCCGCGCTCGGGAAGCCCGACGTCACGGAGCGGATCTCGAGGTCCGGGAAGGCCTCGCGGAAGATCCCGTAGTGGGCCTTCTTCACGTCGAGGATCTCGGGGATGGCCTCCAGCAGGAAGCGCGGGCGCAGGTCCGCGAGGCCTGCGGGAACGCTCCTGCCGTCGTAGCTCATGCGCACGATGCCGCCCATGATGGCGTCCGCGCGCTCGCGGCCCATCGACGCCACCAGACCCGGATAGTGGGCGCGGATCCCGTCGGGCGCGCCGGGCAGGTCGAGGGCGACCACGGGAACCCCGAAGGGGTGGAGACGGGAGCCGAGCTGCATCGTCTTGCCGGCCCCCACGATCCCGTTGGCCCCGGAGATGACCAGCGCGCCGCGCTCCTTCTCTCCCCCGAACACTTCGCCCACCAGGGAGGCCGGATCGGCGGGCAGCCGCCCGTTCCGGAAGATCTCCAGGACCGTGCCCAGGCCGAGGGTCGCGAGGGTCGGCTCTCTCAACGTCCGGATCATGATGCCCGCCTCCTCAGGAGACCTGGAAGATCGCGGCGATGCCGACATCGCCGGCCGCGCACCCGAAGATCAGCACGCGGCCGCCCCCGAGGTCCACCGCCTCCTCGAACGCCTCGATGGCCACGCGGGTGAGCGTCGGCCCCTGGGGATGACCCCACACCAGCGGGCAGCCCGTGTGGTTCATCTTCTTCCAGTCGTAGTCGAGGACGCGCGAGAAGACGACGTCGTTCACCGCGAACGGGTTGTGGTTCTTCACGACGGCCATGTCGGCCATCGTGAGCCCCGTGCGGTCCAGCAGCTTCCGCACCGCGAGGGCCGGAGCCTCCGGCATGAGGCTCGGCTGCGTGCGCACCTCCGTCTTGGCGACGAAGCGGATGTCCACCTCGGGCCGCGGGCTGAGCTCCTTCGCCTTGCCCTCGCTCGTCACCAGGAGGCACGCCATCCCGTCGGAAGCGTGCGTCTGCGTGCCGCTCGTCACGCACGTGTCGAGCTCGCGCATGGCCCGGAGCCCGTCCAGCGTCACCTTGCGGACGCCCAGGTCGTCGTCGACGCGCCCCAGCGGGCGTCCCTGCACGTTCAGCAGATCGAACGGGACCAGCACCCGGTCGAGGAAGCCCGACTCGCGCGCCTCGAAGTACTGCATGTGGCGGAGATACGCGATCTCGTCCACCTCGCTCCGGTCCGTGCGGTACTTGCGGGCGGTGATGCCGGCGGCCGTGATCATCGCGTTCCCGGTGGCCGGGTCGAAGCCGAAGTTGTCCCACACGTCGGCGAGCACCTGCGTCCGCTCGTAGGAGCGCCGCTCCGGGAAGACCCCCACGGGGGAGTCGCTGGTGCGGTCGAAGGTGAGCACCCCGACGACCTCCGAGGAGCCCGCCTCCACCTCGCCGCCCGCGGCCAGGATCGCCTTCAGGCCCGTGGCGCACGCCTGCTCCGTGTGGTAGCCGGGGAGGCGGCGTCCCATGCAGCTCGACACCACCGGCGCGGTCCAGAACTTCCAGTGCCACGGGACCGTGGAGCCGATGACCAGGTAGTCGAGCGCGCTCGTGGGAACGCGTCTGAGGCCCAGCACCCGCGCCATCGCCTCACCGGCGAACTGACCGATGTTCACCTCGGCGAGCGGCGAGGTTTGCCAGGCCGGGAAGTAGCTGCTCCCCCAGGTTCCATAGGGGATGCGTGCGGAAGGGAGCATCCGGCTCCTCCCCTTGCTCGGGTGGACGTGTCGGGAGGGATCCGCCCCGGACGACGCCTCGCGGTCCGCGCCGACGCGGTCGGCCACGTCGACGCTCACGACGCCGGAGGCGGGAACGGGCCACCTAATGTGCCGAGAGGCGGAAGGCTTGGAAAGGCACC
>JBJKSF010000111.1:0-5586 GCA_046704285.1 Longimicrobiales bacterium | reverse complement strand
CGTGATCGCCGCCGTCAACGTCGTCTTCCCGTGGTCCACGTGCCCGATCGTCCCCACGTTCACGTGCGGCTTCGTCCGCTCGAACTTCGCCTTGGCCATCTTGTCCTCTGCGTCTCGCGTTCAGGCTGTGGTGGAACCCGCAGTCATTTCTCGGCGCCGTTGGCGGACATGATCTCCTCCGCCTTCGACTTCGGGACTTCCTCGTAGTGTGCGAACTGCATGGTGAACACCGCCCTCCCCTGGCTCAGCGAGCGCAGGGTGGTGGAGTACCCGAACATCTCGCCCAGCGGCACGGAAGCTCCGATCACGCGCGCTCCCGCGCGCTCGGTCATGCCTCCCACGCGCCCGCGCCGCGACGAGAGGTCCCCGATGATGTCTCCCATGTACTCCGAGGGCGTCACGACCTCCACGTCCATGATCGGCTCGAGGAGCACCGGCTTGGCCTTGCGCATGCCTTCCTTGAGCGCGATCGAGCCGGCGATCTTGAACGCCATCTCGCTCGAGTCGACCTCGTGGTACGAGCCGTCCACCAGCTCGACCTTGACGTCGATGACCGGATAGCCGGCGAGCACGCCGTTCTCCAGGGAGTCTCGGATGCCGGCTTCCACCGAGCCGATGTACTCCCTGGGAATCGCGCCGCCCACGATCCGGTCCTCGAAGACGAACCCGCTGCCCGGAGGGCCCGGCTCGATGTTGATGACCACGTGCCCGTACTGGCCGTGACCACCCGTCTGCCGGATGAACCTGCCCTCGATCTTCTCGGCGCGGTGGCGGATCGTCTCGCGGTACGCCACCTGTGGCCGGCCCACGTTCGCCTCGACGCCGAACTCGCGGCGCAGGCGGTCCACGATGATCTCGAGGTGCAGCTCCCCCATGCCCGAGATGATCGTCTGGTTCGTCTCCGGGTCCGTGAAGACGCGGAACGTCGGATCCTCGTCGGCCAGCTTGGTGAGGCCGCTGGACAGCTTGTCCTGGTCGGCCTTCGTCTTCGGCTCGATGGCCACCGCGATCACCGGCTCCGGGAACTTCATCGCCTCCAGGATGATCGGACGGTCGGCGACGCAGAGCGTGTCGCCCGTCTTGACGTCCTTGAGCCCGATGGCCGCCGCGATGTCGCCCGCGAACACCTCGTCGCGCTCCTCGCGCTTGTTCGCGTGCATCTGCAGGATGCGGCCGACCCGCTCCCGCCTGCCCTTGGTGGCGTTGTAGATGTGGCTGCCCGCCGGCAGCGAGCCCGAGTAGACCCGGAAGAACGTGAGCTTACCCACGTAGGGGTCCGTCATGATCTTGAACGCCAGGGCGGCGAACGGTGCGTCGTCCGCGGCCTCGCGCTCCTCGAACGTCTCGTCGTGCTGCGGCAGATGGCCCTTGATCGGGGGGATGTCCAGGGGCGACGGGAGGTAGTCGATCACACCGTCGAGAAGAGCCTGGACGCCCTTGTTCTTGAAGGCGGAGCCGCAGAACACCGGAAAGAGCACGCCCTTGATCGTCGCGGCCCGAATCGCGTGGCGGAGCTCGTCGTCGGTGAGCTCCTCGCCGCTCAGGTACTTCTCGATGAGCGCGTCATCGTGCTCGACCGCGGCCTCGACGAGCCGATGGCGCAGGTCCTCGATCGTCTGCTTGAGCGCATCGGGGATCGGAGCCTCGGCGAACTTCGAGCCCAGCTCGTCCTGGTAGACGATGGCCGTGCGGCCCACGATGTCCACCACTCCCGTGAAGAGCTCGCCCTCGCCCAGAGGGTACTGCACGGGGTGGGCGTTGGCGCCGAGGCGGTCGTGCATCATCTCCACGACGTGCATGAAATCCGCGCCGATGCGGTCCATCTTGTTGACGAAGGCGATGCGCGGGACCTTGTACCGGTCCGCTTGGCGCCACACCGTCTCGGACTGGGGCTCCACCCCACCGACCGCGCAGAACACCGCGATGGATCCGTCCAGCACACGCAGCGAGCGCTCCACCTCGGCCGTGAAGTCCACGTGCCCGGGCGTGTCGATGATGTTGATGCGGTAGTCGGTGCCCTGCCGCTTCCAGAAGCACGTCGTGGCGGCCGACGTGATCGTGATGCCCCGCTCCTGCTCCTGCTCCATCCAGTCCATCGTCGCCGCGCCCTCGTGCACCTCGCCCATCCGATGCACCCGCCCCGTATAGAAGAGGATGCGCTCGGTGGTCGTGGTCTTACCGGCGTCGATATGCGCCATGATGCCGATGTTCCTGAGCTGCGGCAGTGGCGTGATCCTGGGCATCGATCGGGTCCTTCCGCTCCTGTACGGTCTTCTGAGTCAGTCGTGGCCCGGGCGTGCACCCCGGGAGTCGGCGCAAAAAAAGGAACGCGGCTCTTGCCGCTGCGCCCCCGTCCCGGCGGGCGGCAGTCTCGTTGCCGCGCTCCCGGTGACCGGAGAGGGCCCGCAGGCCATCGCGCGTCGCCTTTCTATTGTCCGCGCGGCGGCGGGCCGGAGCCCGCGGTCGCGCCCTTCACACGGCACGCTACCAGCGGTAGTGCGCGAACGCCTTGTTCGCTTCTGCCATCCGGTGCGTGTCGTCCTTCCGCTTGATCGTGGAGCCTTCGCCCCGGCTCGCCGCGAGCAGCTCGCCCGCCAGGCGCTCCGCCATCGTCTTCTCCGAGCGCGCGCGCGCGAACGAGATGAGCCACCGCGTCGCCAGCGCGGTCCGCCGCTCCGGGCGGACCTCCACGGGCACCTGGTAGGTGGCCCCGCCCACGCGCCGGCTCTTCACCTCGAGGGCCGGCTTCGCGTTCGTGAGCGCCGTCTGGAACACGTTCAGCGCCGGCTGTCCGGAGCGATCCTCCAGGATGTCCATCGCTCCATAGAAGATCTTCTCCGCCAGGGACTTCTTTCCCTCGATCATCAACGCGTTGATGAACTTCGTGACGGTCTCGGACTCGTAGCGCGGATCGGGACGCACGTCCCGGCGATCTGCTTGCGAACGACGGCTCATCTTCGGTCTTCCGCCTTACTTGGGCCGCTTGGCGCCATACTTGGAGCGCCCCTGCTTGCGGTTGTCCACGCCGGACGCGTCCAGCGTGCCGCGAATGATGTGATAGCGCACGCCCGGCAGGTCCTTCACACGGCCGCCGCGGATCAGCACGATGGAGTGCTCCTGCAGGTTGTGCCCCTCCCCGGGGATGTAGGCCGTGACCTCGTAGCCGTTCGTGAGGCGCACGCGGGCCACCTTGCGAAGCGCCGAGTTGGGCTTCTTCGGCGTGGTCGTGTACACGCGCGTGCAGACCCCCCGCTTCTGGGGGTTCTTCTGGAGCGCCGGGGCCTTGTTCTTCTTCTGAACGGCCTGGCGACCCTTCCTCACGAGCTGACTGATCGTCGGCATGAATCCTCTGGAAGAAACGCGCCCTGCGGTGCGCAGTCCGCGCCCCCCGGCGACGCGCCGGGAAGCCGCTGCGACAGAGCTAGATAACTTAGAGAGGGCCTTCGGAGGTGTCAACGGAACGGGGCGCCCCACCCGAAGGTGGAGCGCCCCTCGAGGCCCGATCCACGACCGCGACGTCGCTCGTCCGCAGGCTGGACGCCGGGCCTAGTCCTCCTCGACGTCCGTCGCTCCCCCCAGCGCGAGGCCGGGCACGAGCTCTCCCGGCTCCGTCAGCGGCACGATCTCCTCGTCGTAGTACGACTGCTCGACCATGAACTCCACGTCCTGGTACCGGTGGATGCCGGTGCCGGCGGGGATGAGGTGGCCGATGATGATGTTCTCCTTGAGGCCCTTGAGGTCGTCGCGCGCGCCGCGGACCGCCGCGTCCGTGAGCACGCGCGTCGTCTCCTGGAAGGACGCGGCCGAGATGAACGACTCGGTCGTGAGGCTCGCCTTGGTGATGCCGAGCAGGAGGGGCTCGGAGCGGGCGGGCCGCTTGGCGTCCGCGATGGACCGCTGGTTGACGTCGCGGAACTCCACGCGGTCCACGTTCTCGCCTTCCAGCAGGTCCGTCTCGCCGGCGTCGGTGATGCGCACCTTCTGCAGCATCTGGCGCACGATCACGCCGATGTGCTTGTCGTTGATCTTGACGCCCTGGAGGCGGTACACCTCCTGGATCTCGTTGAGCAGGTATTCCTGCACCGCGCGCGGCCCCTTGATGCGCAGGATGTCGTGCGGGTTGATGGGCCCCTCGCTCACCCGGTCGCCGGCCCGCACCTGATCTCCCTCGTGGACGCGCATGTGCTTGCCCACCGGAACCTCGTAGGTCCGCGACGGCCCGGTCTCCGGCGTGACGTGCACCTCGCGCTTGCCGCGCTTGATGTCGCCGAAGCTGATGGCTCCGTCGATCTCGGTGATCACGGCCGGGTCCTTCGGGCGGCGCGCCTCGAACAGCTCGGCCACCCGGGGCAGACCGCCCGTGATGTCGCGGGTCTTGTAGACCTCCCGGCTGATCTTCGCGATCGTGTCGCCCGGCGCCACCTCCTGGCCGTCGCGCACCGTGAGCTGAGCCGCCACCGGGATGATGAACTCCTTCAGCTTCTCCCGCTTCTTGGTGTTCTTCCGGAGCTGGATCGTCGGGTGGAGCTTCTTCTCGCGATCCTCGATGATCGTCATCTGCCGGCGGCCCGTGGACTCGTCCAGCTCCTCGCGCATCGTCTGGTCCTCGACGATGTCCTGGAACTGGATGACGCCCGCGGAGTCCGCCACGATCGGCTCGGAGTACGGATCCCAGCTGAAGAGGAGGTCCCCGGAGTCGATCTCCTGGTCCTCCTCCACCGCCAGCACGGCGCCGTAGGGCACCGACAGTCGGCTGCGGATCTGGCCCTCGCGCGTCTTCAGGATGATCTGGCCTTCGCGCGACGTGACGATGTGCTCCTCGTTCGGGGTCTCCACCGTGGTCACGCGATCGAGCCCGACCTTGCCCTCGACCTTCGACTTGCGCTGGGTCTGGGCGGCGATGCGGGCCGCGGTGCCTCCGATGTGGAACGTGCGCAGCGTGAGCTGCGTGCCCGGCTCGCCGATGGACTGCGCCGCCAGGATCCCCACCGCCTCACCCGCGTCCACCATCTTCATGGTGGCCAGGTTCCGCCCGTAGCAGGCGCGGCAGACGCCGCGCTTCGACTCGCAGGTCAGGACCGAGCGGATCTTCACCGTCTGGATGCCCGCGTCCTCGATGTCCGCGGCCGCGTCCTCGTCGATCATGGTCCCGGCACCCACCAGGAGCTCGCCGTCGATCGGATCGAAGACGTCCTCCAGCGCGACCGTGCCCACGATGCGGTCCGAGAGCGGCTCGATGATGTCCTCACCTTCCTTCAGGGCCGCCATCTCGAGGCCCAGGATCGTCCCGCAGTCCTCCTCGGTGATCGTGACGTCCTGCGCCACGTCCACCAGCCGGCGCGTCAGATACCCTGCGTCGGCCGTCTTCAGAGCCGTGTCGGCCAGGCCCTTGCGGGCCCCGTGCGTCGAGATGAAGTACTCGACCACGGTCAGACCCTCACGGAAGTTCGACTTGATCGGGCTCTCGATGATCTCGCCGATGCCGCCCGTCAGCTTCTTCTGCGGCTTGGCCATCAGCCCGCGCATGCCGGCGAGCTGGCGCATCTGGTCGCGGTTCCCGCGGGCACCCGACGTCATCATCATGAA
>JBJKSF010000110.1:0-13739 GCA_046704285.1 Longimicrobiales bacterium | reverse complement strand
CGACCTGCCCGGCCGCCTCCGCCGTGGCGCCGCGCTCGTCCGATCGGCTCCCGCTTTCAGCGCGCCCGCCGCCGGCGGGAGGCGCGTCGAGCGAGAAGCCCGCCGGGACGAGCCCCGGGAGGTCGCGCCCGAAGGCCTTCTTGAGGTCCTTCATCGGGATGCGGTCCTGGGGCCGCTTCGGCCCCGCGAGGCTCGGATCCACCGTGGACAGGTCGAGCTCGAGGCTCGACGTGTACTCGGGGTCCGGGGTCCCGTCCGTCCGGAAGAGCCCGAGCTCCTTGGTGATGCGCTCCACGCGGCTCACCAGCTCGGGACTGCGCCCCGTGCCCTTCAGGTACCGGAGCGCCTCCGCGTCCACCGGGAAGAAGCCGATCGTCGCGCCGTACTCGGGGGACATGTTCGCGAGCGTGGCCTTGTCGGGCAGGCTCAGGCTGCTCAGGCCCGGACCGTAGTACTCGACGAAGCGCCCGACCACGCCGTGCTCGCGCAGGAGCTCGGTGGCCCGCAGCACGAGATCCGTGGCGGTCGCGCCCTCCGGCAGCGCCCCCACCAGCTTCATCCCGACGACCTCGGGGAGCAGCATGTAGTAGGGCTGCCCGCACATGACGGCTTCGGCCTCGATCCCGCCGACACCCCATCCCACGACGCCCAGCCCGTTGATCATCGTCGTGTGGGAGTCGGTGCCCACGAGCGTGTCGGGATACGCGAGCCACGTGTCGTCCTCGCGACGCCGGTGCACGACCGAGGCCAGATACTCGAGGTTGACCTGATGGACGATGCCGGTGCCGGGCGGCACGACGCGGAAGTCGTCGAAGGCCTCCTGCGCCCACCGGAGCAGCGCGTAGCGCTCGTGGTTGCGCTCGAACTCGCGCTCCACGTTGCGGCGGAACGCGTCGGACGTTCCGAAGAAGTCGACCTGGACCGAGTGGTCGATGACGAGGTCCGCCGGCACCACCGGGTTGATCTTGCGCGGGTCACCCCCGAGCTCCGCGATCCCGTCGCGCATGGCCGCGAGGTCGACCACGGCCGGCACCCCCGTGAAGTCCTGCAGAACCACGCGGCTCGGCATGAAGGGGAAGTCGGCGCCCGCGCTCTTCGGGCTCCAGCCGGCCACGGCCCGCACGTGAGCCTCGCTCACGTGGGGACCCCCGGCGTGGCGGAGGACGTTCTCGAGGAGGACGCGGATCGAGAAGGGAAGGCGGTCGAGCGAGGCGACGAGGCCCTCCTTCTCGAGCTGCGCGATGCGATAGAAGGCGGTCTTCCCCTCGGGCAGCTCCACGTGCGACAGAGCGCCGAAGGGATCGTTGCGGGCGTGGGGCACGGTGGCTCCTCGGTGCGGTGCGGAATCTCGGCTCACGGGGCGATCGGCTCGGCCCCGATCGTATACGAACGACCTCTAACGATAAGGGAAGTCGCGGCCCCTCGCAGGCCCGCGGCGCGTGGGCCGTTGAGGCGCGTGCGACCCCGGCGTTAGCTTGCTGGACCACACGGCCGGGGTGGCGGAACGGTAGACGCGGCGGCCTCAAAAGCCGCTGCCTTTCGGGGCGTGCGGGTTCGATTCCCGCCCCCGGCACTGGTATTGTTGAACTCTGCGGCGACTCCCGGGACGACCCGGGTGCGCGGGCCGTACGCGGACTCGAGCGAAAGGATGGGGCCGACATGGGAGACGGGAAGAGCACGCTGTCCGTCCGCGACAACCGAACCGGACGCGAGTACGAGATCGAGATCCTCGAGGGAGACCTGATCCGCGCGATGGACCTGCGCCAGATCAAGGTCCACGAAGAGGACTTCGGGATGATGGCGTACGACCCCGCCTTCACGAACACGGCGTCGACCCGCAGTGCCATCACCTACATCGACGGCGAGAAGGGGATCCTGCGCTACCGGGGCTATCCCATCGAGCAGCTCGCCGAGCGCAGCTCCTTCCTCGAGGTCGCGTACCTGATCCTGAAGGGTGAGCTGCCGACGCAGAGCGAGCTCGACGGGTTCGTGCACGACGTGACGTTCCACACCTACGTGCACGAGAACATCGTCAAGCTCCTGGGCGGGTTCCGCTACGACGCCCACGCCATGGGCCTGATGATCAGCGCGGTGGCCGCGCTGTCCACGTTCTACCCGGAGGCCAAGGAGGTCGACGGCGCCGCCAACCGCTGGGCCCAGATCGTCCGTCTGGTCGCGAAGATGCCGACCCTGGCCGCGTATGCGTACCGGCACCACCGCGGGCTCCCGTACGCGCGGCCGGAGAACGAGCTTTCGTACACGGCGAACTTCCTGAACATGCTGTTCCGCATCGGAACGCGGGAGTACAAGCCGAGCCCCGTGCTCGAGCGCGCCCTGGACGTGCTCTTCATCCTGCACGCCGACCACGAGCAGAACTGCTCGACCACGGCCATGCGGGTGATCGGATCCTCCAAGGTGGATCCGTACTCGGCCCTGGCGGGGGCGATGGCCGGCCTGTACGGGCCGCTGCACGGCGGGGCGAACGAGGCGGTGCTGCGCATGCTGCGCCGCATCGGCAGCGTGGGCAACATCCCCGCCTTCCTCGACAAGGTGAAGGCCCGCGAGGAGCGGCTCATGGGCTTCGGGCACCGGGTCTACAAGGCGTACGACCCCAGGGCGAGCATCATCAAGCGCACGGCCGACGAGGTGTTCCAGGTGACGGGCCACAGCCCGCTGCTCGACGTGGCGCTGGAGCTGGAGAGGATCGCCCTCAGCGAGGAGTACTTCATCGAGCGCCACCTCTATCCCAACGTCGACTTCTACTCCGGCATCATCTACGAAGCCATGGGCTTTCCCGTGGAGATGTTCCCCGTGCTGTTCGCGATCCCGCGCACCGTGGGCTGGCTCGCACAGTGGGAGGAGATGCTCACCGACCCCGAGCAGAAGATCGCCCGGCCGCGGCAGGTCTTCGTGGGAGCCGGCCAGCGGGACTTCGTGCCGATCGGGGAGCGACGTTGAGCGTCGCCACGGACCGCCTTTCCGGGGGGCGCTCCCCCGGGGGCGCCCCCCGGCGCCGTTCGGGGGGACGGAGGTGAGCGGGCAGGGCGTCTGTATCGACCTCGTCCACCTCGGGCTGGAGGGCGCGATCGCGAGCTACCTCCTGCTCGAGCCCGAGCCCACGCTCGTCGATCCCGGTCCCAGCACGACCTTCGAGCGACTGCAGGCCCGCCTCGCCGAGCTGGGCGTCGGCCCACAGGACCTGCGCCACGTGGCCTTGACCCACGTCCACCTGGACCACGCGGGGAGCACGGGGCACCTCGTCGCCGCATACCCCGCGGCACTCGTCCACGTCCACGCCGCGGGCGCCCCGCACCTCACCGATCCCACGAAGCTGGTCGCGAGCACGCGGCGCACGTTCGGGGAAGCCCACGACCGCCTCTGGGGCGAAGTCCGTCCCGTGCCGGCCGGACGGATCCGGGCGTGGGAGGGCGGCATGGCCGGGCCGTGGCGCGGGCTCCGGCCGGTCCCGACTCCGGGCCACATCCAGCATCACCTCGCCTTCCTGGACGAGCGCGACGGCACGCTCTACGCCGGCGATGCGATGGGCCTGTTGCTGGCGCCGGAGGCCCCGAGCGTTCCTCCCACCCCGCCGCCCTCGCTGGACCTGCGCGCCTGGGAGCGCACGCTCGGTGAGATCGCCGGCATCGGCGCCGAGCGCTTCGGCGCGGCGCACTTCGGGCTCCACGGCGATGTCCGCGGCCGGTGCCGGGCCCTTCAGGAGCGCCTCGCCGCGCTCGAGGAGCGCGTCCGCCATGCGATGGACGACGGGGACGACGGCGACGCGGAGCGCTACGCCCGCGAGGTGAGCGAGGAGCTGGAGCCCTACGTGGGACCGGAGCGGGTCGAGCGGTACTTCCGGACGTTCAGTGCCGCGACGGATTGGGCGGGCGTGAGGTTCTACCTCGAGCGCAATCCCTGACGCCCGCCGCCGGGCGCCTCGGGCTCAGGCGGTGGCGGGCTTCTCCTTGAAGCCGACGAACAGGCCGAGCGCGATCAGTGCGAGGTCCTGGCACGCATTGGAGTACGCTCGCGGACCCACCACGATCGGTCCCATGAACGCCGCGATGACCGCCAGGATGAAGGCCAGGACTGCGAGCGCCAGACACAGCTTCGCGAGGTTCGCCATCGATCCGTCTCCCTTGCAGGTGAGGTCCCTCCTCCCCGCCGCCCGGCATCATGCTCGGTGTGGAGCAGGGTGCGCGCAAGGGGGCGCTCGACGGTCCACCCGTAGCGCTCCGCTCAGCCGAAGCTCTTCACGCCCGGCGGGTTCTGGCGCAGGGTCGTGAGGTAGCGGAACGGGTCGGGGGCCGCCTCCCGATCGTGCGTGAGTCCGGTCCGACGCACGGGTCTGCCGGGCACCCTGAGTCCGCGCACCGCGCGCGCGATGACGTTGAGCGTCGCGCCGTCCTTCTGAAGCTGCCCCTCGACGGCGAGGAAGGGCTCCAGGCGCACGGCGCTGCGGTCCCGCTCGTACACCTTCGGCTTCACGATCACGTTGATGGCGCCGTATTCATCTTCCATCAGGACAAAAACATAGCCTTTCGCGGTTTGAGGTCTTTGTCGTGCGGTGACGAGCCCGGCCACCCGTACCGTGGCGTGCTGGTCGAGCTCGGGGAGACGATCCGATCCGACCGTGCCGGAGGGGAGGTGGCCGGCCAGGAGGGCGAAGGGGTGGAGCTCGGCGGAGAAGTGCAGCATGCGATACTCCGCCACCATCCGCTCCGCGGGATCGAGGTCCGGGAAGGAGAGTCCGGCGTACGGGTCCTCCAGGTCGAGCTCGGCCTGGGCGTGGTCGTTCCGGTCGACGGTGCGCCGCTCGTCGGACTCCGGCCCGAGCCAGAGCCCCGCCTGCCAGAGCAGCTCCCGGCGGGTGAGGCCGAAGCCCTGGAAGCCTCCGACCCAGACGAGGTTCTCGACGGCCGGGCGCTTCAGGGTGGCCGGGGTGCGCTTCAGGAAGTCCCCGAGCGAGCGGTAGGGGCCGTGCTTCTCGCGCTCCGCCACGACCTGCTCCGCGACGTCCGTGCCCCAGCCGCGCACGAACCCGAGCCCGATGCGGAGCGCGTCGCCCTCGGCCGTGCACGGCACGTCGCTCCGGTTCACGTCGGGCAGGAGCGTGCGGGTCCCGTTGCGGCGCGCGTCGCGCCCGAGTGCGTCGAGCGAATAGAAGCCCATCGGCTGGTTGTTGAAGAGCGCCACGTAGTACTCGAGCGGGTGGTAGTGGCGCAGCCACGCCGACTGGTAGGCGAGCAGCCCGAACGCGGCGGCGTGTGACTTCGGGAAGCCGAACTCGCTGAACGCCGTCACCTGGGCGAAGACCTCGCGGGCGAGGGCCTCGTCCACGCCGCGGGCCCGGGCTCCGTCGCGGAACGCCTCCCAGTGGGCGTCCATGGCCTCGTGGGAGCGCTTGCGGCTCATCGCGCGGCGCAGTCGCTCGGCCTGCCCGTCCGAGAAGCCCGCCATCGCCTGGCACACCTTGAGGACCTGGTCCTGGTAGATGATGACGCCGAGCGTCTCCTCCAGGGCCTCCTTCAGGCTGGGGTGGGGGTAGGGGACCTCGTAGTCCGGGTTCTGGCGCAGCATCTCCCGGCGGCGCACGTACGGGTTCACCGCGCCGCCCACGATGGGGCCGGGGCGCACGATCGCGACCTGGACGGCCAGGTCCTCGAGGTTCCTGGGCCGCGTACGCCGGAGCATCTGGATCTGCGCCCGGCTCTCCACCTGGAAGAGCCCGACCGTGTCGCCCGAGTCGATGCGGTCGTAGATCGCCTCGTCGGAGAAGTCGATGCGCGAGAGGTCGGGCGGCTCGCCGGTGCGCACCGAGATCAGGTCCACGGCCTCCTCCACGAGCGAGAGCATGCCGAGGGCGAGGAAGTCGATCTTGATGAAGCCCGCGTCCTCGCAGGAGTCCTTGTCCCACTGGCACAGCACGCGCCCCTCCATGGCGGCGGGCTCGAGCGGCACGATCTCGACGAGCGGGCGGCTCGAGATGATCATCCCGCCCACGTGCTGGGAGTTGTGGCGGGGCAGGCCGGCCACGTCCTCGGCCAGCTCGCCCAGGAGCCTCCAGAGCGGTGCGTCCGCGCGCTCCTTGAACCCGGGGAGCCGGGCGATCTCCTCGGCGAGGCCGGCGGCCGAGCGGTGCTCGGCGAGCCTGGCCAGCTTCTCGAGCTCGCCCATGGGCAGGTCGAGCGCCTTGCCGATCTCGCGTACCGCGGAGCGCATCCGGTAGGTGGGGAAGCTGCACACGAGCCCCGTATGCTCGCCTCCGTACTTCTCGTAGACCCGGAGGATGAGCCGCTCGCGGATGTCGCGCGGGAAGTCGAGGTCGATGTCCGGCACGGTCCGGAGCGCCTCGTTGAGGAAGCGCCCCAGGAAGAGGTTGTTCTTCACCGGGTCGATGTGCGAGAGCCCGATCAGGTAGCAGATGATCGAGGAGACCGACGAGCCCCGGCCGCGGCCGGGCGGGAGGTTGGAGCGCGCCCGGGGCGCACCGGCCCGCACCTCGCGGGCCACCTCGCGTGCCAGGTCCATGATGTCGCGGTAGACGAGGAAGAAGCCCGCGAGCCCGTGCAGGTCGACGAGCCGGAGCTCCTGATGCAGCCGCTCCTCGGCGTCGCGCTCCGCGGCCGAGCCAGGCTCGTAGCGCCGGCCGATCTCCGCGAGGCACATCGCCGTGAGCGTCTCGATCGCGCCGCCCCGCTCCGAGCCCTCGAAGTCCGGGAACTCGTAGCCCAGGTCCTCGGTGAGGTCGAACGCCGCGCACCGCTCGGCGACGAGGAGCGTGTTCGTGAGCGCCTCGGGACGGCTGCGGAACCGGTGGCGCATCTCCCACGGCTCGGCGAGGTGGAAGAGGCGGTTGGGGCGCCGCACGGCGTGGGCGCCGTCGAGGGTGGCGCGATTCCGGATCGCGACGAGCACGTCCTGGAGGCGATGCCGGTCGGGGCGGTGGTAGTGGACGTCTCCCGTGGCTACGACGCCCAATCCCATCCGCCCCGCCAGCCTCGCCAGAGCGCGGTTGCGGGAGGCGTCTCCCTTCACCGCGTTGTCCTGCAGCTCGACGAAGACGCTTCCCGGGCCGAAGGTCCGCACGAGCAGGCGCGTGAACGTCTCGCCGTCCGTCACCGACGACTCGAGCGCCGCCCACACCGGGCTCCGGCGGCACCCGGTGAGCAGGATGAGCCCCTCGGAGCGCTCGAGGAGCGAGGGCAGGGCGAGGCGCGGATCCTCCCGGGGCGACGTCATGTGCGCCTCGGTGAGGAGGCGGCACAGGTTGGCATAGCCCGCAGGCGTCTCGGCCAGGAGCGTCACGTGGTGGCCGCCCTCCGGCTCGTCCACGCCGGGGAAGCAGCCGCGTAGCGTGATTTCGGCCCCCGTGACGGGCTGCAGCCCCGCCGCACGGGCCTCGTGCGCGAACTCCATCGAGCCATACAGGCCGTTGTGGTCCGTGAGCGCGAGCGCCGGATAGCCCAGCTCGACGGCGCGCGCCACCAACTCCTCCGGGTGGGATGCGCCGTCCAGGAACGAGAAACCTGAATGGCAGTGCAGCTCGACGTAGGGAAGGCCCATGACCCGAACATAAACCGAAAGTAGGGGAGCGCAAGGAATCGGGCCGGGTCGGGGTCTCGCGCGTGGAGTGGGCAGAACACGAGCGTCCCGCCACGTGGCGCGCCACCCTGGGTCGATGACGAGAGGTCCGGAGAGACGCGGACCTGGAACTAGTTGAACCGTGCCGGCGCATGTACGATAGAGGCCGACGGCACCCCCTGTTACTCCAGTCCCCCATGCATCCGCGCCCAGCGACCCTCCCCTCCCTGGCCCTGGTGTTCTCGTTGGCGTCGCTGCCTCTCGCGGCCCAGGGGGCTGCGGGTGCGCACGGCAGGGAGGGCCCCGCTTCGTCTCCGACTCCGCACTACGTCGTAGATCACTGGGGTCTCGAGGACGGCCTGCCCAGCGAGTTCATCCGGGATCTGGTGCAGACGAGTGACGGCTACCTGTGGATGATCTCGGGCGGGCAGTTGGTGCGCTTCGACGGGCTGAGCTTCACAACCTTCCAGGGCGGGACTCCGGGCGATCCCCTCGGCATCCCCGGCGGGCTCGCCGCCGGCCGGGGCGACACGCTGTGGATTGTCCAGGGCTCCACGACGGGGAAGCCTGCCCAGAGCACGGCGGAGGGCGGACTCGCGCGATCCCGGGGCGCGATCATCGCTCGAGCCGACGGCCGATTCATCGTTCGAGCGGATCTCCCGACGACCGACTCTGGAGTGTCATGGAGGAGCATCGCCCAGAGTCCCACCACCGGCAGGCTCTGGGTCCACTCCTCTTCTCGCCTTTCGGAGTGGACATCCCACGGCCTGCGACTCCGGTACCGGGGATCGCTCGCCAACGGTGTGGAAGGGGGGGACTGGCGGCCCCAGGTGGCGTTCGACCGCTGGGGGACGCTCTGGGTGCAGGACGGGAGCACCCACGTGGCCGGACCCCTTCGGGACGGCCACGTCGAACCGCTGGGCAACGCGGCCGGACGGGTGCTCGTGACGCGTCCGTCCACCGGGGAAGTGCTGGCCACCAGGAAACGCCACGGGCGGCTCGAAGTGGTCGACGATCACGGTCGAGTGGTCGCCAGCTGTCCGGCCGGGTCCGGTCGGATCCCTCGCGTCGTCGATCGGGATGGACGGCTCTGGGTGACCGCTCCCGACGGTGTGGAGGTCTACGATCGTAGACACAGGGCGCCCGTCGCCGTCGTGAAGCTTCCGGCCTCGGTCGTCGTCGACCGGATGCTGGAGGACCGCGAGGGGGACCTGTGGCTCGGTACGGCCACCTCGGGGATCTTCCGCATCCGGACTGCGCCGTTCCGGACGTACTCGCTGGGCGAGGGGATCGCGACGCGTCAGGTCAGGTCCGTGTCATCGGGCGGCGGGGACGACGTGCTGGTCGTGGACGCGCTGGGGAACCTGTACCGGATCCACGACGGAACGGTGGCGCGAGTGCATCCCGGACCACCGCCGCCGGGGATCCGCGGTCGGGACGAAGAGGTGAGCGCCGCGCTGGTCGACAGTCGGGGAACGCTGTGGATGTCCGTGACCGACCGGGCGGGGGCGTCCTATCTCGTCGGCCGGCGCCCAGACGGTCGGCGACTCGTGCTCGAGATGCCGGAGGCGGCGGGACGCATCGTGGAGGACCGTCGGCGGGGTGGCGTCCTGTGGGTGGCGACGGACCACGGTCTCTTCGAGGTGGAGCCGTACGGGGCGGGGGGGCCGCGTCTGCTCGCCCGCTTCCTCCGGGACCGACAGATCCACGACGTTCTCGTCGGGCGCCGGGGCAACGTCTGGGTGAGCACGTTCTCCGGCTTGGTCCGTATCGCCGGTGGGAAGGCCGAGACGGTCCCCGGCTCTTTTCGCGCGCCGCCGAGGGCACTGTGGCAGGACGCGGACGGAGACCTCTGGATCGGCACCAACGGCGGTGGCCTGGTCCGTTACCGTGACGGAACGATGCGGACCGTCACCATGGCGGACGGTCTCGCGGACAACGTGGTCTCGAGTATCATGGACGACGGTGCGGGCAATTTGTGGATGGGTGGCAACCGCTACATCCAGCGTGTCGCCCTCGCCGACCTGCAGGCCTTTCTCGCCGGTCGCAAGAAACGTGTGGACGGGGTCGGCTACGACCGCCACGACGGACTGGTGAGCCCCGAAGGGAGCGGTGAGCCGGGATACCGGGCGCCGGACGGGCGCCTCTGGTTCCCCACGTTCGGTGGAGCGGCCGTCGTGGATCCGGCCGCCGCCATCGCGGCCGATCGGGTTCCTCCGTTGGTCCACATCGACGCCCTCGAGGTCGACGGCGCGCCGGTCCCCGACACGGGAAGGCTCCGCCTGGAGACGGGGCGCAGGAACGTCGAGGTGTTGTACGACGCGGTGAGCCTGAGGAACCCGGATGCCGTGCGCTTCGAGCACCGGCTGGTGGGGTTCGACCCGCACTGGATCGGTCCCGGCTCGTCCCGATCGGCCACCTACACCAACCTGCCTCCGGGCCGCTACACGTTCCGGGTGCGAGCCCGCAACGGTGGGGGGGTGTGGAGCACGAACGAGGCCAGCGTCTCGTTCGTGGTGCCGCCGCTGTTTCGTGAGACCGTGTGGTTCTATCTGCTCTGTGCGGCGGGATTCGTCGCGCTCGTCTGGGGCGTGTTCACGCTGCGTAACCGGGCGCTCCGGGCCCGGCAGGTCGACCTGGAGCATCAGGTCGACGAGCGCACGCGGGAGCTGACCCGTGAGAAGGAGCGCACGGAGGAGGCCCTGGCGACGGTAGCGGCGCAGGCGGAGCAGCTTCGTTCGCTGGACGAGGCGAAGTCGCGTTTCTTCGCCAACGTCAGCCACGAGTTCCGGACGCCGTTGAGCCTGATCCTGGGGCCGCTGCGTGACCTGGAGGGCGACGCGGAGCTGCGGGGCGAGAGCCGGAAGCGAGTCGGAATCGTCCTGCGGAGCGGGGAGCGGTTGGTGCGGCTCGTGGATCAGCTCCTGGATGCGGCGCGCCTGGAGGCGGGTGCGCTCAAGCTCGAGCCGAGCGTCGCCGATATCGTGCCGCTCCTGCGGGGGATCGCGGGGAGCTTCCAGGCGGTGGCCGAGGCGCGGGAGCGACGCTTCGACATCGATCTTCCGGAGGGGCCGGTCTGGGTCTCCTTCGATGCGGAGCCCATCGAGAAGGTGGTCACGAACCTGCTGGCCAACGCGTTCAAGTTCACGGAAGCCGGCGGACGAGTGTGGCTCCGTGCATGCGTCGAGGAGGACGGCCGGGAAGGAGCCGGGCACGGAGAAGGAACGTTGGCCCTCCGCGTGGAGGACGACGGCCCGGGTGTTCCGCCCGAGGATCGCGAGCGGATCTTCGAGCGCTTCCACCAGGTGGACGCGTCATCCTCCCGGAGCCACGAGGGCGTCGGGCTGGGGCTCTCGCTCAGTCGCGAGCTGGTGGAGCTCCATGGAGGCGAGATCACGGTCGGCGACAGCCCGGCGGGCGGTGCGTCCTTCCGCGTGACGCTCCCCCTCGTGGAGGGGCATCATGCACTGGAGGCAACGGAGCGGGCCGGCGGCGAGAGCGAAGTACCCGAAGCCGCCGCCGAGCGCGACGCCGCGCCTGGGGCGGCCTCCGGATCGCTGCTCGACCAGCCGGTGGCATTGCTCGCCGAGGACAACCCCGACCTGCGCGCCTGGGTCCGCCGCCACCTGGAGGCCCGCTATCGGGTCGTGGAGGCCCCGGACGGGCGGAAGGCGTTGGAGATGGCTCGGAGCCTCGTGCCCGACGTCGTCGTGAGCGACGTGATGATGCCCGGGATCGACGGAGAGGAGCTGTGCCGCGCCATCAAGGCGGATCCCGAGCTGCATTTCGTCCCCGTCATCCTGCTGACCGCCCGCGCGGCGCGTGCCGACCGCCTCTCGGGCCTGCGCAGCGGGGCCGACGGCTACCTCAGCAAGCCGTTCGACATCCAGGAGCTGATGCTCCTCATCGACAACGTCGCGGCCACGCGGCGGAACCTGCGCGAGCGGGCGGCGTCCGTAGGGCTGCCGCCCGTGCGGCCGCCGTGGGAAGGCAGGCCGGTTGACGATCCGGGACGCGCGTTCCTGGACCACCTGTACCGGAGGCTCGCCGAGCACCTCTCGGACGAGGATCTCACCATCGAGCTCCTCGCCGAGGCGATGGGCATGAGCCGCTCCACACTGTACCGCCGTATCGACGAGCTCCTGGACGAGCCCCCGATGGAGGTCATCTGGGCCTTCCGCCTCGAGCAGGCCGCGAGCTGGCTCCGGGACACCGACGTCGACGTGGCCGAGGTCGCCTTCGGCGTCGGCTTCAAGACCGTCTCCCACTTCTCCCGCCGCTTCCGGGACCGCTTCGGGGCACCTCCGTCGGCCTGGCGGGCGGCCCAGCGTCGGGATTGAGCGCCTCCGGGGACGCTCAGACAACGCCCTGACACGCTCGGGTTGAGTGAGGAAGAAGCGCCTTCGCTATAGATGACCCGAGCAGGAAGACCCTCTTCCCTGCGGGCACCCGGGCCGCCTCCCGGTGGCTCCTGCAGGGCACCGCCATTCCCTGCCTGGAGCACCCGATGACGCGACTGAGCCTCGCTCTCCGTCCCGACTCGTACCATCGGCTTCATACCACGATGTGCCGGGCCACCGTGCTCGAGGTCGCTGTGCTCGCCCTTCTCGCGTTCGCGCGGCCCCTGAGGGCCCAGCGCGTCCGGGGCATCGTGCTCGACGAGGTCTCGCACCAGCCGCTGCCCACCGTCGCGCGCGCTCGGGCGACGCCCGGAGCGCCCTTTCCTCCCCGTCTGGAGGACCGGATGGCGCGCACGGGCGGCTACCGCCGGGCCGGGTCGCCGCTGTGGCGCGGGTCGGAGCCGACTCCGGCGGAGTCTCCATGAGCGCGCTCGACGTGGCGCTGCTGGCGCTCGGCACCCTGTGGATCGCGTCCCACGTTCTCGTCGCGAGCCACGCGGCGATGAGCCACACGCGCGACCGGATCCTCACCGGACGGACCGACGAGGGGGTCGCCATGACCCCGGAGCATCGACGGCTCCTCTACCGCTCGGACTGGGTTCCGCTCCACTGGGGGCTGGCGCTCCTGGCGCTGACCTTCTCGGGCGTCCTCGTCGCGCTTCCCGAGCTCGCCGCGGAGCCGGGGCCGGTGCGACCCATGTGCTGGCTCGCCGCCGTGCTTCCGCTCGTCGGCTCGCTGGGCACGCTCCGGGCCAGGATCGAGGACCGGCGCCAAATCCGACGGGCGCTCCGGGAGGACCACGACGTCTTCCCGGGACCGGTGTGAGACACGGATGACGGACGAGCTCCCCTCCCGCCTGTCCGCCGCTCTCGCCGGGCGCTACCGCATCGCGCGCGAGCTCGGCGAGGGCGGGATGGCCACGGTGTACCTCGCCGAGGACCTGAAGCACGACCGGCAGGTGGCCATCAAGGTGCTGAAGCCGGAGCTGGCCGCGGTGCTCGGCGCCGAGCGCTTCGTGGCGGAGATCAAGACGACGGCGCAACTCCAGCATCCCAACATCCTGCCGCTCTTCGACTCGGGAGAGGCCGACTCCTTCCTGTACTACGTGATGCCCTACGTGGAGGGAGAGACGCTGCGGGAGCGCCTCGCACGCGAGAAGCAGCTCTCCGTGGAGGAGGCGCTGCGGATCGCCAAGGCGGTGGGAGGCGCGCTGGACTTCGCGCACCGGAAGGGCGTGGTGCACCGCGACATCAAGCCGGCGAACATCCTCCTTCAGGACGGCCAGCCGCTGGTCGCGGACTTCGGCATCGCGCTGGCGGTCGCGCAGGCCGGCGGCGGGCGCCTCACGGAGACGGGCCTCAGCCTGGGCACGCCGCACTACATGAGCCCGGAACAGGCGACGGCGGACCGCGACCCGGACGCGCGCTCGGACGTCTACTCGCTCGGGTGCGTGGTCTACGAGATGCTCACCGGGGAGCCGCCACACCTCGGAGGCAGCACGCAGGCGGTGCTGGCGCGGGTGCTGACCGAGACGCCGCGTCCAGTGCGCGCCGTGCGCCCGACCGTGCCGGTGCATGTGGACGCGACGCTGGCCAAGGCGCTGCAGAAGCTGCCGGCGGACCGCTTCGACACGGCGGCGGACTTCGTGGCGGCTCTGGAGGGGCGGGTCGTGGTGGAGACGACGGTCACGGGTGCCGCGGACGGGATCGCCGCGACCGGGGCCGCCGCGGCCGGCGGCTCGCGCCGCTCCTGGC
>JBJKSF010000109.1:0-2501 GCA_046704285.1 Longimicrobiales bacterium | reverse complement strand
GTCGCCGCCCTTGAAGCGCAGGTGCTCCATGTGCGCGTAGCCCAGGCCCATGGTCAGGCATCCCTCCATCTGCATCTTGGCACCGACGGGATCGACCACGACGCCCATCTCCTGGGCACACACCTCGCGCTTGACCTTCACGGCCCCGGTGGTCTTGTTCACCTCGACCTCGGTCACGTGTGCGACGTACGTGCCCGCGTCGACCCCGCACGCGATGCCGATGCCCCGTCCGCTGGGCGCGGGCGCCGGCTTGTAGCCGGACGCCTTCGCGACCGCCTCCAGGACGCTGCGCATCCGGGGATCCTTCGTGTTCCTCAGCCGGAACTCGAGCGGATCGATCTTCGCGTCGGCCGCCATGATGTCGATCTGGGACTCGCGCGCGAAGGCGTTGGAGTTGGCGCCCGGTGCACGCCACGCCCCGGTCGCGAACGCGTGGGCGTCCCGCGCCGAGTGGCTCACGACCGCCACGTTGGGCACGTCGTAGAAGACTTCGGTGCCCCGCGTCCCGGCCATGTACACGTTGTTGTCCCAGAGCTGGATGTGGCCGGCCGCGTCCAGCCCCGAGCGGACCTTGATGATGGAGGCCGAGTGGAACGTGTCGTAGAAGAACTCCTCCTCGCGCGTCCACATCACCTGCACCGGCTTCTTCGTGATCCAGGCGAGGCGGGCGGCCTCGAGCACCTCGTTGCCGGTCGACTTGCCGCCGAAGCCGCCGCCGACGTACGGCGTGATGTCGCGCACCCGCTGCTCGTCGATCCCCAGCGCCTGCGACACGCGCCGCTGGTCGCCGAACGGGCTCTGCGTCGAGCTCCAGATCGTGATCCGGTCGCCCTCGACCGACGCGATCGCGGTGTGCGGCTCCATGGGCGAATGAGCCAGGTACGGATCCCGGTACGTGTGCTCGTAGACCTTCCTCGAGGCCTGCGCACCGGCGTCCAGCTTTCCGCGCTCCTCCGTGGTGCGTCCGGTGGGCGCCACCTCGAGGAAGTGGTTCCAGACGTTCGTGTCGTCGAACGTCGGTCCGGAAGGCATGTCGAACTGGGCCTTCATCAGGCCGACGGCGCGCTGGGCGGCCTCCGGATCCTGGTGGAGAGCCGCGACGATCCCGTCCTGGTTCACGACCATGACGCCGGGCACCTGCTCTGCCGCCGACGTGTCGACGCTCTTCAGCGTGGCGCCGTGCACCGGCGGACGCAGCAGCCGGGCCCGGAGCATCCCCGCGAGGCGGATGTCGCCCGCGTACTTCGCCTTTCCTGTGACCTTCTCGTGCGCGTCGAACCGCTCGGGCGACGTGCCCATGACGGTGAAGTCCTTCACCGCGTGCAGGACGGCCTCGCGGTCGAGCTTCTTCACGATCTTCTTGCCCTTCGCCAGCTCGGCGTACGTGACCTTGCCCTGCCCGCCGACGACGGAGACGATGCCGTCCTTCACCTGGAGGCGAGTCACCGGCACCCGCAACCGTTCGGCCGCGAGCTCGAGGAGCGCCTCACGAGCCTTGGCGCAGCCTGCCCGCAGCGCGGGCCCGAAGACGCGGGTCGTGAGGGAGCCCCACGTGCCCGCGTCCCACGGGACGCGGTCCGTGTCGCCCAGGACCATGTCGACGGAGTCGAGCGACACGCACAGCTCCTCCGCGGCCATCTGGGCCTGGGAGGTCAGCACGCCCTGCCCCATCTCGATCTTGCCGCTGAAGACCGTCACGCGGCCGTTCTCGCCGACGAGCACGTTCGCGTTGAGGTCGGTCGGATATCCGCGCTGCTGGTCGAGCGCCTCGGCGAAGAGCTCGTGGTCGCTGAGGGCCATGAGGACGGCGATCCCGCCGCCGGTGAACTTGAAGAAGTCCCTGCGGTCGACGGCCATCGGGCCCAGGTCGTTCCTGTTCATGGCGCCCTCCTCACATCCGCTCGGCGGCGGCCTGGATCGCTTCCACGATCCGCACGTGGGCGCCGCAGCGGCACAGGTTACGGTTCATCCCGCTCACGATCTGGTCGCGCGTGGGGTGCGGGTTCTGCTTGAGCAGGCTGTACGCCTCGAGGATCATGCCCGAGGTGCAGTAGCCGCACTGGAAGCCTCCGTGCTCGGCGAACGCCTCCTGGAGCGGATGGAGACGGTCCCCGTCCGCGAGCCCCTCGATCGTCGTGACGTCGGCGCCCTGGACGGACGCGAGGGGGGTCTGGCACGACCGCATCGCCATGCCGTTGACCAGGACCGTGCACGCGCCGCACATCGCGATCCCACACCCGAACTTCGGTCCGGTGACGTTGAGATCGGTGCGGAGCACCCAGAGGAGGCGCCGGCTCCCGTCGGTGTCGAGGCTGATGGGCCGGCCATTCAGCCGGAAGGTGATGGTGTCGCTCATGGATAGTCCTCCCGACAGGGCGATATGGAACCCTTCACCGTCCCCTTATCGGGCGGATCCGTCCAGTCGGGAGATTCCCCACGGGGAGTGTAGGGGTGGGGAGGTCACCTCCCGAGCGACACCGTCGGCCACCCGCCGGCGCTCC
>JBJKSF010000108.1:0-29762 GCA_046704285.1 Longimicrobiales bacterium | reverse complement strand
CGGCAGGGGCCCGAGCGTGGGGGGCGGCCGTCGCCGTCGCCCGCCTCATCCCACGGCGGATGGCGCCACGGCGCGCTCCGCCAACCCGAGGGCGGCGTCCACGAGCAGGGCCAGGAGCGCCGCGGGCACCGCTCCGGACAGCACCAACCTCGTGTCGGACAGGGCGAGGCCCGTCACGATGGGGTCCCCCAGGCCGCCCGCTCCGATGAAGGCGGCCAGGGTGGCCGTGCCCACGTTGATCACCGCGGCCGTTCGCACTCCGGCCATGAGGACCGGCGCGGCCAGCGGGAGGCGGACGCGCCACAGGAGCTGGCCGTCCGTCATGCCGAGGGCGCGCGCCGCGTCCACCGCGACGGGGTCCGCGTTGCGGACCCCCGTGTACGTGTTGCGCACCATCGGATAGAGCGAGTAGAGGAAGAGGGCGGTCACGGCCGGAGCCACGCCGATCCCGAGGAGCGGGATCATGAAGGCGAGCAACGCGATGCTCGGGATGGTCTGGAGCAGTCCGACCGCACGGATCGTCGCTTCCGCCGCCGGACGCAGGCGCTCCAGCAGGAGACCGAGCGGCACGGCGACCAGCAGGCCGGCGCCCATCGAGAGCCCGACGAGCAGGAGGTGACGAAGCGTGAGCGACAGCGTCACGCGCCTGCGCGACCAGAGGTAGGCGAGGAAGGAGCTCTGGCCCGTGCCCCGGGGACCGGACGGTGCCCGCACCCGCGCCCGCCGGTCCGTGAGCCCGAGGTCTGCGAGCTCGTCGGACGCCACCGTCGCGACCGGCTCCTGGTCGACGGAGATGCGACGGTTGAGGACCCGCATGCGCGACGCGTCGAGGAGCCCGGAGAGCTCCGTGAGCACGGCTACGGCGTCGGGGCGGTGCTCCGCCAGGCGGCGGCTCACGACCGCCGCTGCCTGGTACGGGGGGAAGAAGTGCCGGTCGTCCGTGAGGACGCGCAGGTGGTACCGCGCGAGCTCCCCGTCGGTGCTGTAGGCGTCGATGACGTCCACGCGCCCGTCAGCCAGGGCCTGGTACTTGACCGCCTCGAGGAGCGGACGCACGGCCCGGAACGACATGCCGTAGGCCTTGCGCAGGCCCGGGAGCCCGTCGGCGCGCCCGATGAAGTCCGGAGAGAGCCCCGCCACGAGACGGGAGCTGACGCGAGCGAGGTCGGAGAGCGTGTGCAGCCCCAGGGAGTCGGCCGTCCGCTGGCGCACGGCGATCGCGTAGGTGTTCTGGAAGCCGAGGGGAGGAAGCCAGCGGATCCCCCACCGCCTTCGGAACTCTCGCGAGACGAGCCGGAACGCCGCGCCGGCGCTCGACGGCGGTTTCATGCCCAGGATGGCGACCAGCCCGGTCCCCGTGTACTCCGGGTAGACGTCCACCGCTCCGCGGCGGAGCGCCCCGAACACGATGGCGGTGGACCCGAGGCCCAGGCGGCGCTCGACGGCGATGCCGTGCGCCTCGAGGAGCTGGGCGAACATCTCGGCCAGGAGGTACGACTCGGCGAAGGGCTTCGAGGCGACTACGACCGGGGCTCCGGTGTCCGCGACGGCGACGCGCGCGGCCGGAGAAGGCCGTGGCGCATGCGTCACGGCCGCGGCGGACGTGGCGCCGGCCAGGAGAGCGGCCGCCGTCGCGAGGCCGGCACCGACGCGCCTCACCTCACCCCCGCCCGTTCGAGGAGGACCCTCACGTACGTCGTGGCCGGGTCGGCTCGGAGCGCCTCGGGAGTACCGATCTGCTCGACACGCCCGGCGCGCAGCACCGCCACCCGGTCCGCGAGGAGGCTCGCCTCCCTCAGGTCGTGCGTGACGAGGAGCACCGTGACCCCCAGCCGATCGATCAGCCGCGCGCACGCCTCCTGGAGCTCGGCGCGGGTGATGGCGTCCAGGGCGCCGAACGGCTCGTCGAGGAGCACGACGGACGGACGCGCCGCCAGAGCCCGGGCGAGCGCCACGCGCTGCCGCTGGCCGCCGGAGAGGCCCCGGGGCCGGCGCCCTCCGAGGACGTCCGGGTCGAGGCCCACCAGCTCCAGCGCGGAGCGCGCGCGCTCCGCGGCGTCGGGTAGGGCACGGAGCCGCGGGACGAGCTCCACGTTCCGCAGCACGCTCCAGTGCGGCAGGAGGCCGCCGTCCTGCTGGGCGTACCCGATCCGACGTCGCAGCGCCACCGGGTCGACGTCGGCCACGTCGCGCCCCTCCACGAGCACGATGCCCTCGTCGGGGACGACCATGCGGTTGAACATGCGCAGGAGCGTGGTCTTGCCCGCGCCGCTCTCCCCGACCAGTGCCACGCACTCACCGCTCCCGACGGTGAGGTCGACTCCGCTCAGAGCCGCGGCGCCCCGGTAGCGCTTGCCTACGCCGCGAGCCTCCAGGACCGGGCCGCTCACGGATTCGGGAAGCCCACCGGTGCGGCCCCAGGGGAACACGGAGGCCGCTCGGGTGCATTGTCAGGTGAGGTCGATCCCCGACCTCCAGCGGATCGCCTCGGGTGCTCCTGCGCTGCGCCGACTCTCATTGCGCCAACACCTCCATGGATCGACACCCAGGCCCTCGCCCGCATGGTAGTCCGGGTCCGGCACCGGCACAACGCGCCCATCCCTCCCCCGACGCGCGGGGGCGGGGGCACGACCCCCCCGAGGCGCGGAGCGACCCCTACGACCGGGAGGCGATGCGACGGGAGGTCCTCGAGGGCCTCTCCCTGCCTCTCAAGGAGATCTCCCCCAAGTACTTCTACGACGCACGAGGCTCGGAGCTCTTCGAGGAGATCACGACGCTCGAGGAGTACTACCTGACCCGCACCGAGCGGGCGCTCCTCGAGCGCTGGATGTCCACGTGGGTCGGCACGTGCTGCACCGCCTCCCTCGTGGAGCTGGGCGCGGGCAGCTCCTCCAAGTCCCGCATCGTCCTGGACGCCATGGAAGGGCATGGCACGGGCCGCCTCTACGTGCCGGTCGACGTGAGCGGAGAGCTCCTCCACGACACCGCGGTGTGTCTCCGCGAGGAGTACCCGGGCCTGCGCGTGGAGCCCCGCGTGGCCGACATGACCGCGCCGATCGACCTTCCGCGTGAGCTGCCGGCACCCACGTGGTACGCGCTCCTGGGAAGCACCCTCGGCAACTTCGAGCGGCCGCGAGCCGCCGGCCTCCTGGGTCGGGTGGCGAGACGCATGTCGGACGGCGACCGCTTCCTGCTCGGCGTGGACCGGTGCCCCGGCCCGCGGAAGTCACGAGCGCGGCTCGAGGGCGCATACAACGACGCGCGCGGCGTGACGGCCGCCTTCAACCTGAACGTGCTGCACGTGCTCAATCGAGCCCTGGGCTGCGACTTCGATCCCGGTTGCTTCCGCCACCGCGCGTACTATGCCGACTCCCGGGAGCGGATCGAGATGTATCTCGTGAGCCTGGGGGACCAGGTGATCCACTTTCCCGGAGGAAGCGAAGTCCCGCTGCGGGAGGGTGAGCCGATCCGTACGGAGATCAGCTGCAAGTACGACCGGGACGGCGTCGAGGCGCTGTTCGACGGCGCGGGGCTTCTCGTGGACCGGTGGGCGGAGGACGCGGAGGGGCTGTTCGCTCTGGTGCTCGGGAAGCCGCGGATCTGAGGACGCGGGCGTCGCGGCCTCGTCCGGCAGACGGCCGCAGACGGCCGGTCCTTCCGGTCGCGAGCAGCGGGACAGGCGGTTTGCCCCCGCGGCGAGCGCGGATATAGTTTCGCCTCCGGGTCTCCCCTGGCTGTTTCGGCATCCCTCCGGCGGGAGGTGCATCCATGCGCGCAGCGCTCCTCGGCCCCTTTGCCCCCCTGGTGGTTGCACTGCTCACCTGCGTCTCGCGGCCGGTCGCGGCCCAGCAGGGCAGCCTGGTGGGCACCGTCCGCGACGCCTCCACGGGGGAGCCCATGGCCGGTGTCCAGATCCAGGTGATCGGAGGGCCCGCAGCCGCGGCCGGGGGCACGTTCACGAGCGAGTCGGGAGGCTTCCGCGTCGACCTCCCGGGCGGACGGTACTCGGTGGTCGCCACCATGGTGGGCTACCGGACGTTTCGCCGGGACGGTGTCGAGGTCGGGTCGGGTCGCGCCGTGCACCTGGCCATCTCGATGGAGTCGCGCGCCGTCGCGCTCAACCCGCTCGTCGTGTCCGTAGGGCGCGGTGAGCAGGAGAAGGCGCTGGACGCGCCCGCCGCGGTCTCGGTCGTTCCCAGGCAGCAGATCACCGACCGGGCGGCCACCACGCCCGTGGACTACGTGAAGGCCCTGCCCGGCGTGGACGTCGCTCAGACGGGCCTCGACCAGAGCAACACGGTCACGCGGGGCTTCAACAACGTCTTCTCGGGCGCGCTTCTCGTGATGGTGGACGACCGCTACGCGTCCGTCCCGTCGCTGGGACTGAACGCGTTCGACATGATCCCGACCACGCCGCTGGACATCCAGCGCGTGGAGGTCGTGCTGGGGCCGGCCTCCGCGCTCTACGGGCCCAACGCGTCGAACGGCGTGCTGCACGTCATCACGAAGTCGCCCATCGACTACCCGGGCACGGAGCTGAGCGTGTCGGGAGGGAGCCGGAACATCTTCCAGGGAGCGCTCCGCCAGGCCTGGAAGTTCAACGACCAGCTCGGCTTCAAGGTCTCGGGCCAGTACTTCCGGGGGAACGATTTCGTGTACCGCGACCCGGTCGAGGAGGCCGACTCCGCGCAGAATCCATCCAACAGGCTGATCGGGGCGCGTGACTTCAACGCACAGCACTACGGAGCCTCTGCCGAGCTCGACTGGCGGCCCTGGGACGACGGCGAGGTCGCCGCGACGTACGGCTACAACGACCTCGCCCACTCGATCGAGCTGACGGGGCTCGGGGCCGGACAGGCCAAGGGCTGGATCTATCAGTACGGACAAGTGCGAGTGAAGAAGGGCCGCTTCTTCGCCCAGACGTTCCTGAACAAGAACGATGCAGGAGGCACGTGGCTTCTGCGCACGGGCATGCCCGTGGTCGACCGCTCGACCTTCTGGGCCGGCCAGGCCCAGTACGGGCTCACCCCGGCGAAGGGCCTCGACCTCATCACGGGCGTGGACGTGTCGCGCACGAATCCGATCACGGACGGCACGATCACGGGCGTCAACGAGGGCCACGACAACACGACCGATGCCGGGGCGTACGCGCAGGCCACGAAGACGCTCACCCGGAAGTTCGACGTCGTGGGGGCCTTGCGTGTAGACTACGACAGCAACCTGGCGAACCTGGTCCTCTCGCCCCGCGCCGCCCTCGAGTTCAAGCCGCGGCCGGGACAGACGTTCCGCCTCACGTTCAACCGCGCGTTCGACACGCCCACGACGGACAACCTCTTTCTGGACATCCTGGCGGGAAGGCTGCCCATCACCTCGTCGCTCGGCTACGAGGTGCGCACCGAGGGCGTGCCGTCGACGGGCTATACGTGGACGGACCGGTGCGCGGGCGGGTACGGTCCGGGCTACTGCATGTACTCGCCGTTCGCCACGGGCCAACTCCCGGCCAACGGGGCCGCCGTCTGGAACCAGGTGCTGCAGGTCGCGGCGCAGAATCCGGTGCTGCAGGGTGCGCTGACGCAGATGGGGCTCACAGCCCAGCAGTTCGCCGCGATCGTGGCCAACCCGGGCGCCGGTGACCTCCAGACGATCCTGCAGCGCTTCAACAGCGAGAACCCGCAGGTGCCGTTCCTGCCGGACGCCGCAGGCCCCCGCACGGTGTCGCGCCTCCGGCCCACGATCACGAACACGCTGGAGGCGGGCTACAAGGGTCTCCTGGCGGACCGTCTGCGGCTGGCCGTGGACGTCTACTCCACCTGGATCAAGGACTTCGTGGGTCCGCTGCGGGTCGAGACGCCGAGCGTCTTCCTGACGAGCGGGTCGGTCGCCACGTTCGTCACGGGTCGGCTGGTTGCCGCCGGGGTGCCCGCCGGCGCCGCGCAGCAGCTCGCCGGAGAGATCGCCCTGGGGCTCGCGCAGATCCCGCTGGGCACGGTCGCGCCCGACCAGCGCCACGACGACGCGCTCGTCCTCACCTACCGCAACTTCGGCAGCGTCAACTTGTGGGGCTCCGACCTCGGCGTCGAGCTGCTGGCCACGGACCGGCTGAGCCTCAACGGCTCCTTCTCGTACGTGAGCAAGCAGTGCTTCGATTTCAACCGCGACGGGAACTGCTACAGCACGCAGGACGTGGCACTGAACGCTCCCCAGGAGAGGGGCTCGCTGGGCGTCCGCTACGACGACAAGCTGGCGGGGTTCTCCGTGGAGGGGCGGATGCGCTACAGCGGTGCCTTTCCGATGAACTCCGGGGTGTACGTGGGAAGAGTGGACCAGTACACGGTGTTCGACGCGAACGTCGCGTACGAGGTTCCATGGGCGTCGGGCACGACGATGTCCTTGACGGTCAGCAACCTGTTCAACGACTGGCACCAGGAGTTCGTCGGGGCCCCGAAGCTCGGGCGGATCGCGCTGGTCCGGATGGAATACGACTTCTGAGGGAAGGCCGATGGACGAAGACGAGACGGTGGCCGCGGTGCGGGTGCCCGTGACGGTGCGGTGCGGGTTCTGCCTCACGCTGAACCGGGTGGACCTCACGCGGGCGGAGGAGCGTCCGGCCTGCGGCACGTGCCATCGCCCGATCCTGCTGGATCGCCCCGTGGCGGTCTCCCAGGACGACTTCGAGCGCACGGTGCTCGCCTCGGCCGCGCCGGTCCTGGTCGACTTCTACGCGGACTGGTGTGCTCCCTGCAGGATGGTGGCGCCCGTGGTGGACGAGATCGCCCACCACCACACGGGTCGCCTTCTCGTGACGAGGGTCGACACGGACCGTGCGCCCGACCTCGCCGGACGGCTCGGCATCCGGGGCATCCCGGCGCTCGTCTTCTTCAAGGACGGCGTCGAGGTCGGCCGTAGCGTCGGGTTCGACCCCGACCGCCTGCGCACCCTGACGGAGGAGATGGTCCGGTGAGCAAGCGCGAGCGACACGAGCAGATCCTCGAGGTCCTGAAGCAGCACCGGGTCACGAGCCAGGAGGTGCTGCGAGAGCTCCTGCTCGACGAAGGGACGGACGTCACGCAAGCGACGCTCTCGCGCGACATCCGCGAGCTGCGCCTGGTCAAGGTCCCGGCGGCGGACGGGGCGTCGTACTACTCGGTCCCCGAGGAGTGGGAGAGCACGCCGCCCCTGGAGGCGCTCCTCCCGGCGCTCTTCCAGTCCGCGGAGGGGGCCGGCAACCTCCTGGTCGTGCGCACGCTGAAAGGCGGGGCCCAGACCGTGGCCGCCGGCATCGACTGGGAGGAGTGGCCCGAGGTGTTGGGTACCCTGGCCGGGGACGACACGATCCTCATCATCCTGCGCGCCGAGGAGCACTGCCGGACCATCCAGTCCCGCCTGGAGTCGATGGCCGGCGCCGGCGACGACTGAGCGAGAAGCCGGGCGGCGGGAGGTCCTCCGGCGGCTCCGCGTGGGGTGGGCCCTCGCCGCGACCTCGGGCACAACAATATGCAGAGGGGCCCGAGCCGCTGGAGTCCGTTCGCGAGCCCGGAGAGCCCATTGGGTCCGTCTCGAATTTCCTGTGTTGACGTGCGTCGGGTGAGTCGCATATTCATGCCATGTCATTGCATAATCCGGCCCCGGCGGCGATCGGCGTCGCCGGGGCCACCGGTTACACGGGGCTCGAGTTGCTCCGTCTGCTGCGCGGACACGACGGCGTGCGGGTCGCGTTCGCGACCTCGGAGCGGGAGGCCGGCGAGCCGTCGCTCGTGGCCGGCCTGGCCCTGGAGCGCGGCGACGACGTCGACCTGGGCGGCGTGGACGTCGTGTTCCTGTGCCTGCCGCACGGGGAGGCGGCGCCCTGGGCCCAGCGCGCGCTGGGCGAGGGCGTGCGCGTGATCGACCTGACCGCCGACCACCGACCCGGCTCGGGTCGGGAGGCGGCGGCCGTGTACGGAATGGCCGACCTTCGGCCGGACGCCGTGCGCGAAGCCCGGCTGGTCGCCAATCCGGGGTGCTATCCGACCGGCGCCACGCTCGCCCTGCATCCCCTCCTGACGAGCGGGCTCGTGGCCGAGGGCCGACCCGTCATCGTGAGCGCCGCGTCCGGCGTCACGGGGGCGGGACGCACGCCCAGACGCGACCTGCTGTTCGCCGAGGTCTTCGGTGATTTCCGGGCCTACAGCACGGGGAACGAGCACCGACACCTGCTCGAGATGCGCGCCAGCCTGCCCGGCGTCCCGCTGCTCTTCCAGCCGCACCTCCTGCCGGTGCCGCGGGGCATCCTGGAGACCATCTACCTCCCGGTCGCGCCGGGAGGGAGCGCCGCCCGGGTGCGGGAAGCCTGGGGCGAGGCGTACGGAGGGGCGGCCACGATCCGGATTCTGGAGGCGGGCGTGCCCTCCCTGGACGACGTCGTGGGCACGGATCTGCTCGCCCTGGGGGCGGTCGACAACGCGGGTCTGGACGATGTCGTGACGGTCGTGGCCGCGCTGGACAACCTGGGGAAGGGGGCGGCCGGCCAGGCCGTCCACAACATGAACCTGCTCCTGGGCCTGGCGCCCGAACGGGGGCTGCGGTGCTGAGCGTGGTGAAGCTGGGGGGCCGCTGCGTGGCGGACGCCGACGCGCTGAGGGCCACCGCCGAGCACGTGTGCCGGCTGCACGGGGACGTCGTGGTGGTCCACGGAGGCGGAGCCGAGATCTCCGCGTGGCAGGAGCGCCTCGAGCTGCCGGTCGTCTGGCATGCGGGCCTCCGGGTCACGACGGTCGAGAGCCTTCAGGTGACATCCATGGTCCTGTCCGGATGGATGAACAAGCGGGTCGTACAGGCCTTCGAGGATGCGGGGGTGCCCGCCGTAGGGATCTCGGGCGAGGACGGCTCTCTGCTCCGTGCCCGCCGGGCGCTCGGAGGGGCGATCGGCGAGGTCGGCGAGGTCGTGGACGTGCGCCCCGACGCCGTGAGGGCGCTGCTCGCGGGCGGGTTCGTTCCCGTGGTGTCCCCCGTGTCCCGCGGTCCGGAGGGAACGCCGCTCAACGTCAACGCCGACGAGGCGGCGCTGCACCTGGCGGTCGGCCTCGGGGCCGGGCGCATCTACCTGATCTCGGACGTGCCCGGCGTCGTCGTCGGCGGGCGCACGGTCGGGACGCTCTTGGCGGACGAGGCTCGCGCGCTGCTCGACGGGGGCATCGCGGTGGATGGAATGGCCGTCAAGCTGCGCAAGGCCCTGGTGGCCGTGGACGCGGGGGTGGAGGTCGCGATCGGCGGTGCGTCGCTCCTCGAGGACTTCCGGTCCGGAACCAGGGTCCTGGGCTCGGTCGCGCCCGCGGAGGTCGCGTGAGCGCCCCGGCGGGGAGCGCGAGCGCGCTCCTCGGCGTCTACGCGCGCCCCGACTTCGTGCTGGTGCGGGGCGAGGGCGCGCGCGCGTGGGACGACGAGGGCCGGGAGTACCTGGACTTCACGAGCGGCATCGCCGTGAACGCGCTGGGCCACGGCTCTCCGGTCGTGACGGGTGCGATCCGGGAAGCGCTCGACACCGGGCTCGTGCACACCTCCAACCTCTTCCGCACGCGTCCGGCCGAAGAGCTCGCCGCGTTGCTCGTCCGGCACGCGTTTCCCGGAAAGGTGTTCTTCTCCAACTCCGGAGCGGAGGCCAACGAGGCCGCCTTCAAGCTCGCGCGCCGCTGGGCGCGCGCCGCGGCGGGCCCGGAACGCCACGAGATCGTCGCGTTCCGGGGCTCCTTCCACGGCCGTCTCTTCGGCTCGCTGGCGGCGACCGACCGTCCGGCCTATCAGGAGCCGTTCCGGCCGCTCATGCCGGGCGTACGCTTCGTCGACGTGGGCGACCTGCCGGGCGTGGACGCCGCCCTCGCCGACGGCACCGTCGCCGCCGTGATCATCGAGCCGGTGCAGGGAGAGGGAGGGGTGCGTCCCGTCCCCGCCGGCTTCCTGCGGGCACTGCGCTCGCGCTGCGACGACGCCGGGGCGCTCCTGATCTTCGACGAGGTGCAGTGTGGGCTCGGGAGGACGGGCCGCTTGTTCGCGTACGAGGAAAGCGGCGTGACGCCCGACGTCCTCACCCTGGCCAAGCCCCTGGCCGGGGGCCTCCCCATGGGCGCGACGGTGGTGAGCGAGCGGGTCGCGGAGGCGGTCCACCCCGGGGATCACGCGACCACGTTCGGCGGAGGTCCCCTGGTCGCGTCCGTCGCGTTGGCCGTGCTCGGCCACGTCGCCCGGCCGGAGTTCCTGGAAGACGTGCGCGCGCGCGCCCGCCGTCTCGAGGAGCGCCTCGACGCGCTCGCGGGCGCGCACGCGTCGGTGACCGAGGTGCGGGGACGCGGCCTTCTGCAGGGCGTGGTGCTCGACGGGGACGCGCTCGCCGCCGCGGTCGTCCAGCGGGCACGCGGGCTCGGGCTCCTGCTGGTCACGGCCGGACCGGACGTGGTCCGCCTGCTCCCGCCCCTGAACGTCTCCATGCAGGACCTCGACGAGGCGGTCTCCCTGCTGGAGCGCGCGCTGTCTGGTTGACATCATACATCAAGTCTGCATAATTATGCCGCTTCGGTGGCGGTCACGCCGCCCTGCGTCTGTGGGCATGGCTCTGGGACACCAAACGGGGAGCACGCGATGAAGGTGGTTCTGGGATACTCCGGAGGCCTCGACACCTCGGTGATCGTACCGTGGCTCAAGGAGACCTATGGCGCCGAGGTGATATGCATGGCCGGAGACGTCGGCCAGCGGGGCGGGCTCGACGGGCTGGAGGCCAAGGCGCGCGCCACGGGTGCCAGCGGGTTCTTCGGGGAAGACCTGCGCCGCGAGTTCGTCGAGGAGTACGTCTGGCCCACGCTGCGCGCCGGGGCGGTGTACGCGCGCAAGTACCTTCTGGGCACGGCGATGGCGCGGCCGCTGCTGGCGAAGCGCCAGGTGGAGGTGGCGCGCCGGGTGGGCGCCGACGCGCTGGCCCACGGGTGCACCGGCAAGGGCAACGACCAGGTGCGCTTCGAGCTCACGTACGCGGCCCTCGCACCGGACCTCCGGGTGATCGCGCCGTGGCGGGAGTGGAGCATCCGCTCCCGGGAGGACGCGTTCGCGTACGCACGCGCACGCCGCATCCCGCTCGTCGGCGTCGACGAGACCAAGCTCTACTCGCGGGACGAGAACCTCTGGCACATCTCGCACGAGGGAGGGCCGCTCGAGGATCCCGCGTTCGAGCCGGAGGAGTCCATGTTCCTGTGGACGACGGCCCCGGAGTCCGCACCGGATCGCGCGGAGTACGTCGAGGTCGGCTTCGAGGCGGGGACTCCGGTCTCGGTCGACGGCCGGCCGCTCGACGCCCTCGCGCTGCTCGGGACCCTGAACGGGATCGGAGCTCGGCACGGGATCGGCCGCGTGGACCTGGTCGAGGATCGCCTGGTCGGGATGAAGTCCCGGGGCGTGTACGAGACCCCGGGCGGCACGCTCCTGCATCAGGCGCTCAAGGAGTTGGAGGCGCTCACGCTGGACCGGCGCTCGATGGCGCTGAAGGACCAGATCGCGCAGCGGTACGCCGACCTCGTGTACGAGGGCCGCTGGTGGACCCCCGAGCGGGAGGCCATGGACGCCATGGTGCAGACGCTGACCCGCGACGTCACCGGCTCGGTCAGGCTCAAGCTGTACAAGGGCTCCGCCTCGATCGCATCCCGGACGAGCGCGCGCTCGCTCTACCGGGAGGACTTCGCCACGTTCGGCGCGGCCGTCACGTACGACCACGCCGACGCCGCCGGCTTCATCAAGCTGTTCGGCCTCCCCATCCGCGCCGCGGCCGGACGAGACCGCACGGCCCCGACGGTGCCCGCGATGCCGGAGACGGTGCGCGCGCCGCTCAAGGAGGCCGCGGGGGGCCGCTGAGGGCCGCTGCCGGATCGAGGAGCCGGGGCCGTGCCGTGCCCTACCACCAGGCCCGCGTTGTCAGGGCCCCGGCTCCCTGGTATCGTGGCCACCCATGATGGATGAACCCGTGAACGGACCCGGCTTCCCGGCTTCCCCCGGCCCGAAGGCCCTGTGGGGTGGGCGTTTTTCCGGCGGGATGGCCCCCGAGATGGTCCCGTTGAACCTCAGCCTCGACGTCGACGCGCGCCTGTGGCGCGAGGACCTGCGCGGCAGCGTGGCCTGGGCACGCGCGCTCGGAGCGGCGGGCGTCGTCACGGAGGAGGAGTCCGCCGCGCTCGTGGCCGGCCTGGAGCGCGTGGGCGAGCGGATCGAGCGGGAGGGGCTCGCGAGCGCTCCCGAGGAGGACATCCATTCCGTCGTCGAGAGGATGCTCGGCGAGGAGGCGGGTGGGGTTGCGGGCAAGCTCCACACCGGGCGCTCGCGCAACGACCAGTCGTCGACCGACGTGCGCCTGTGGGGCAGGGAAGCGGCGGACCGGGTGAGGGTGGAGCTGCTCCGCCTCCTCGGTGCGCTGTACGGGCTCGCCGAGCGCGGCGTCGATCTCGTGATGCCGGGCTACACCCACCTGCAGCAGGCCCAGCCGATCCGCGCAGCGCAGTGGGCACTGGCCCATCTGTGGGCCTTCGGGCGAGACCTGGATCGCCTGGGACGCGCCCACGTGGCGGCCGGCGTGCTCCCTCTGGGCTCCGGGGCGATCGCCGGATGCCCGTTCCCGATCGACCGCGAGAGGCTCCGCCACGAGCTGGGCTTCGAGCGCGTGAGCGAGAACAGCGTGGACGCCGTCTCCGACCGGGACTGGATCTGCGACCTGCTCTACGCGGGCGCCGTGATCGGCGTGCACCTGTCGCGGCTGGGGGAGGACCTCGCGCTCTTCTCCAGCGCCGAGTTCGGGTTCGTGAGGCTCTCGGACGGCTTCAGCACGGGCTCCAGCCTCATGCCCCAGAAGCGCAACCCCGACGTGGCCGAGCTGGCCCGCGGCAAGAGCGCGCGCCTGGCGGGCAACCTCTCCACGGTGATCACGCTCCTCAAGGGGCTGCCCACCGGGTACAACCGAGACCTCCAGGAGGACAAGGCGGCGCTCTTCGATACCGTGGACACCCTCCTCGTGACGCTGCCGGCCGTGGCCGGAGCCGTGGAGACCGCTTCGTTCCAGGCCGAGCGCATGGAAGGAGCGCTGGGTGCGCAGCTCCTCGCGACGGACCTGGCCGACTACCTCGTGCGCCGGGGCGTGCCGTTTCGCACGAGCCACGAGGTGGTGGGACGACTCGTGCGCCGCGCGGAGGACGAGGGCGTCGACCTGGCGGGGTTGTCCCTGGAGCAGCTCCGGGCCGAGCACGAGGCCTTCGAGGCCGATGTCGGCGCCGTGTTCGACTGGCGGGCCTCCGCGGACGCACGCGACGGGGAAGGAGGCACTTCCCGGCGCTCGATCCTCAGGCAGCTCGAGCGTGCGCGGCGCCTCGTCGACCGAGGTTGACGCTCCGCACGCTCCCGGTACATTCCCGGCGTCCCAGCGAATGCCCATGCCGCCGGATTCTCCCACCGCGACCATGACGGACCCTCACGCCGCCGACGCCCTCAAGCACGAGGCAGCCAGGAAGGCCCTGGAATACGTGCATGACGGCATGGTCCTCGGGCTCGGAACGGGCAGCACCGCCGCCCACTTCGTCCGGTTGCTGGGCGAGGCCGTCGCCGGCGGGCTCGACGTCGTGTGCGTGGCGACGTCGATCCGCACGGACGCGGCGGCCCGCGAGCTGGGGATCCCCGTGAGCACCCTGGCCGAGCACACGCGGCTGGACCTCACGGTGGACGGAGCGGACGAGGTCACCCCGGATCTCGACCTGATCAAGGGGATGGGTGGGGCTCTTCTGCGGGAGAAGATGGTCGCCCAGGCGTCGGACCGCTTCGTGATCATCGCGGACGAGTCCAAGGCGGTGACGCGGCTCGGAACGCGATCTCCGCTCCCGTTGGAGGTCGTCGACTGGAACTGGACGGCACACGTGCCCTTCCTGGAGTCCCTCGGGGCCCGGGCCTCGCTCCGGCGTTCCGAAGACGGCCCTCCCGTCGAGAGCGACAACGGGAACCTCATCCTGGACTGCCGGTTTCCGGAGGGGATCGACGAGCCCCACGGGCTCGAGCGGACGCTCGGCGCGCGCGCGGGCATCATCGAGAGCGGGCTCTTCCTCGGCATGGCCGACGTGGCGCTCCTGGCCGGGCCGGGGGGCGTGCGGGTGCTGGAGCGGTGAGCGTGCCCGGCCCGCGCGGCGGCGGCGTGAAGATCGCCGCCTCGATCCTGGCGAGCGACTTCGCCCGACTGGGCGAGGAGGTCCGGGCCGCGGAAGCCGGCGGCGCGTCGTGGATCCACGTGGACGTGATGGACGGACACTTCGTGCCGAACCTGTCCGTGGGCCCCGCCGTCACCGAGGCCGTGCGCCGCTCGACGCGCCTGCCCGTCGACGTCCACCTCATGATCGAGAGCCCGGAGCGTTACGCCGAGGCGTTCGCGCGTGCCGGAGCCGACCGGATCACCGTGCACCAGGAGACCTGCCCCGACCTCGCGGGCACGATCCGGGCCGTGCGCGACCTGGGCGTGCTCCCGGGGGTCGCCCTCAACCCGGACACGCCGCTGGATTCCGTGGCGGCCGTGCTGTCGGAGGTGGCGCTCCTGCTCGTGATGTCGGTCCATCCGGGCTTCGGCGGGCAGGCCTACATCCCGTCCACGACCGAGAAGCTGCGGGCGGCGCGCCGGCTCCTGGAGGGGTTGGGCTCCGGGGCGGAGCTCGAGGTGGACGGCGGTATCGACGCGGGCAACGCGGCGGAGATCGCACGGGCAGGCGCCACGGTCCTGGTGGCGGGGTCCTCGGTCTTCGGCCACGGCGGTGGAGCGGCCGATGGGGTGCGCGCCCTCCGGAACGCGCTCGGCTGAGCAGGACGCCCGGCGAGCTACCCCCGGGCTCCGGGACACGCTACGGGCAATTGCTGGCCGCTTTCCCGAGGGCTAGACTGATCGTCATTCCATCTGCGCTCCCTGCACGATGCGGAAGGGCGCCCATCACGCAAGAGAGTGACATGACGGACCCCGAGGTTCTCGACCCCCAGGCCATCTCACGTCTGCGCGAATGGGGCGGTGACAAGCTCGTCGGCCAGATGATCAAGCTCTTCCTGGCCAACTCGCCCGAGCGCGTGGAGCAGATCCGAACGGGCGTGGACGGCGGGGACACGAAGGAGGCGGAGCGAGCGGCCCATTCCCTGAAGTCGAGCGCGGCGAACGTGGGCAGCATGGAGGTGCGACGGATCGCCCTCGAGATGGAAGGCGCGGCCAACCGAGGGGATCTGGCCGCGGTGAGGGATCTGCTGCCGTCGCTGGAGGAGGCATACGGTCGTACCCGAGCGGCCCTCGAGGCCGTGGAACGAGGAATTACGTCATGAGAGCGCGGATCGCCGTCATCGAGGACAACCCCGACAACCGCCTGCTGGTCCAGGCCCTCCTGGAGGACACGTACGACATCTCGGAGTACGAGACGGGCGTGGACGCGGTGGAGGGGCTCGAGGGCGACAACCCGGACCTGATTCTGCTGGACATATCCCTGCCCGAGATGGACGGTACCGAGGTGCTGACCTGGATCCGCGGGAACGAGGTCCTGAAGGAGCGCCCGGTCATCGCGCTCACGGCCCACGCCATGGCCGGAGACCGGGAGAAGTATCTCGCGGCGGGCTTCAACGACTACGTCACCAAGCCCATCGTCGACGAGACGGTGCTCACCGAGGCGATCGAGCGTTGGCTGAGTCCGACGTCCTGAGCGTACCCTACATCGAACCCCAGGAAGGCGCCCCGGTCGCCGAGCTCCCCGGGGCGGCCCCGGCGCCGGTCGAGGCGGCGTCCGGCGGACCCGATCGTGCCCGGGAGCGCGCGGTCGTCTACGGGATCCTCTTCGTCCTGCTGCTGGCCGGCTCGGTCCTGCTGAGGAACTCGCCGTACCATTCCGGGCCCAACCTGCACACGCTCCTCGAGTCCGTCGCCACCGTGCTCGCGTTCATCGTGGGCGCCCTGGCGCTCGTGAGGTTCTACAGCCGCAAGCAGGCGACCTTCCTGTACATCGGCACGGGCTTTCTGGGCTCCGGCATCCTGGACCTCGGCCACGCCCTGCTGACCAGCACCTACCTCATGACCGCGCGCGGCGTGCAGGCCGAGAACCTGTTCGCCTGGAGCTGGATCGCCGAGCGCGTGTTCCTGTCGCTCTTCCTGTTCGTCTCGCTCCTCGCCTGGCGCCGGGAGGCGCGGCTTCCCGCGGGGGAGGAGCGGGAGCCGGTGCACGAAGGCTCCGTGTACGCCACCGCGCTCATCCTGACGCTCGTCAACCTCTTCTTCTTCGGGCGGGTTCGGCTCGGCGACGCCCACTTCCAGGGGCTGCCCGTCTCGAGGCCCGCCGAGTTCGTGCCGGCGATCTTCTTCGCCCTGGCCTTCTTCGGGTATCTGGCGAAGGGGGACTGGAAGAGGGACGCCTTCGAGCACTGGCTGCTCGTCTTCCTGATCATCTCCGTGATGCTGCACGCGGCGTACATGTCCATGTCGCGGGAGCGCTTCGACGGGATGTTCGACGCGGCGCACCTCCTGAAGATCGCCAGCTACCTGGCCATCCTCACCGGGCTCCTGTTCAGCGTCTACGAGACGTTCATGCGCGAGGGCCAGGTGCTGGACGCGGCGACCAAGGCGAACCTGGCGCTGGAGCGGGAGATCGCCGTGCGGGCGCAGACGGAGCAGGCCGTCAAGGAGAGCCAGGCGCGCATGCAGGACTTCCTCGACAACGCCAACGACCTCATCCAGAGCGTGGCGCCCGACGGAAGGATCCTGTACGTGAACAGCGCCTGGAAGCGCGTCCTGGGCTACGCCGACGAGCAGCTCGAGCGCCTGAACCTCTTCGACCTCGTGCAGCCCCTCCACCGCCGCACGCTGGAGGCGGAATTCCGGCGGGTCCTGGCCGGGGAGCCGGCGCGCCGCTTCAACGTCGAGTACGTGGCCGCCGACGGCCGGGCCGTGATCCTGTCCGGAAGCGCCGCCGCCCAGCGCGTGCGCGACGTGCCCGTGGGCACGCAGGGCATCTTCCGCGACGTGACCGAGCAGCGCATGGCGGAGAGGCAGCTCGCCGAGTCGAAGGCCAACACCACCGCCCTCGTGGAGAACACCGGGGACTCGATCTGGTCGGTGGACCGCGAGCACCGCCTCATCACGTTCAACTCGGCGTTCGCCCTCGCCATGGAGGCCCGCACCGGCCGCGAGCCCGCGGTCGGCCAGCTCCCCGCGGACGTCTTCAGGGCGTCGGACGCCGAGTGGTTCGAGGACGTCTACGACCGGGCGCTGCGGGGCGAGCGGCACGTCGCGGTGCGCACCGAGGAAGCGGAGGGGCAGGAGCGGTTCTTCGAGATCTACGCCAACCCCATCCAGGGGGACGAGGGCATCCACGGAGCGGTCCTGTTCGGGAAGGACGTCACCCCGCGCGTGCGCGCGGAGGAGGCCCTGCGGGTCGCGAAGGACGAGGCCGAGGCGGCCAACAAGGCCAAGAGCGACTTCCTGGCCAGTATGAGCCACGAGCTGCGCACGCCTCTGAACTCGATCATCGGCTTCACGAACATCCTCCTCAAGAACCGCGACGGTCGCCTGCAGGACAAGGACCTGAGCTTCCTGCAGCGGGTGCTGGCGAACGGGAAGCACCTGCTGGAGCTGATCAACGAGGTCCTGGACCTGGCCAAGGTCGAGGCCGGGCGGATGGAGCTCGTGATCGAAGACGTGGACCTCGCGCACCTCGTGACGGAGACCGTGGGTCAGCTCGAGGGCCAGGCCAAGGTCAAGGAAGGCAACGTGGTCCTCATCGCCGACGTGCCCGAGAGCGCGGCCGCGGTCGAGACCGATTCGGCGAAGCTGAAGCAGGTCATCATCAACCTGGTGGGCAACGCGCTCAAGTTCACGCACGAGGGATCGGTCACGGTGCGCCTCGAGCTCGGACCCGACAAACGCACCCCGGTGGCCATCGCGGTCCAGGACACCGGCATCGGCATCCCGCGAGACCGGTTGGATGCGATCTTCGAAGCCTTCCAGCAGGCGGACGCGGGCACGTCGCGCAAGTACGGTGGGACCGGGCTCGGCCTCGCGCTGTCCCGCTCCATCTGCCAGCTCATGGGCTACGATCTGATGGTGGACTCCGAGCCGGGCGAGGGCTCGACGTTCACGATCGTCATGGGTGAGAGGGCGAAGAAGCCCGCGAGGGTCGAGGACGCGCGCGAGCCGGGCCCACCGGAGGCGCAGGCGGCCCTCGCCGACGAGCCGCCCGAAGCCGACGAAGCCGTCGCGGCACCGCCGCAGGCCTCCCCGCGCATGCGTGACTTCACGGTGCTCGTCGTGGACGACGAGCGCGACTCGCGCGACCTCATGGCGCACTACCTGCAGGAGTTCGGCTGCGAGGTGGTCCAGGCCACCAGCGGGGAGGAGGGGCTCAAGGCGGCGCGTGCGCACATGCCGGACCTGATCACGCTCGACCTCATGATGCCGGGCATGACCGGGTGGGAGGTGCTGAAGCAGCTGAAGGGCGACCCGGAGCTGAGGCGCATTCCCGTGGTCGTCGTCTCGATCGTCGCCGGGGAGGGGCGGGGGCGCCTGCTCGGCGCCGTCGACCTCATCACGAAGCCGTTCGAGCGCGAGGACCTCCTGCGCGTGCTGTGGCGCAACCTGGTCCGCAAGCGCGGCGGCCGTGTGCTGGTCGTCGACGACGAGGACGCGATGCGCGAGATGCTGTCCGGCTACCTCGCCGGCCTCGGCCTCGAGGTCGCGACCGCCGCCGACGGCGAAGAGGCACTGGAGGCCGTGCGGCGGGAGGCACCGGACGCGGTCCTCCTGGACCTGCTCATGCCGGTCATGGACGGCATGACGTTCCTGCGCAAGCTGAGGGCCAACCCGGCGCACGGGGGGCTCCCGGTGCTCGTCCTGACCGCCAAGAAGCTCACGCGCCAGGAGCGGAAGGACCTCGGCGACATGGCGTCGGGCGTCCTGACGAAGGACGACGTCCTCGAGGGACGGCTGCGGCACGTGCTGGACGCCCTCTTCACGTTGACCGAGCCCGGGGAGGGAGGATGACGGCGAGGCCGCTTCCCGCCGAGACGAAGCGCGTCGCGGCGATGCGGGAGGACGAGGAGGACACCTGATGCACCGCACCTGGAGGACCGAGCTGGAGTACCCACCCGAGCGGGTGTTCGAGTGGCACGAGCGCGCCGGGGCCCTCGAGCGGCTGCTGCCGCCGTGGGTCGACGTGCGGATCGAGGAGCGGGAGGGCGACATTCGCGACGGCGGCCGCGTAGCTCTCCGGGTGCGCTGGGGACCCGCGTCGATCCGGTGGGTGCTGCGCCACGCGGGGTACGAGCCGGGACGGAGCTTCCGCGACGAGCAGGTGGAGGGCCCGTTCACATCATGGAGGCACACGCACCGCTTCCTGCCCCGTGGGGACGGCGGCACGATCGTGGAGGACGAAGTCGAAGCCGAGCTGCCCCTCGGAGCCATGGGCGTGGCGTTCGGCCCGGCGACGCTCGAGTCCGAGCTGAACCGCCTCTTCGCGTTCCGGTACCGACGCCTGCGCACGGACCTCGAGCGCCATGCGGCGGACTCCGGGCTGCCGCGCCTGACCGTGGCGGTCACGGGAGCCTCGGGGCTCATCGGAGCGAGCCTGTCGGCGTTCCTCACCACGGGAGGCCATCGGGTTCTGCGCCTCGTGCGCGACCGGAGCGCGGTGGCCGAGGACACGCTGTTCTGGAGTCCCTCGAGCGGGGAGATCGACGCCGAGCTGCTGCGCACGGCCGATGCCCTCGTGCACCTGGCGGGTGAGCCCATCGCGGGTGGCAGGTGGAGCAACGCGCGCAAGAAGGCCATCCTGCAGAGCAGGGTCGAGGGCACGGGCCTCTTGGCCCGCACGCTGGCGGAGCTGGGCAACGGGCCCCGCGTGCTCGTGTCCATGTCCGGCGTGAGCTACTACGGCAACCGCGGCGACGAGCGGCTGGACGAGAGCAGCGTGACCGGGCGCGGCTTTCTCGCCGAGGTGAGTCGGGCCTGGGAGGCGGCCACCCGCCCGGCCGAGCGCGCGGGGATCCGGGTGGTGACGTTGCGCGGAGGCGTCGTGCTGTCGCCGGCAGGAGGGGCGCTCGGCAAGATGCTCCTCCCGTTCAGGGTGGGGCTCGGCGGACGGCTGGGAAGCGGGCGCCAATACCTGAGCTGGATCGACCTGGACGACATGGTCGCGCTCATCCTGCACTGCGTGCGCACGCCCGGGCTCTCCGGCGCCGTGAACGCCACCGCCCCGAATCCCGTCACCAACGACACGTTCACGAGCGCGTTGGGGCGGGTGCTCGGCCGGCCCACGATCGTGCCCGTCCCCGCCCTCGCCGTGAAGGCCATCTTCGGGGAGCTCGGCGACGAGGCGCTGCTGCAGGGTCAGCGCGCACTCCCGCTCAAGGCCCTCGACTCGGGCTTCGCGTTCGCGTGCGAGGGCGTGGAGGACTCGCTCCGCTTCCAGCTCGGGCGAGTCGCCCCGGACGGCGGGTCCTAGCGGAGCACCTCGCCGTCCGGGCCGAGCGCGGGGTAGGGGCGTCCCTCCCGGCGGCAGGCCTCGGCCAGCACGGGGTGCGCCCACTCGAAGAGGGTGCGGCGGAACTCCTCGGGCTCCAGTCGGCAGGTCCCGTACATGGCGGCGGCCTGCCGCTGTCTCATGGCCTCGTACAGCAGGAGCGCGGTGGCCACCGAGACGTTGAGCGAGTGGACCATCCCGACCATCGGGATCACCACGTGCGTGTCGGCGAGCGCGAGCGCCTCCTCCGACACGCCGTGCAGCTCCGCTCCGACCAGGAGCGCCGTGGGCCGCGTGAGATCGACGTCCCGGTAGTCCACGGAGTCGCGCGTGGGGTGGGCGGCCAGCAGGGTGAACCCACGGTCCCGCAGGTGCGCCACCGCCCCGCGCACGTCGGCGTGCAGGCGCACGCGGATCCACTTCCTGGTTCCCGCCGACGTGCGGTGGTGGATCTCGAGCGAGCCACCCTCCGCGGGCACCGCGTGCGCCTCCAGCACGCCCACGGCGTCGCAGCTCCGCAGGATCGCGGAGAAGTTGTGTGGCTTGTGCACGCTCTCCATGAGCACCGTCAGATCGGGCTGCCGGCGCGTGAGGACGTCTCTGAGGCGGTGGAATCGTTCCGGGCGCATGCCAGGAAGCTACCTCGGAGGCGGCGGCGTCTCCACCGCCGCCTCCGAGTCCCTACTCATGCCACTTCGGAATCCTCCCGCTCGTCCACGGCGCACCCGCCGCTTCCGCCTCTGCCTCGATCCTGCGGAGGTCGACGTCCACGAACTGCGTGAGCCGGGTGAGGATCGGACCGAACGCGCTCGACACGATCGCGTACTGGTGCTCCTGCTCGCCGCCGGGACCCTCGAGCGTGGACGACCATGCGCCCCCGGTGATGTCTCCCAGACGGCTCATGAGGGAGGGAGGTGTGGGCTCCTGGTGCTCGGCGCGGATGCGGTTCCCATCGAGCGCCACCTGGACCGAGTAGAGGCTGTCCTCGAGCGCGTACAGCTGCGTCGTGATCGTCGGGGCCGCACCCGGCGTCTCGGCGAGCGCCTGCTCGAGCAGGTGCGTCCTCGTCGTCGCCTCCTCGAGCGCCGCGTTGGCGCCGAGCATCGCCCGCTGGAGCTTCTGGACCTTGCGCTCGAACGCGAGCGCCGCGGGCGTGTGGTGCACCTCGTCGTCGTAGAGCGAGTACACCTCGAACTTCTGCGGCTCACCCACCGGGGTGGTCACCCCGTCGACGCGCTCGGCCAGCGAGACCGTGTACGTGCCGGGCACCACGTACGGACCGTCGCCCCGCCCGAAGAAGAAGCCCCCGCGTCCCCCGCGCTCGGCACTGGTGATGGGCGCCGCCGAGGGATAGCGCAGGTTCCACGTGACGTGGTCGAGACCCGCCCCGGTGGGGCCGGTGAGCCGGCGCACGACGCGTCCCTCCGGATCCGTGATCGTGAGCACCATGGCGGGCGGGCGCTCGCGCGCCTCCGCCTCGAGCGAGTCCCACGGCGGGTAGAAGACGTCCTTCCCGGCCAGCTCCGCCCGGCGCTCGGCTGCCTGGCGCACCTCGCGCCTCGTGCGGATCGACTTCTTCAGCCAGTAGTAGATCTCGGCGCCGTGCGGCGGATTCGCGGCCCGGTAGAAGCGGCCGCCCTGCCAGCTCGGGTCGGGCGAGGACTCGACGAAGAGCGGCGTCCTCGCCACGGGGAGCAGCGCCGCGTCCTTCGCGAGCAGCTCGGGCTTCAGCGCGCGCAGGAGCGACAGGTGGTCCAGGATGTAGAACCCTCGCCCGAACGTCGCCACCGCGAGCGCGTCGTCCCGCTTCTGGATGGTGAGGTCCCGCACCTTGATCGTCGGCAGGCCGTCCTTCATCTGCGTCCAGTGCGCGCCGTCGTCGACCGTGACGAACAGCCCGAACTCCGTTCCTGCGTATAGGATGTCCGGGTCCTTCGTGTCCTCGATGACCGTGTACACGCTGCCGCGCCGGGGCAGGTCGCCCGAGATGAGCTTCCAGGTCCTGCCCATGTCCGTGCTCTTGGCGATGTACGGCTTGAAGTCCCCGTCCTTCTTGTTGTCGAACGACGCGTACACGGTGGCGGTATCGAACGCCGACGGCGTCACCTGCGAGACCAGGCTCGTGTCCGGCACGCCCGGCACGGACGGGATGGCGCGCCACGTCTTTCCGTCGTTCTCCGTGACCTGGATCATACCGTCGTCGGTCCCGACCCAGATCAGTCCGTCCTCGAGCGGCGACTCGGCCAGGGTGACGATGCTGTTGTACGGCGAGGTCGACGTGTTCTTGCCGACCGCGTCGATGCCCCAGACCCGTCCCATGATCTTGAGCTTGTTGCGGTCGATCTGCTTGGTCAGGTCCGGGCTGATCGGCCGCCACGAGTCCCCGCGGTCGTCGCTCTCGAAGACGCGCTGCGCCGCGAAGTACAGGCGCGTGTGCGAGAACGGACTGATGATCAGTGGGGCGTCCCAGTACCAACGCAGCCCCGGCTGCCCGGGCTCGGGCTGGGGCACGATGTCGACGCTCTCGCCCGTCTTCAGGTTGAAGCGCGACAGGTATCCGTACTGGGCCTCGGCGTACACGATGTTCGGGTCCACCGGGTCGATACGCGACACGAACCCGTCGCCGCCCTGGGTCAGGTACCAGTCGCCGTTGACGCCCCCCGCGCTCGTGGCGGTCCGGGAGGGGCCCCCGACCGAGCTGTTGTCCTGGGTGCCGCCGTAGACCTTGAAGAACGGCTTCGAGTTGTCGACCGCCACGCTGTAGAACTGCCCGAGCGGGAGGTTCTGGAACCACTCGTACGTCTTGCCTGCGTCGAAGGACTCGTACAACCCGCCGTCGCAGCCCACGAGGAGGTGCCTCGGGTCGTGGGGGTCGATCCACACGACGTGGTTGTCGACGTGCTTGTAGCGGTTCGCGATCGAGTGGAAGGTCCGCCCGCCGTCCTCGGTCACCATGAGCTGCGTGTCCACGGCGTAGACGCGGTTCACGTCCGTCGGGTCCGCGAAGAGCCTCGCGTAGTACAGCCCGGACGTGGACTCGTCACTCATGCGGTGCCAGCTCACGCCGTTGTCCTGCGAGCGATAGAATCCGCCCCGATGATCGGACGCCTCCACGATCGCGTAGACCACGTTGTGGTCGAGGGGAGACATCGCCAGTCCGATGCGGCCGAGATCCCCACTTGGAAGGCCGCCCTGGACCCTCGTCCAGGTTTTGCCGCCGTCCGTGGTGCGCTCCAGGGCCGACTCCGGACCGCCCGCGACGTAGCCCCACTGCTTTCGCCCGCGCTGCCAGAGCGAGACGATGAGCACGTCCGGGTTCGTGGGGTCCATCACGGCGTCGGCGGCTCCGGCCCACGCGCCGCCGCCCAGCACCTTGGTCCAGGTCCGGCCTCCGTCCGTCGTCTTGTACAGCCCGCGCTCGCCTCCGCCGCCCCACAGGGGTCCCTGCGCGGCCACGTAGACGATGTCCGAGTTGCGGGGGTCGATGAGGATCTTGCCGATGTGCTGCGAGTCCTTCAGGCCCATGTTCTGCCACGTGCGCCCGCCGTCGATCGACTTGTAGACCCCGTCGCCGTAGGCCACGGACCGCTGGGCGTTGGCTTCGCCCGTGCCGACCCAGATCACGTTCGAGTTGTTCGGGTCGATGACGACCGTCCCGATGGAGTACGACCCCTCGTGGTCGAAGATCGGCTCGAAGGTCGTGCCCGCGTTGGTGGTCTTCCACACGCCGCCGGACGCGGTGCCGACATACCACGTGCTCGGGGCCCGCGGGTCGACGGCGACGTCGACGATGCGTCCCGACACGAGGCCGGGCCCGATGGAGCGCAGCTTCAGGCCGGCGAGCGCCTCGCCGAACGCGCCCTGCTGCGCCGAGTCTGCGGTGGGGGCCCGGCCGTGGCGTCCGTGCCCCTGCGCCAAGGCGGCGTCGAGGGGAGCGAGGGCCGCCAGGAAGGCCGTCGCGACGGCCAGGACCGGGAGGAGCGAAGGTCGATTCGACATGATCGGTTCCCAACTCGTTCGCGGGGTCGAGTGCACGTGGCTCAGGGGGCCGGGAGGCCGAGGCCGATCCGGGCCCGAGGGACGGTACGGGGCGGAGCGGGGGGTGGCAAGCGAGTGGCGGCCCGCTCGTTCGCGGAGGGCCGACGGGGGAGCTATCCTTTCCCCGGCGCCCGGGCCGACGTGGGGCCGCAGGACGCCGCCAACCCAAGGAGACCACCATGAGCCCCCATCGCCTCCGCCTGCTCCCGGTCCTGTGCCTCGGGATCGTCGCCGCCTCCTGCGGCCGCTCGTCGCAGGGGCCCGTCGCCCGCGTCGAGTATCCCGCGACGCCCCGGGACAGCACGGTCGACGAGTACTTCGGCACGAAGGTCCCGGCTCCGTACCAGTGGATGGAGAACCTCGACAGCCCGGCGTTGAAGCAGTGGGTGGCCGCGGAGAACGAGGTCACGCACGCCTACCTCGCGAAGATCCCCGTGCGCGCCTGGATCCGCGAGCGCCTGGAGAACCTGTGGAACCACGCGAAGACCAGCACGCCGCGGCAGGTGGCCGGCGGACGGCTCTTCTTCAGCAGGAACACGGGCCTCCAGAACCAGTCGGTGCTGTACGTGCAGGACTCGGCCGGGGCCGCGCCGCGCGAGCTGCTCGACCCGAACGCGCTGTCGCCGGACGGCTCGATCGCGCTCCTGGGCGCCGACCCCTCACCGGACGGCAAGTACCTGGCCTACTCGCTCTCCCAGGGCGGGTCGGACTGGACGACGATCCACGTGCGCGACGTCGCCACGGGCAAGGATCTCCCGGACTCGATCCAGTGGGTGAAGTTCTCCGGGCCCTCCTGGACCCTCGACGACAAGGGCTTCTTCTACGCGCGCTACCCCGAGCCCCCGAAGGGTCGGGCCATCAGCGACCGCGTGATCGACCAGAAGCTGTACTACCACCGGCTCGGCACGCCGCAGAGTGCGGACCGGCTCATCTACCAGCGCCCCGACCTTCCCGAGTGGATCATCGGCGCCCAGGTGAGCGAGGACGGACGCTATCTGTTCGTCACGCTCCACAACGGGACCGCGACCCAGAACGAGCTGTTCTACGCCGATCTCCGACGCCCGCGGCGCCCGGACGTGGCGGCGCGCCTGCATCCGCTCTACACGAAGAACGACGCCGAGTACTCGCCCGTCGGCAACGTCGGCGACACCCTCTTCCTGCACACCACGCTCGGGGCGCCCCGAGGCCGGATCGTCGCGACGACGCTGAACGATCCGGACCCGTCCCACTGGCGCGTGGTCGTGCCCGAGGGGCAGGGCGTCATCCAGGGTGCCACGATGGCCGACGGGCGCCTCCTCGTCGACAACCTCGTGGTCGCGAAGAGCCAGCTCTCCCTCTACGCGACGGACGGCAAGCCGCTCGGAGACATCGAGCTGCCGACGATGGGAACCGTGGAGGGGATCTCGGCGCGCGACCACTCGCCGACGGTGTACTACGGCTTCACGTCGTTCCTCTATCCCACGTCCGTGTACGCCTACGACGTCGCGACGGGGAAGACCACGACGTTCTTCCGCCCCGTGGTGGACTTCGATCCGTCCGGGTACGAGACGAAGCAGGTCTTCTACGCGTCGAAGGACGGGACGAAGATCCCGATGTTCATCGTCGCCAGGAAGGGCCTGAAGCTCGACGGCACCCATCCCACGATGCTCTACGCGTACGGCGGCTTCGACATCACGATCACGCCGACCTTCAGCCCCATGCTTCCCGTGTGGCTCGAGCTCGGCGGCGTGTACGCGGTGGCCAACCTCCGGGGTGGGGGCACGTACGGGGAGGCGTGGCACGAGGCCGGCATGCTCGGCCGCAAGCAGAACGTCTTCGACGATTTCGCGTGGGCCGCGAAGTATCTCGTCGCGCAGCGGTACACGACGACGAAGCGGCTCGGGATCCAGGGCTACTCGAACGGCGGGCTCCTCATCGGCGCCTCGATCACCCAGCACCCCGACCTCTTCGGCGCGGCCTACGCCGGCGCCGGCGTGATGGACATGCTGCGCTACCAGAAGTTCTCGGGAGGAGCGCTGTGGGCGCCCGAGTACGGTACCTCGGACGACTCCGCCGCGTTCAAGTGGCTGGATGCGTACTCGCCTCTCGCGAACGTGCGCTCGGGGGTGTGCTATCCGCCGACGATCATCACGACGGCGGATCACGACGACCGGGTCGTGCCGAGTCACTCCTACAAGTTCGCGGCCAAGATGCAGCACGATCAGGCCTGCTCGAACCCCGTGCTGATCCGCGTCGCGACCCAGACGAGCCACGGCTACATGCCGACCGACAAGCGGATCACGCAGACGGCCGACGTGTGGGCGTTCGAGGCGTACAACCTCGGGGTCACGCAGACTCCGGGACCGGCGACGAAGGGGGGCGGCGGCGGGCACTAGAACGGGAGAAGAGCCACCCGCGTGCCCGGAGGGTCGTCCGGGGCGCCGCGCCCCTGTGGAGCTTGTGGCGCGGCGCCCCGCGGGAACATCTTGATCCATCGACACCCGTGAACGGATGACCCGCCACCTGCCGGCTCGCGCGCCGATCGCAACGCCCTTCGGGGCGACCTTGCGTGCCGCCACCGCCGGCCTGCACGCCCCCACCGCCGGACGGGTAGGCGTGGTGGAGCCGCTGTTCTCCCCGGCCCCGGCACGGGATCCTGACCGCGGATCCGGACCCGCCCCCGTCGTGAGCGTGGTGATGGTCTGTCGCGACGGCATGCCCTATCTGGCCGAAGCGCTCGCGAGCCTCGAGGCGCAGACCTTCCGGAACTGGGAGCTCGTCTTCTGGGACAACGGATCCCGGGACGGGAGCGCGGAGGCGGCGCGGGCGCTCGGGCCGCGCGTTCGGGTGCTGGGAGGTGCGGAGCCTCTGACGCTCGGCGCGGCGCGGCGCCGGGCCGTCGAGGAGAGCCGGGGACGCTACCTCGCGTTCCTCGACGCCGACGACCTTTGGCGCGCGGACAAGCTGGAGCGCCAGGTGGCGCGGATGGGCCTCGGCGACGTCGGGCTCTGCTACGCCGACTGCGACGTGATCGCGGCGGACGGCCGGCTGCTCGGCGCCTATTCGCGCCGGTCCCGGCCGGTGGAAGGGTGGGTGCGGGCCGACCTCGTGGCGGAGAACTTCATCCCCACGTGCACGGCCATGCTCACCCGCGACGCCTGCCTGCGGGCCGGCGGACCCGACCCGTGCCTGAACGCCGCGACGGACTACGACCTCTGGCTGCGCGTGGCCTCGGCCGCCCGCGTGGCGTACGACCCCGAGCCGCTGGCGTCGTACCGGGTGCACCGGAGCAGCCTCACGGGCGACTACGACGGCGTCTACGCCGAGAACCGGCGCATCTACGAGAACCTCCTGGCGGGCGGGGCGGGCGGGTCGGAGCCGGAGCGTGCCCTGGCGCGCCGGGCGCTGGCGTCCCTCCTGTGGAAGTGGGCAGGAAGGGACCTGCTCGGCCGGGGCTCCGCCCGGTCGGCGGGCCTGCGGTGCAGGGAAGCCTGGTCGGTGGCCCGCGGGCCGGGCCAGGCGCTGGCCGATCTCTCGAGGTGTGCGGCCCGGGGCCTGCGGGGCCTCGGGCTGCGCATCGCCATGAACCGTGAACGATGACCGTCATGCAGCCGAGATTGTCCTACACCTTCAGGTGAATGCAGCGACTCGACCGCCACGGGTGGGCGGAAGGGTTCACGCTGAGGTCCTACGGGGTCGACATCGGCATCCGGGTGGACCGGGCCGGGCTGTTGCCCCGAGTCCGGGATCTGCTCCCGCCCGGATGGGAGCCCTCGCGGGTGAAGAAGGTGCGCCGTCTGTACTCCCTCGTGATCGGAGGCCGGGGAGGGAAGACGGGCGAGCGGCGACCGCACATCGTGCACATGAACGCACGGCGGCTGACGCGGTCCCGCGACCTGGACGAGGTGCTCGCCGTGCTCGAGTCGGACCTGCAGCTCTACGTCGCCGAGCGGGCCCGCAGACGCGTTTTCGTCCACGCCGGAGTGGTGGGCTGGAACGGGCAGGCCATCCTCGTGCCCGGACGGACCCTCTCGGGCAAGACGACGCTCGTGTCCGAGCTCCTGCGGGCCGGGGCGACCTACTACTCCGACGAGTACGCCGTCCTCGACGCCAGGGGTCGGGTGCATCCGTACCCGAAAGCCCTCGGGTTCCGCCGCCGTGGCTCGGGGCCCTTCGGAGACCGGGTGGCCGCGGAGGCGCTGGGCGCGCCGACCGGCTCGGGGCCCCTACCGGTGGGACTCGTGGTGCTGACCGAGTACCGGAAGGGAGGACGGTGGCGGCCTCGTTCCGTCAGCCCGGGGCGAGCCGCGCTGGCGCTGCTGGAGAACACGGTCCCGGCCAGGCGGCGGCCCAAGGCGTCACTCACGGCCCTGCAGGCGGCGCTGGCCGGAGCGCGCACGTTGCGCGGTGCGCGGGGGGAGGCCGGCGAGACGGTCGAGCGCCTGCTGCGAAAGCTCGCCTGAGCGGGACGGGGCCGGTCGGAGGAATCGAGATGAACACTGCACGGGGGAGACGCTCATGAGATCCCACACGAGCTTGGGGGCAGCGCGCGCCCGCCCGGACGGTTGGACGCCGAAGGCCAGGGAGCGGGGGCTCCTGGTGGAGGCGCTGGACGACGAGACGCTCGTCTACGACCTGGAGGGCCACACGGCCCACTGCCTGAACCCGAGCGCCGCCGCGGTGTGGCGCTCGGCCGACGGGTCCACGACGGTCTCCGGAATCGCGCGCCGTCTCGGGGCCCTCGGGCTCCCCGACGACGAGGCGGTGGTGCGCCTGGCGCTGGACCGCCTGGGAAGGGCAGGCCTCCTGAGCGACACCGAGGAGTCAGGTTCGCAGGACGGGAATCGCCGCGTGACGCGCCGCGACGTCATGCGGGTCCTGGGGCTTTCGGCCGGCCTCGCGGTGCTCCTCCCGGTGGTGACCTCGGTCACGGCTCCGCTCGCGGCCCAGGCGGCGTCCTGCATCCCGGCGGCCCAGTGCGACGCCGCGAGGCCGCCCGACTGCACGGGCCTGCCCATCTGCGAGAACCGGACCCAGTGCTGCGTGAGCCTCGGCTCGAGGAAGTGCCGGGCCTGGAGGTGCTGAGCCCGGAGCCGGGAAGTGTCGCGGACCGAGGCGCTCGGCCGGCGCATCGCGGGCGTCCTCGCCGGTAGCTGGCGCGCGGATCCGCCGCCGCTCGAGGCAGGCAGCGCACCGGCCGAAGAGGTGGCGTCCGCGCTCCTCGCCACGGGC
>JBJKSF010000107.1:0-3686 GCA_046704285.1 Longimicrobiales bacterium | reverse complement strand
ACCCCTCGGTGGTCGTGTACCGCCTGGTGATGGTATCCGCCGCCGTATCGTTAGTGCGTGGGGGGGGTCGGGACCCCCGTCGGGACCCGCCCCACCCTTCCGGAGCCGGAGCCCCCCGCAGGCGCTACTTCCTGCTCCCCGTCTCGATGGCGATCTTGCGCCCCTTCGCCTCCGCGACCTTCGGGAGGTGGACCTCCAGGATCCCGTTGTCGTAGCGGGCCCGGATCGCGTCCGCCTTCACCGTGCGCGGCAGCGTGAACGAGCGGTGGAACGAGCCCCAGCGGCGCTCCCAGACGTGGTAGCGACGCTCCTCGTCGCCCTCCGTGCGCTCCTCGCTCTTCTCGCCGCTGATGCTCAGGACCCCGTTCTCCATGTCGATGGAGATCTGGTCCTCCTTCATCCCCGGCAGCTCGGCCGTGAGCACGAGCTCGTCCTTGGTCTCCGAGACGTTCACGGCCGGCATCCACGCACTTCCCTCGCCCGCACCGCCGTGGGGCAGGTCGTCGAAGAAGCGGGACAGTCGGCTCGAGGCCTCCTCGAGCTCCCTCCAGGGCGACAGGGCCGCGTCGCGCAGCGTATACCGGGTGATGGCCATGGTTCTCCTCCTTGGTTCTCGTTGGGGTCGATCATCCAGGCGTGTCGCCTGCTGCCGCGCGGGAGGAGCAACCCGCGTGCCAGAGCGCTGGGCGTCCAAATCTGCCAAAGTGAGCGAGCACAAGCGCTTACGTGGCGGGCTCGCCTGTCACTTCGACATCGGGGACGGCCCGCCCCTGTCGTTCCGGCAAGCCTCGGCGCGTCCCTTGCAGCACACGGCGGCACGCACGCGCGGGCACGGGCACGAAAGTCTTGGGAAGCCGGAGCGCGTGTGCGACATTTCGCACCGTGCCGCCCCGACGCCGCCTCACACCTCAGTCGAAGAGAACCCTGGAGGACCTCGTGGAGGACCGCATCCCCGTCGGCGTGCTCGGCGCCACCGGCATGGTGGGCGCCCGACTGGTGGGCATGCTCGCCCGACATCCCTGGTTCCGCGTGGCCGAGGCGGGCGCCTCGGACCGGTCCGCGGGCTCGCGCCTGGGCGACCTGCTCGCCTCGGAGGAGATCCCGCCGCTGCCCGACGACGTCGCGCACCTCGAGGTGCGACCGCTCGAGGGCGCCTGGACGTCGCCCGTCCTCCTGTCGGCGCTCCCGGCCGCGGTCGCGCGCAAGGTGGAGGCCGATGCGGCGGGGGCGGGACACCTCGTGGTCAGCAACGCCTCGGCGTTCCGCGCCGATCCCGACGTCCCGCTCGTCATCCCCGAGGTGAACGCCGACCACCTCCGGCTCGTGGAGCGCCAGAAGCGGCGCTGGCCGGGTGCGATCGTCACCAACCCGAACTGCGTCGTCGCGGGCCTCGCCACCGCGCTCGCACCCCTGCACGCCGCGTTCGGCCTCAGGCGCGCGGTCGTCACGAGCCTGCAGGCGATCTCGGGTGCGGGACGGCCGGGGCCGTCCGCCTTCGACATGGTCGACAACGTCCTCCCGCTCATTCCCGGAGAGGAGGAGAAGATCTCCGCGGAGCCGAAGAAGATCCTGGGCACGATCGAGGACGGGGCGCTCGTGAGCGCGCCGTTCGGACTGAGCGCCACCGCCACACGCGTGGGCGTCCTCCACGGGCACACGGTCTCGGTGGCGGCGGAGTTCCGCACGCGGCCGGAGCCGGAGGAGGCCGCCGAGGTCCTCGGCTCGTTCCGGAGCCGCGTGGAAGGGCTGGGTCTGCCCACGGCGCCCGCCCGGCCCATCGTGGTGGCGGACGAGCCGGATCGCCCGCAGCCCCGCCTCGACCGGGACGCGGGTGGGGGCATGACCGTGACGGTCGGGCGGATCCGACGCGACGAAGTGCTCGGCCTCTCCTTCCTCGTGCTGGCGCACAACCTGGTACGCGGTGCGGCGGGGGCGGCCCTGCTGAACGCCGAGCTGTGCCGCGTGAAGGGCCTGGTGGACGCGGCGGCGGAACGGGCCCGGTGAGCGACTCCACGCCCGTCCCACCGACCGTCTACAAGTTCGGCGGCACGTCGCTGGGCGACACGGAGCGTGTGCGCCACGTCGCCCGCCTGGTCGCGGACGGCCCCGCACCACTGCTCGTCGTGGTCTCGGCCCTCGCCGGCGTCACCGACCGGCTCCTCTCGCTGTGCGGAGCCGCGGGCGGCGAAGGACCCTCTCCCGAAGCGATCGCCTCCGAGCTGCGGGCGCGGCACCTGGACGTGCTCGGCGCGCTCGGGCTGGACGGGGAGGAGGAGCGGGGCGCGGTGGAAGCCGTCGACGAGCGCATCGCCGCCCTCCTGCGGGCGGGCTCCGCCTCGGTCGGCCTTCCGGCGGGGGCGCTCACGGATTCCATCCTGGCGGTGGGAGAAGACCTGTCCGCGACGCTGGTGGCTGCGGCCGTGCGCCGCGCAGGTCGGGACGCCGTAACCGTCGACGCGCGCCGCGTGATCGCCACGGACGACCGCTTCGGCCAGGCAGTGCCGGACGGCGACGCGATCCGCCGTCTGTGCGGGGAGCACCTCGTGCCGCTCCTCGCCCGAGGCCGGGTGCCGGTCCTCCAGGGCTTCGTCGGCGCGACGGACGGCGGCGTGACCACCACGCTCGGCCGGGGAGGCTCCGACTTCACAGCCGCGCTCCTGGGAGGAGCCCTGGACGCCGACGCGGTACACATCTGGACGGACGTGCGCGGGATCCTCACCGGGGATCCGCACGAGGTGGACGCTCCGCGCCTGCTGGAAGAGATCGGCTTCGAGGAGGTCGTGGAGCTGTCGTGGTCCGGAGCCAAGGTGATCCATCCGGTGGCGGCGAAGTGGGCCGTCTCGCAAGGCGTGCCCCTGCGGATCCGGAGCACCTTCGAGCCGGAGCAGCCCGGCACGCTCGTCCGCAACGACGTGCGCCACGCCGCCGAGATCGCCGCGGTAGTGGCCAAGAAGGGCGTCGCCCTCATCAAGGTGCGGTCGCGTCCCGCGGCCCTTCCCTACGGCTTCCTGGCCCGCGTCTTCGAGATCCTAGCCCGCTACCGCCTGGAGGTGGACCTCGTCGCGACCAGCCATTCGTCGACCGCCTTCACCATCGACGAGGCGGCCGAGACGGACGACGTGGCGCGCGAGCTGGCGGCCTTCGCGGACGTGGACGTCCACACGGACCTCGCGACCGTGACCGTCGTGGGGCGCGGCCTCATGGCCGAGCCGGGGATGGACGCGCTGGTCTTCTGGGCGGTGGAGCGGGCGCCCGTCCACCTGATCTCCCAGGCCTCGGACGTGAGCCTGAGCTTCGTCGTGGACGCGGCCGACGCGGCAGGTCTCGTACGCCGCCTGCACACGGCGCTCATCGAGCTGCGCGAGACCGCGCGGAGGAGCGCGTGAACATCGCCCTGGTCGGCTACGGGCGCATGGGCCTGGCCGTCGAGGTCGAGGCCGAGGCGGCGGGCCATCGGGTCGTCGCGCGCTTCGACCCGAACGTGGCGGCGGCGGAGGCCGCGACGCTCGCGGCCGCGCTCGACGGCGACGAGCGGGCGCTACGCGACTGGCGAGCGACATGATCAAGCGCCTGAGCCTGGGCTGGCGGCCCTATCTGATTCTCAGCCTGCTGTGTCTCGCACTTTACGTCCCCGGCCTCACCACGCTGCCGCCGACCGATCGCGACGAGGCGCGCTTCGCCCAGGC
>JBJKSF010000106.1:0-6497 GCA_046704285.1 Longimicrobiales bacterium | reverse complement strand
GGCTCACCGGCTGATCGTGGTACCGGGTGTTCCTGAGGCGCCGGAGCTCCTCGACGACGGCCTTCGTGTCCTGCGCCACGAGCCGTCGGATGTCCCAGAGCTGGAACCAGAGATCGCACTCCTGTCGCCCGTAGTAGGAGGGAACCGCGTCGCCGTCGCGGCCGCGGATCTCGTCGACGGTGATGCGGGCGAGGTCCGCGACGTAGAGGGAGCTGTAGTCCGTCAGGTACAGGTACGTCGGGACGTCGTTCGTGATCTGATCGTCCAGCTCGAGGACGTCGACGAGATGGGGAAGCTGCTCCTGTCGCCGCTGGCTCCGGATGCGGCCCCACCAGACGTGCACGTCGTCTTCCGCGAGCGCCCCCTGCCGGTGCGCCCGGGCACGCTCCACGAGCACGCCGATGTGCGCGTCCATGGCGTCCACGGCGTACGCGGGATTCCAGACGGAGACGAGGTGGCGGGGCGACTGGGTGTCCATGCGTGACAGATCCTGCGCCAGAAGGAACCAGGGCAGGGGATCGGCGCAGGGCGCCGGAAGGAACGAGACAGGATACGGGATCGAGCGGAACCTCGACAGAGCGCCCACCGATCTCGGGCATGGACCGGCGCGAGGAGCGGGTAGCATTTGCGGGATAGGGCCGGCCCACCGACATTCAGGCGCCTTTCCCCCACGGCGGCCCTGGGTGTCACAGGGTCCCGCGATCCTCCCGCCTGGACAAGAGCGAACCTGGCGCGCGCCGCGTGCGCGGGAGGATACGATGAACGATCCCACCCTGTTCGGGGCCTTCTTCGTGGGGCTCCTCGTCGGAGGCCTGCTCGCGTACTTCCACGGGCGGATCAGGTCGGCCGCCCTCGCGGAGAAGCTCGGCGCGTCCGAGCGGACCGTCGCGGACCTGGCGGCGGTCAGGCAGAGCCTCGAGCACGAGGCCTCCACGCTCCAGGATCAGGTCTCGGGACTCGTCGTGCGCACCTCCCGGGCGGAGGCGGCGCTCACGGCCGAGCAGGAGAAGGCGCGCGAGCTCGCCCGCGCGGAGGACCGCCTGAAGGAGGTCTTCGCCGCGCTGGCTTCGCACGCGCTCAAGGACAGCAACTCCCAGTTCCTCGAGCTCGCCCAGCAGACGTTCGGCAAGCTGCGGGAGACGGCGCAGGGCGATCTCGACGCTCGCAAGCAGGCCGTGGAGTCCCTGGTCAAGCCGATCTCCGAGACCCTGGAGAAGGTCGGGAAGAAGATCGACGCCGTGGAGCAGAGTCGTGCGACGGCGGAGGGCGGGCTGAAGCAGTACCTCGACTCCCTCGGGAAGGCGCAGGGCGAGCTGAGGACCGAGACGGCGAGCCTCGTGAAGGCGCTGCGGGCGCCCACCGTCCGCGGCCGCTGGGGCGAGGTGCAGCTCCGTCGCGTGGTCGAGATCGCCGGGATGGAGGAGCACTGCGACTTCGTGGAGCAGGAGACGCACGCGGGCGAGGACGGGAGCATCCGGCCGGACCTGATGGTGCTGCTGCCGGGCGACCGCCGGATCGCCGTCGACGCGAAGACGCCGCTCGAGCACTACTTGAACGCGCTGGAGGCCACCGACGAGAACGTCCGGCGCGAGTGTCTGCGGCAGCATGCGGCGCTCGTGCGCGAGCACGTGAAGCAGCTCGGCTCGAAGGCCTATTGGGAGAGGATCGAGGGGACGCCGGACTTCGTCGTGCTGTTCATGGGAGACGCGTTCTACGCGGCCGCCGTCCAGGAGGACCCGCGGCTCTTCGACTACGCCGTCGAGAACCGCGTGGTGCTCGCGACCCCGATGATGCTGATCGGTCTCCTGAAGATGGTGACCTACGCATGGAGGCAGGAGACGCTCGCGGAGAACGCCCGCGACATCAGCCGCCTGGGGCGCGAGCTTCACGACCGGATCGGCACCGTCGCGGATCACCTCCGGGATCTCCGCAAGGGCCTGTCGAGAGCCGTGGAGGCCTACAACGCGGCCGTCGGCTCCCTGGAGTCGCGCGTGCTCGTCAGCGCGCGCCGGTTCACGGAGCTCGGGGTCGCCGTGGACGCGCAGATCCCGCCCGCGTCGCACGTCGAAGTCGTCCCCAGGGGGCTCTCCGCCCCGGAGTTCGAGGCGATCGAAGGCGAGTCGACGCGGCTGGTGGAGCAGTCATGAGCGCGGCGGCGGAGTCGAGGACGCACGGCCTCTCGAAGTCCCGGTTCGTGGCCGGCTGGAAGTGCCCGCGCCTCCTCTGGTGGAAGGTCTACAAGGCCGACGCGCCGGAGATGCAGCCCGACGTCGGCGACATCGACCGCATGGAGCAGGGAACCGAGGTCGGCCGTCTCGCGAGGGACCGCTATCCCGGCGGCGTCCTCATCGATCTGCCGCACGAGCAGATGCGCGAGAAGGTGGAGGCGACGCGGGCGGCCCTGGCGGGCGACGCGCCGGCCGTCTTCGAGGCGTCGTTCTCGGAGGACGGCGTGTTCGTGGCCGTGGACGTGCTCGAACGGATCGAGGACGGCTTCCGGATCGTCGAGGTGAAGGCCACCAACGAAGTGAAGGAAGAGCACATCCCGGACGTCGCCGTCCAGGTGCACGTCCTCCGGCGTGCCGGCCTCGACGTGCGCGGGGCCGTGCTGATGCACCTCAACAAGGAGTACCGGCACCCGGGCCCGGAGGACCTCTTCGTCCAGGAGGACGTCATGCCCCAGGTCGAGGCGCTCCTGCCGGAGGTGCCGGGGCTGATCGAGCAGTTCACGTCGCTGCTCGATGGGCCGGACCCGGGCGCGTGCGTCGGAGAGCGGTGCGGGCGCGGTGACGGACGCTGCCCGCTGGACGCGGCGTGCTGGCCTCGGGAGCCGGACCACATCCGCCAGCTGTATCGCGTCGGGGTCAAGACGGCCCTGAAGTACATGGCCCGCGGCATCCACACGTTCGGGGACCTGCCGCCGGCCGAGCGGGTCGGTGAGACGGCCCGGCGCCAGGTGCGGGCGTGGGAGCGAGGGAGTCGCATCGTGCAGGCGGGGCTCTCGCGTGACCTGGAGCCCTTCCGCGGGCGGGTCGGGTTCCTGGACTTCGAGACGGTGGGGCGCGCCCTCCCGCCCTGGCCGGGCGTCAAGCCGTGGCAGGCGGTCCCGGTCCAGTTCAGCTATCACGAACGCCTGGACGACGGGACGTACAGGCACGAAGCCTGGCTCGCCGAGGGCTGGGGCGACCCGCGTCCGGCGCTCGCGAAGGCACTCGTGGAGGCCACGGCCCACGCCGAGCGCGTCGCGATGTACGCGCCGTACGAGCGCACGCAGATCCGTGGTCTCGCCGCGGCCGTGCCGGCGCTCTCGGACGAGCTCGCGGACCTCGAAAGCCGGCTCGTCGACCTGAAGAAGGTGATTCAGGACAACATCGCCGACCCGGCCTTCCACGGCAGCTTCAGCATCAAGGACGTGCTCACGCCGCTCGTGCCGGACCTCGCATACGCGGGCATGGAAGTGGCCGACGGCGTGACCGCCAGCGTGGAGCTGGCGCACCTGCTGAAGGACGATGGCGCGATGGACCCGGCGGCCCGTGAGGCGAAGCGTGCCGCGCTCCTCGAGTACTGCAAGCTGGACACCTGCGCCATGGTGCGGCTGGTGGAGCGGATGGAAGAGTTGGCTGCGGGAGCGTGATCGGGTGTCGGCGGTCCGGGCAGTTCAGCTCGAGCCCTCCGACGCCTTCAGCCTTCGTCGCCGTGTGCGGACGCGAGGCGGGTGGCCGCGCGCCGTGCCGCGGCAACGCGAGGCTGCAGCTCGGCGTCGGCGTCGGCCCACAGTTCGGCGAATCGGGAGTATGTGCCGGCCGCCTTCGCGCGGTCGCCCCGCTGCTCGTACAGAGCCGCCAGTCGCTCCAGCGTCGGCGCGAGGTCGGTCTCGTCGAGCATGAAGCGGGTCGTGGTCTTCACCGCCAGATAGCGCTCGTAGGACGTGATCGCAGAATCGGGCCGACCGGCGAGCTCGTGCGCGCGGCCCTCGAGGGCCGCGAAGCAGAGGTCGTCCACCGTCCACTCGATCGTCGTGCAGGGTAGGGCATACGAGCGGTGGAGCAGCTCGAGCGCGGCGTCGGGCTTGCCGTCGTGGATGAGCAGGATGGCTTTGGCGCGGGCGAGCCGGTATCGGTTGGCGTCCTCGTAGTTGTGGCCGATCGCGGCAGAGATCTCGTCGAACGCCGCGATCACCCGCTCGGCATCCGCGGGGCGGTCGGCGGCGGCGTACGCCTCGGCCACGGCGCCGTATGGGAAGGAGAGCGAGCGGGCGGGGAGCAGGGTGTCGGACGCGAGCACCGCATCGAGGTGGGCGATCCGCCGTCCGGTGGGAAGGCCTGCGGCTGCGGTGGTGGTCACCGCTTCCGAGACGTACGCGATGGAGAGGTTCGGAAACCCGAGTGCCTTCGCCACTTCGTCACGTTGCGGCAGCAGCTTCCAGGCGTCGTGCATGCGTCCCCGCATGGCGGCCACACCGGCCTCGAGCTCCAGGGCGGAGGAATTGGCGGTCGTGAGCGAGCCGGCCTCGATCGCCTTCAGAGCGTCGATGAGGCTGTCGGCCTGCTCGAACCGGCGCTCGGCGACCGCGATGCGGGCTTTGCCACGCGCCACCCACCAGGACGAGCGCGCCTGTGGGTCCGGCACGTCGAGGGTCTTCCACGCTTCGGCGAGCTTCCCCTGCGCGTACTGCACGCCGGCGACGTTCAGGCGCTGCAACTGGTCTCCGGGGAGCAGGTCGAGCGCCATGCGGTGAGCCTGTTCGGCCGCGGCGAAGTCCCGCTGCATGGAGAGAGCCAGGCCCAGCCCCTGCGCGAACAGACCTTCGTCCACATGCGCCGCGAGCATCTCTCGATCGGTCTGCGCAATGCGGACCCAGTCGCCCGCGACCTTTCCGTAGTAGTATGCGTCGATGTAGTGCCGTTCCCGCCACGTGACGCGGTTCCGGAGCTCGTAGGCTCGGGTGACCGCGTGGACTTCCTTCGCCCTGTCGCGGGCATCGAGCCCATACATGACGCCGAGCTTGCTCCACGCCAGCGCGAAGTCCGGATCGAGTTGCACAGCTTCTTCGTATCGCGCGGACGCGAACGCCCGCAGCGCATCCAGCGACCTGGTCGTGACTGACGGCAGAGGCGTGCCCGCACGGACCGAGCGGACCGATTCGCCGATCTTCTCCCGGATCGTGGCGGACATACGCCCGACCGCCGGGATCACGTCGGCTTCGCCCGAGGCGGACTCGCGGAAGCCCGCGAGAACGTCGCCGGTGCGTGCATCCACGAGGTCGACGGTGATCATGTAGGTGTCTCGTATCCGTCCGACCTTCCCCAGGAGCACCGCCGGCCACCCCTGCCGGATGGCGATCTCGCGTGCGATCTCGGGAGTGAGCCGCGTGCTGTCCGGGCGCTCCATCCGAGCGAGCACCGCACTCACCGCTGTGGTCGAGGCCAGTGCCAGGACCGGGGATTCGACCAGGTCGATGCGAACGGCTTCACGAACGGCGGGCGCCAACGTGGAGTCACCCGCGGGACCCTCGAAGTCCGCGAGGACGATGGGCGCCCGCTCCTGCAGCGCTCCGCTGGCGATGAGGCTGGCGGCCGGGCCGATGCCCATGACCCTCATCCCTTCGAATCCGGTCGCGGCCAATCCCAGAGCCGCGAGCGCCAGTGCGAAGGCGGTGCCGACGCGACGCCAGGTAAGGATGCCGGCCAACGTCTCGTGGAGCCGGGCTCGGGCCGGCCGAGCAGGCGCACTCTGGCGGGCCTGCATCGGCCCGACCCCCTGAACGACCGCCGTCGCGATGACGAGCGGGAGTCCGAGCAGGAGGATCACGAGCGCTGTGGGCCGCACCCAATCGGGCAGGCCGAGGCTCTCGTAGAGCATGCTCACGATCTCGTAGACCATCCACGAGGCGACACCATAGATCCCCAGCGTCTGCCAGAGCGAGCGGCGGCGGATCCCGGCCACCAGACCGCTGCTCTCTCCCACGCCGCCTCTCACCGGCGCCGGGTCCATCGGTCGCACCCCGGACGTCGGCGTAACGGCCTCCAGGCGCGTCATCATCTCTTCGGCGCTCTGCCACCGGTCGGCGGGCTTCTTTTCCAGGCACCGCATGACGAGCGCTTCGAGCGCCGGCGCCACGGCGGGTCGGTGCTCCCGCACCGGCCGCGGCGATTCCATCACCTGCGCCGTCAGGATCTGTTGGGCCGTAGCGCCGCCGAAGGGCGGACGCCCCGTGAGGATCTCGTAGGCCACCACGCCCACGGCGTAGATGTCCGCTCGATGGTCGACGTTCTGCTCCCCCGCCGCCTGCTCGGGTGCCATGTAGGCGGGGGTCCCCAGGACCACGCCCTCCGTGGTCAAGCGATGCCGGCCCGTGGCTTCGCTCACCGCCTTGGCGACGCCGAAATCCCCGATCATCGCATGGTGGCCCGAGAGCATGATGTTCTCGGGCTTGATGTCGCGGTGGACCACGCCCTTCGCGTGTGCGGCGGCCAGTGCGTCCACCACGTCGCGCA
>JBJKSF010000105.1:0-12658 GCA_046704285.1 Longimicrobiales bacterium | reverse complement strand
CGTCCGGCGCGAGGCCGAGCGCGGCGCGCGCGCGGGCGCGCGCCGCGTCGCGGTCCGCGGTGCTGAAGCGCTCGAGCTCCAGGCCGAGCGGCACCACGGCGAACTTCTCCCTGGGCGCGATGCGCAGCTTCTCCGCCATCTCGTCCGCCTGACGCTCGGTGAGCACGACGATCCGGTGGGTCGCGCGCGCGAGCTGCCGCTCGATCTCCAGGAAGACGCGCGTCTCGAGGGGCCCGAAATAGTCGCCCCCGAGCACGTGGCCGTGGTAGGTGTGCACGCGCACGGGCACCCCGGCGAGCACCGCCGCCAGGCGGCCCAACGTGCCGGCCTTGGCCGTGTGCGTGTGCACGACGTCGGGCCGCTCGCGTCGGAACAGGCGCACGAGGGCGGCGAGCGTGCGCACGTCGGCGAGCGGGCTGATCTCCCGCGACATGGCCGGCAGCACCGTCACGGCGACGCCGCGCTCCTCGGCGTAGTAGGCCATGTCGCCCTCGCCTTCCGCGACGGTTCCGGTCACGAGGCGGGTGCGCCAGGGGCCGTCGTTCATCGCCCGGGCGAGGTGCACGACGTGCATGGCAGGCCCGCCCACGTTGAGGCGGGCGATGACGCGGTGGATCAGGTACGGCTTCACGCGGGCCCCGTGCGCTCCGCGCGCCCGCGCGCGCTCACGCGGCCACGGCCGCCCGCAGGTGCGCCGCCGTATCGTCGATGATCTGCTCGAGCGTGAGGCTCGGCTCCCACCCGAGCAGGCCGCGGATCCGGGCCGTCACGGGCTGGCGGCGCTCCATGTCCTCGAAGCCCTCCCCGTACGCGATCTCGTAGGGGACGCGCACGATCGGCGACTCGCTCCCGAGGCGCTCCTTCACCAGGAGGGCGAGGTCCGCGATCGTGATCTCGCCCTCCGAGCCGATGTTGAAGGCCCGGCCCCACGCGTCCTGGTGGGCGAGCAGGCCCAGGACGGCGCGCACCGTGTCGTGCACGTGGCAGAACGAGCGCCGCTGCGTGCCGGGGCCGTACACCTCGATCGGATCGCCCCTGAGCGCGCGGCCCACGAAGCTCGGGAGCACCATGCCCCACTGTCCCGTCTGGCGCGGCCCCACCGTGTTGAAGAAGCGTCCGATGACGACCGGGAGCCCCCGCTCGTGGTGGTAGGCCAGCGCGAGGAACTCGTCGAGCGCCTTCGTGCACGCGTACGCCCAGCGGCGATGCGTCGTGGCGCCCATGATGCGGTCGTGCTCCTCGTCGAGATGCTCGCCGCCCTTGCCGTAGATCTCCGAGGTCGAGGCGATGAAGAGGGGCACCCCATGGCGCGAGCAGCAGTCCAGCACGATCTCGGTGCCGCGTACGTTCGTCGTGATCGTGGCGACGGGCTCGTCGATGATCTTGCGCACCCCCACCGCGGCCGCGAGGTGCACGACCTGGTCGCAGCGCGCCACGGTCTCGTGCATCATCGGCCAGTTCAGGACGGTGTCGACGTTGACGTGCAGCTCCGGGTGGCGGCGGACGGCCTTGAGGTTGTCCAGAGAGCCGGTCGACAGGTCGTCGATGACGTGCACGGTGTCGCCGCGCTCCAGCAGGCGCTCCACGAGGTGCGAGCCGATGAACCCGGCGCCGCCGGTGACCAGGATCCGCATGAAGAGCTACGTCCTCCGCTCGGGACATGGATGGTCGAACATCTGCGCCTAGCCGTTCGCCCGCAACCACGTCTCCAGGGTGAGCAGCGCCCAGAGTTGGTGGCCCCAGTCGGCCCGCCCGGCCTGGTGCTCGGCCCACATGGCCTCGACCGGCCCGCGCACGAGCCAGCGCCACACGGACGCGTCGGGAGCCAGGACGCGCTCCTCGAACAGGGAGCGCCAGCGCGTGCGCATCCACGTGGGCAGGGGGACGCCGAAGCCCATCTTGCCGCGCGTGGCGATCTCCGGGGGCAGCAGGTCGTCGAACGCGGCGCGCAGGATCCACTTGAGGCGGCGCCGCCGGATGCGCGCGCGGTCGGGCAGCGAGGCCGCGAGCTCCATGACCTCCAGGTCGAGGAACGGCGAGCGCAGCTCCAGGCCGTGCGCCATCGAGCACCGGTCGGCCTTCACGAGCAGGTCCTCGGGGAGGTAGGTGTCGAAGTTGAGCGCCAGCGTGCGCGCGAGCACCGACTCCGCGGCGTGCGCCTTCCAGGGCGCGCGGAAGCTCGCCAGCAGCTCGTCGCGCGACAGGTCGGGCCGCAGCTCCGGTCGCAGCATCAGGGCGACGTCGCGCCCGAAGAAGCCGATCCAGCGGAGCATGCGCTCCTCGGGCGTCAGCGCCGCCGCCCGGAAGAAGCGTGCGAACCGGCGGGTCGGGTGGCGGAAGTTCCGATGGTGCGGAAGGCAGCGACCCAGGCCGTCGCCCAGCACGGAGAGCCAGCGCGGAAGGTGCTCCGCCAGGACCATGCCCGCGAAGCGAGGGTAGCCGGCGAACATCTCGTCGCCGCCGTCGCCCGTGAGCGCCACCGTGACGTGCTCGCGCGTCAGGCGCGACACGATGTGCGTGGGGATCGCCGAGGAGTCCCCGAACGGCTCGTCGTACGCCTCCACCAGCTCGTCGACCAGGTCGACGGCCCCCGCCTCGACGGTCAGCTCGGTGTGCTCCGTCCCGAACCGCCGGGCGGCGATGCGTGCGTAGGCGGTCTCGTCGTACGTCGGATCGTCCGCGAACCCGAGGCTGAACGTGCGGATGGGCCCCTCGATGCGCTCGCGCATGAGGCCGACGACGATCGTGGAGTCGATGCCTCCCGAGAGGAAGGCGCCGAGCGGCACGTCGGCCACCAGCCTGCGCTCCACCGCGCGTCCGAGCGTCTGGCGCACGGCCTGACGCATCTCGTACCTGTCGGGGTCCGCCCGTCCCGACGTCCAGTGCAGCCGCCAGTAGCGGCGCTCGCGGAGCGTGCCGCGCTCCACGCTGATCAACGTCGCGGGCGGCACCCTGACCACGCCCCGATAGAACGTGCGCGGCGCGGGCACGTAGCCGTAGGAGAGGTAGGCGGGGAGCGCGCCCGCGTCGACCTCCCGCCGGACGGAGCCCAGCGCGAAGAGGCCCTTGATCTCCGAGGCGAACGCGAACCGGCCGCCGGCGCGCGCCCAGAAGAGCGGCTTCTTGCCCGCGCGGTCGCGGGCGAGCAGCATGCGGCGGCGCTCTTCGTCCCAGATCGCGAACGCGAACATCCCGTCGAGGTGCTTGGGAAGCTCGTCGCCCCACGTCTCGTAGCCGTGCACGAGCACCTCGGTGTCGCTCCGGGTGCGGAAGCGATGGCCGGCGCGCTCCAGCTCGGAGCGCAGCGCCACGAAGTTGTAGATCTCGCCGTTGAAGACGACCTGCACGCTCCCGTCCTCGTTCGCCATCGGCTGGTCGCCCGTCTCCAGGTCGATGACCTTCAGGCGCGCGTGCCCGAGCGCGCACGCGCCCGAGGGCGACGCCCAGGCGGCGCGGCCGTCCGGACCGCGGTGGCGCAGGCGCTCCGCCATGCGCAGGGCCTCGTCGCGGGTCGGAGGCGGGGCGTCGGGCGCGAGGCGGACGATGCCGGCGATGCCGCACATGTCAGGAGGCGGGCTCCACGGCGGAGGGTGGGTCGGCGGGCCGCCACGCGGCCCAGGCCGTCAGAGCGATCAGGACCGGGAGCGCGGGCAGGAGGATCCGCACCTCGCGCCAGATGCCGAACACGAGATAGAGCGCGGCCACGAGCGGCAGGACCGCGGCGGCGCGGCGGAGCTGCGCCGGCGCCCTCTTCCATCCCGTGGGCGCCAGCATCCACATCGGACCGGCGAACAGCGCCAGCAGCACGAGCGCCCAGACGAGCGATGCGAGCCCGAGGTTCAGCGCGAGGATGTCCCGGATCGAGATCGTGCGCGGCGCGGCCCCCAGCGCGAGCCGGAGCGCCCCGTAGGTCGCGGCCCACAGCGCGAGGGGAAGCCAGCGGGCCGCGAGCGGGCTGGGACGCTCCGCCTCCCCCGCGCGGGGCAGCGCCGCCGCGGCGTAGAGCGCCACGAAGAGCCCGGTCTCGCGGTTCAGGGCGGCGAGCACCGTCATGAGCGCGAGCGCGCCCCATCGGTTCGAGAGCGCGAACAGCAGACCCCAGGTGGCGAACGCGCCCTCCGCGACGCTCCACGGCATGTAGAAGTAGTGCGCGTTGCCGAACGCGAGCAGCAGCGCCGGAACGGCCAGCAGCGCGCCCACGAGGCTCCGCCACGTCCCGAACCATCTCCTGAGGAGCGCGAACAGGCCGGCCAGGAAGCCGAACGCGCCGAGCAGATCCCAGCCGAGATAGGCGGCCTGGAAGGCGCGGTGGGCGCCGAGCACCGGCGCGAGCAGCCGGATGACGCCTTCGGTCACCCAGACGGCGAGCACGCGGTAGCGGTACGGAGCGTCCATCGTCCCGGTCAGGATGCGCTCGTGCTGGAGCATGCGCTGCGCGGTGGCGGGTGCCGCGACGCCCTGCCAGTACAGGAGCGTGAGGGTCGCGGCCACCCACAGGAGGATCGCGAGCGCCGTCCGGTCCGGCGACGAGGGCCGGTGCCTCACACCCTCCCTCCCCGCTCCCAGCGCCGCACGAGGTTCGAGCTGAACGCCGGGTCCCGGCGCTCGGGCAGGCGACCGACGCCCACCGCGTCCTTCGCGGCGTAGATGCGCCCGCCGGCGTCGGCGAGGATGTGGTCGAGGGAGCGGCACAGGCGCATGAGGGCGCGCGTGCGCGCCCCGCGCCCCACAGGGAAGTCGAGCGCGAGCGAGTAGCCGTCGAGACAGTAGCCGGCCGCGGAGTCCTCCGCCGTGTGCCGCTTGAGCACGCCGAGCGTGCTCGGCACGCCCAGCCTCCTCTGCTGGTGGAGCGCCTCGGCGAACGCCTCGCGCGCGGCGGCGGCCGGGACGAAGAGCTGGTACTGGACGAGGCCGCTGCGGCCGTACGCGCGCTTCCAGTCCGGCACGTAGTCGAGCAGGAAGTGGAAGGCCGCGTGCGTCTGGCGGTAGCGGGCGCGCCCGCGCAGGGCCGTGGAGAGGTAGCGCCCGGCGTTCAGGAGCCGGATCCCGTAGCGGTTCGTGAAGGGGCGCAGCACGCGCCAGGCCTGGGCGCGGGGAAGCACCCCGGCCACCCGGGCGGGCAGTCGCTGCTCCCCCGGGTCGAGCGCCCTGCCGGCCAGGGGATGGTCGGGCGGGAGGTACCAGGCGTGGTGGACCGCCCCCCGCCCCGCCGCCCGTCCGGTGCAGTCGACCCACGCGACCGTGTAGTCCGCGTCGCGCGCGCCCCGGTCGAGCGCGTCCAGGGTCTCGGCGAGCGATCCCGTCGCGAGCGACTCGACGTCCAGATGGCCGCCCGAGACGCGGCGCAGCGCGAGCGTCACGTCCAGGATCGTGCCGTTCAGGCCCTGCGCGCCGATCACGTCGTGCAGGCCCAGCTTCCAGAGCCCCTCCTCGCCAACCGGGTCGCTCTGGCGGAGCGTGCGCACCTCGCCGTCGCCCGTGAGCAGGGTGAGCGAGCGGACGTGACGGCCGATCGCCCCGGCGCGCGCGTGGTTCTTGCCGTGCACGTTCATCGCGACGCACCCGCCGAGCGTCGCCAGCATCGTGCCGGGCACGACGGGCGGCCACCACCCGTGCGGGAGCACGTGGCGCCAGAGATCCTCGATGGTGACGCCCGCCTCCGCGCGCACGACGCCGGTCTGGGGATCGAAGTCCAGCACGCGGCGCATCCCCGACAGGTCGAGGACCGCGCCACCCTGGTTGAGCGCGGCGTCGCCGTAGCTGAGGCCGGTCCCGCGGGCGGCGACCGAGAGCCCCCGGCCGCGCGCGTCGGCGAGGGCCGCCGCCGCGTCCTCCGCGTCCACGGGCCGGTACACGAGGGAGCGGGCGCGATTGGCCATGCCCCAGCCGTGCAGCACGCGCGTCACCGGGGCCGTCATGGCGGCGCGACCCTCTTGTACAGGGGACGCGGCACCGCGCGCAGCACGAGCGAGAGCGGGCCCCACCATGCCGGCACGTAGAAGCCGTCGCGGCCCCGATCGAGCTTGCCCACGATGAGGCGTGCCGCCCGCTCGGGGCTGATCGCCGGCGGAAAGCGCGGCACCTCGCCCAGCATGCGCGTGCTCACCCACCCGGGCTTGATCGTGGTGACGCCCACGCCGGCGGGGTGGAGGCGGTGGCGGAGCGCCTCGAGGTACTGGTGGAGCGCCGCCTTGGCCGCGGCGTAGATCGGGCTGCCCTTGCGGCCGCGGTCGCCCGCGACCGAGCCGATGGCGGCGAGGCGGCCGGTCCCGGCCTCGGTGAAGTAGCGCGCGCCCCACTCGAGCACGTCGACGGCGCCCAGGAAGTTCACGGCGAGCAGCAGGGCGGCGTCGGAGGCCGCGGCCACGCCGTCGGCGTCCGGGGGGCGGGTGCGCCCCTCCCCCTCCATCGTCCCGGCGCAGTACACGAGCAGGTCCATCTGCCCGAGCGCCGCCAGGGTCGCCTCCATCGCCGGCACGACCGACGCGCGCTCGGTCACGTCCAGGACGCCTCCGACCACGGTCGAGCCCGGGAAGGCGGCGGCGAGGTCGGCCAACGTGGCGTCCACCTTGGCGGGGCTGCGGCCGACGACGGCCACCCGCCAGGACCGCTCCAGGTACGCGGCGGCCAGGGCGCGCCCGATCCCGTCGGTCGCGCCCACCAGGACGACGTGCCTCACGAGGGCACCCGGGATGGAAGGGATGGCACGGAGAGGCCTGCCTGAGCGGATGACATGTCGCACGCAAACGTATCCGATGGCCGCGCTCGAAGCCATGACGCGGGCGGACAACCCGGCTCCCGGGCCGCGGCGCACGGCGGGGTCCTCGTGGTGCCTGGCGCACCCCAACCCGGCGCCCTAGGCTTCCGGCGTGCCGGACTCGAGAGCGAAGCACTCCGGGCCAGCCTCCCGGTTGGCGATCGTCGTCGTGCTCCTCGTGGGCCTCTTCGCCGCGTCGCGGGTGGACCGCTCCTGGTCCCCCGCCGACGAGGGGATGCTCGGCGAGTCGGCGGTGCGCGTCCTGCGGGGGCAGTTGCCGCACCGCGACTTCGACGCGGTCTACACGGGCGGGCTGGCGTTCTACGACGCCGCGATCATGAAGGTGGCGGGCGTCGACCTCCTGTGGCTGAGGGTGGCGCTGCTGCTCGCCTACTTCGTGTGGCTCGGCATGCTGTGGTGGCTCGCGCGGCGCTGGCTCGCGCCGTGGAGCGCGGCCGCGGCCGTGGGCCTGGCGGGACTGCTCACGCTCCCGCAGTGGCCCGCCGCCCTCCCGTCCTGGTACAACCTCTTCCTCCTGACGGCCGGGCTCTGCTTCCTGGTGCGTCACGCCGAGTCCGGAAGGAGCGCCTACCTGGCGGCGGCCGGGCTGGCCGCCGGCGTGTCGATCCTCTTCAAGATCGTGGGCCTGTACGCGCTGGCGGGCGTCCTGCTCTATCTCGCGATCCAGGCAGCCATGGACGAGCGGGGAGGCGGCCGCAGGTCGCAGGCCGGCACGCTGCTGGTGGGGGCCGGGGCCGTGGTGCTCACGGCGATGGTCGTGCTGCTCGTGCGCACCCAGTGGGGTCCGGGCGCGTTCCTCGTCTTCGTCGTCCCTCCCGCGGCGGTGGGGCTCTGCGCCACGGAGCTCGGCCGTCGGGCCGGCGGCGTGGACCCGGGACGGCTCCTGGCCCGGGTCGGCCTGGTGGTGGGCGCCGCGGCGATTCCGGTCGCGCTGTTCGCGGCGTACTACGCCCTCGAGGGCGGGCTCGGGGCTCTCGCGTACGGGACCCTCGTGCAGCCGTGGATCCGGCTCTCCGACGCCGCGCAGACGCTGCCCGGCCCTCCCGTGCTGGCGGCCGGCCTCCTCTCGGCCGTTCCCCTCGTCGTCGCGGCGCGGGCCGGGTCGCGAGCGCGGTGGACGACCGCGGTGACGAGCGCCCTCGTCCTGGGCGCGCTGCTCGTGCTGGAGGGCAAGGGCGTCGTCGCGCGCTACGCCGTCGAGTGCCTGCGGGTGTGGGCGGTCGTGGCGGTCGTGTGGGGGGCGGCGCGGCTCCTCCGGCAGCGCCCCTCCGGGGATCCGACGCCCCGCGCGGAGCTGGGTGCCCTGGTGGCCGGCACCGCCATGTGGGGTCTCGTGCAGTTCCCGTTCGCGGCGGAGTTCTACGTCTTCTACGTCGTGCCCCTCACCGTCGTGCTGCTCGCCGCGCTGCTGGAGACGGCCGAGGCCCGGGCGAGGGGCGGCCTGCGGCCCGTCGCCCTCCTCTACGCGGTCGTGGTGGCCGGCTACGCGCTCGTGAACTCGCAGCACACCCTGGGCCCGTCCACGGCACGGATGACCGGCGTGCGCGCCTCCCTGAGGGTGCCCCCGGGGGACTGGGCGGCCTACCGCGCGTTGGTCGACACCCTCCACGCCGTCGACCCGGGACCCTGGGTCTACGCGACCCCGGACGGTCCCGAGATCCCGTACCTGGCGGACCGGATGAACCCGACGCGGACCCTCTACGACTTCCTGGACGATCCCGTCGGCCGCACCCGGCGCATCATGGACGAGCTGCGCCGCAAGCACGTGCGCGTCGCCGTGCTGAAGCGGCCCGGCCTCTTCTCGGGGCCCGTGCCCCGGGATCTGCTCGACTCGCTCGAGACGCGCTTTCCCCGGGTGATCCACGTGGGGCCCTTCACGGTGCTGGTGCGTCCCGACCCGGACCGCGTCACGTGGCGAGCCACACCGCGAGGGCCATGATCACCAGCACGGCCCAGCTCGTCGGGTCCTCGAGCGCGAAGACCACCGGGTCGTCGTGGATCTCTCCGCGCAGGGCCAGCAGCCACGCCCGCGTCAGCCAGTACAGCAGGAGCGGCAGCCCGATCCACAGCAGCTCGGGACGGCGGTAGAGCCTCAGGACGTCGGGACCCGTGATGTAGAGGCAGTACACGAGCGCCGCGGCCACCGCGCAGGCGACGCCCGCGGCGGCGAGCACGGGGAGGTCCTCGACCCGCCAGCCACGCCCCCCGAGCGCCTTCTGGTCTCCCGCTCGTGCCTCGAGGGCCTCGACGCCCCGCTTGAGGAGCGCGAGCGACGTGAAGACGAAGACCGAGAACGCGAGGAACCAGCTCGACAGCGGGACGCCGGTCGCCGCCGCGCCGGCCACGACGCGCGCCGTGTACAGGCCGGCCAGGATGATCACGTCGAGCACCACCCTGCGCTTGAGCCCCAGCGAGTACGCGGACGTCGCGACGAGGTACGCGAGCCACACGGCCAGGAAGCTCCGCGGAAGCGCGAGCGCGAGCAGCAGCGAGACGACCAGCAGCACGGCCGCGAGCGTGAGCGCGCCCGCGCGCGTCATCGCGCCCGAGGCGAGCGGGCGGCTCCGCTTGCGGGGATGGAGCCGGTCGTGCTCGAGGTCCACCACGTCGTTCGTCAGGTAGACCGTCGACGCCAGGAGCGAGAACGACGCGAACGCGATCGCGACGGACAGCCCCGGGGTTCGATGCGCCGCCAGCACCGGAACCAGGATCAGCAGGTTCTTGGCCCACTGGTGGGGGCGCAGCGCGCGCAGGAGCGCGAATCGCGGGGGCGCGGCCCCGGAGGTCTTGCGGAGCTCCGGCGCTTCGCCGGGGAGCGGCGTGGAAGACATGTCGACGCTAAGGTATCCGATGGATACTTTCGGAGCCATGACGAGCTCCTCCGTCGTCACGATGCCCTGCCCCGCGTGCGGCTCCGACGGGGGCGATCCGCTCAAGCGGTTTCCCGACGGCGTGCTCGTGGCGCGCTGCCGCGGGTGCGGCCTTCTCTTCACGCCCGAGCGCCATCGCGAGCCCCACGGCGTGCTCGCGCCGACCTCCGCGGAGGAGCTCGACCGGACCTACGGTCCGATCCTGGAGGCGCGGGCCCGCCACTACCGGCGGGCCGGCTACCGCCGCTTCGTGCGCCTGCTGGGGCGGTACGCGCCCGGGCGGCGCCTGCTGGACGTCGGGTGCGCGCACGGCTTCTTCGGGCGCGAGGCGCGGGAAGCGGGGTGGGCGGTCACGGGCGTCGAGCCCAACGGCGCCATGGCTGCCTTCGCCCGCGAGCGCAACGGGCTCGACGTGCTCGAGGGCCGCCTCTCCGACGTCGACCTCGGGGACCGGAGCTTCGACGCGGTGACGTTCCTCGATTCGTTCGAGTACTTCCCCGACCCGGGCGGCGCGCTCCGGGGCGTCGCCGAGCACCTCGCGCCCGGCGGCATCGTGCTCCTGAAGGTGCCCAACGCGCTCGCCTCCCTGCTGCGGCTCAAGCTCGAGCGGTGGGGGGTGGCGATGGGGGCCGGCTCGTTCAGTCCGTCGCTCCGGGTGGTGCACTACACGCCGGCGTCGCTCGCCGGCATGGCGCGCTCGGCCGGGCTCGCGCCGGTGGCGGGGGGAGCCTCGCCCCTCCTCCACTCCCCGCCCCGTCGGGCCGTGCGGGCCGGGCGCGCCGAGCTGGCGCCCCCGTGGTACGAGGGCATGGGGGGGCGGGCGGCGCGCCGTCTGCTGTCGTGGGCGGGGCGCCTCGAGGGGGCCGTGGCCCGCCGCGACGATCTGGCCCAGTCGATCTGGCTCGTGGCGCGCCGCACGGGCGCGGAGCGGGCCGGGTCCTGACGGGCCGGGCCCCGGGGCGGACCCTCAGAGGGCGAGCAGGCCGGCTCCGAGCAGCGCGAGCGCCACGCCCAACCCGGCCTTCACGAGGTGCGGCGACTCCATGAAGGCCACCAGGGCGTCGGGAGGATGCCGGCGGGCGAGGCCGTTCACGAGGCGCAGCGGCTTGAGCGTCGCAGCGCCCGTCCACGGGTTCTCCGCCACGAGGTTCGGCAGCCGGGCGGGATCGGTGGTGACCAGCGTCCCGATCTGCTCCGCCATCGGGAGCGTCGCGTCGTCGGCGTGGGCGTCGAAGAGGCGCCAGCCGTCCGGGGTGAGGCACTCGACGACCACGTGGCCCCAGCGCGGCCCGAAGAGGTAGAGGCGGTGCGCCCGCATCCCTCCGAGACGGAGCAGGAGCACCGCGGCGCGCGCGTTTTCGCCGCACAGGCCGATGCCGGAGCGTAGCGTGGAAGCCGCCGGCGTGCGCAGGAGGGGACGGCGGCGCCCCCGGGCGGGCTGCCACCGGACGTGCGCGACCAGGTAGCGCCACAGAGCGCGCAGATCGTCCAGCGAGTCGATGCGGCCGTCCGTCACGATGCCGCGGAGCGTCTCCGCGAGCACGCGACGCTCCTCCACCTGGGCCCGCAGCTCCACGGCGGCCCAGGCCACGCCGGCCGCCAGGCCGACCCAGCCGAGCGCGTGCCCACCCGTCACGTCAGCCCGCCTCCGCCACGGCCCGCTCCAGCACCTCCCGGTAGCGCGGCGCGTTGGCGCGCACGGAGTACCGGTCCACCACGGTGCGCCGCGCCGCCGCGCCGAGGCGCCGCCGCAGCGAGGGATCGCGCACCAGGCGCCGGAGCGTTTGCAGCCACTCCTCGGGGGTGCGCGCCACGAGCCCGTTCTCCCCGTCGCGTACGATCTCCAGGTTGGTGCCCACCGCCTCGACCACCGGCGGGATCTCGAGCGCCATGTACTGGAGCGCCTTCAGCCCGCTCTTGCCCAGCACCCACTCCTCGTCGGGGAGCGGGTAGACGCCCACGTCGATCTCCGACAGGTCCGCGACCTCGGTCTCCGGCTTCCACTCGCTCGCGCGCACCTCCATGCCGGGGATGCGGAACGCGGCGTCCCCGATCACGCGCACGACGATGCCTTCGGTGCGCTGCAACTCGCGCAGCACGTCGTCGAGGAGGTGCAGATAGGGAGAGGTCGAGTGGCTTCCGCTCCACCCCACGACCACCCCCCGGGTCGCGTCGCGGTGCGGGCGCGGCACGTACGCGTCGGTGTCGATCGTCGAGGAGATGCTGGTCACGCGCGCGTTGTGCGTCCTCGCGAGGCCGGCCAGGTGCTCCGTGCACACGACGACCTCGTCGGCCATCGCCATCAGCTCGAGGACCTTGTCGCCGCCGCGCAGCCGGCGCATGAACGCGTTCGCGCGCGACGCGTGCGGCAGGTGCACGAGGTCGTCGATGTCGTAGACGAGCGGGACGCCGGCCGCGTGGATGCGCCGCTCGAGCCTGGGAGGGCCCAGCGGCACCGCCCACAGATGGACCCAGACCAGGTCCGCCTCGAGCGCGGCGCGCAGGTCGGAGCGCCGGCGCGCGAGGCCGCGCGCGAGGTCCAGGGCCTTCAGGCCGCGGCCGCCCGGGCGGTACAAGCGCGACCACGCAGCCTCGTCCCAGAACGGGCGCACGTCGACCTGCCAGCCCGCGGCGCGCCAGTCGTCGAAGTACTGCTCGTACTTGAGGCGCTGGCTGGGCGCGCGCCCCTCCGGGTATGGACAGAGGACGACCAGGGTGCGGGCCGGCGCGCTCACGCGTCGTCCCCCCTTCCCCCGCGTCGCTCCAGGATCGCGGCGTACAGCGCGGCGTACCGTTGCACCGCGGTGGCGAGGGCGTAGCGCTCCTCGGCCACGGCGCGGCACCGCTCCGCCATCCCGGGACTCCGCACCACCTCCATGAGGCGGCACGCCGCCTGCGCGTACGTGTGGCGGGCGCCGGGCTCCAGCACCACGCCCACGCCGTCCGCGCGCAGGACCGCGGCGCTGTCCCCCACCCCGGCGTTGGCGGCCACCGGTCGCCCCCCCGCCAG
>JBJKSF010000104.1:0-19999 GCA_046704285.1 Longimicrobiales bacterium | reverse complement strand
GCCCATCGGCGTGCGCCTCACGGGGGCTCCGTCCGGACCGGACGGGGCCCCTGGTGCTTTCCGGGAGCCGTCGACGCAGGAACGGGAACCGCGACCGGGAGGCGCGCTCGGCCTCTCGCGAACGCCGGCGGCGCCGGAACCGTCTCCGCGAAGGCCGCGTACCACCGGGAGCCTCGCGAGACCCGCCTCCGAGCGACGCAGGCCTCGCGGCGGTCGTCCTTCAGCGCTCCCGGTGCCCGGAGTCCCTTCCGTGCAGCTCCGCCTCCGCCCCACCGCCGTCGCCCTCCGGGCGGCGCTTCCGTGGGTGGTGGCCGGGCTGTTGGGCTCGACTTCTTCCGCCACAGCGCAGACCCGAGGTGGGTGGAACGATCCCCACGTCCTCGAGCTGGTTCGCCGAGCCCGCGCGCTGCGAGCCTCCACCGCAGTGGACTCCTCCTTCCGGTCCTACCAGGCCGAAGCCCACGGGTACGTCTACTTCTTCCTCGACCGTACCGGCGGCGGGCAACGCACTCTGGTCCGGGCCGACCAGCTGGCGCTCGACATCTTCTGGCAGGCGCCCCACTGGACCCACGAGACCATCGTGGGTCGGCGTCACGAGAAGGTGCTGCCCACCGACATCCACTATCACATCGACCACCTCACCGTCGTGCAGGACGACTACGGCGACGTCATCCGCATCGGCGGGGGGGCGGAGGTGGCGGCGGTGCTCCATCCGCTCGCCCCGGACGCGGAGCGGGTGTACGACTACCGCCTGGCCGACTCGATGAGCCTCCGCTATGCGGACGGTACCCGGGAGGTCCGGGTCTACGACGTGCGCGTCCGCCCGAAGAACCCGGACGGACCGGGCTTCGTCGGCTCGGTGTACCTGGACAAGCAGCACGCGGCGGTCGTGGCGATGGACTTCACGTTCACGCCGGCCTCCTACGTGGACCCGACCCTCGACCAGATCCGCATCTCGCTGGCCAACGCCCTTTGGATGGGCAAGTACTGGCTACCCTACAGGCAAGACCTGGAGATCCGGCGGGAGCTCCCGCTGCTCGACCTCCGGCTCGGGAGCGTGATCCGGGCCCGGTTCCGGATCGACGACTACCGCTTCAACGTCCCGCTGCCCGGCAACCTCGTGCGGGAGCCCAGGATCACCTGGGCGCCTCCCTCCGCGCTGGCGTCCTTTGCCTTCCGGCAGGGCCTCTTCGCGGACCTCGACCGCCGCGGCCTCGCGCCGACGCCCTCCATGGCCCGCATCCAGGGAGAGGCGAGAGAGATCCTTCGCCGCCGCTACCTGAGCGGCCTGTCCCGCACCCGCCTCTACATCCCTTCGGTCTCGGATGCCCTCCGCTACGACCGGGCGGAGGGACTCTTCCTGGGCGCGGGCACGAGGCTTCACCCTACGAGCGGGTTGTTCCTCACCGCACGGGCGGGTTACGCCTTCGGCAGGCGCAGGCCCTCGCTCGCCTTCGCAGCCACCGGAGCATCCGCGCCGTTCGTGCCGACGCTCGACGTCTACTGGGACGCCCTGCGCGACCTCGGACCGCTGGCTGCTTCCTCCGGCGCCGTGAACACCCTTTCGACGCTGGTCCTCGGGCGCGACCACCTCGACCCGTACTTCGCCCGGGGGGCCCGCCTGAGCCTGTCGCGTGGAGGGCCGGCGTCCGGAGCCACGCTCGATGTGCGCTGGGAGCGCGAGATCTCCGCCCGCAACGTCGGCACGGCGGACCGGCGTCCGGTCCTCCCCGTGGACGAGGGTGTGCTGGAAGCGGTCGACGGCGACGTGCACGCCCGCGTGCCCTGGCGCGGGACGGCCACGCTCGAGGGCACCTTCGCACGTCTGGGCGCGCGGACCTTCGGGACGCTCCTCGGTCGGGCTCGGTGGCGGGTGGCCCGCGACGGCGAGGACGCCTGGCACGGGGAGCTCGACGCGCTGGCCGGCGCGGTGACGTCGCGGGCTCCGGTGCAGTCCCTCTACTTCCTCGGCGGGATGGGCACCCTGCCCGGGTACGGGTTCCGCCAGTGGGCGGGAAGCCGGTTCTGGCTCGTGCGTGCGGTGGGTACCTTCCCCCTCCTCCGACCGTGGGTGGGACTCCGGACGTTCGCCGCCGTGGGTCAGACGTACCTCGGCCACCGCGTCTTCCCGCCGGGCTGGGACGTGCGTGGCTCCCCGGGCCCGCGCGCTTCCGTCGGCGTGGGCCTGTCCCTGGCTTGGGACGTCCTGCACCTGGACCTCGGCCGCGGAATCCAGAGCGGAGGGGGCTGGGAGCTCACCTTCTCGGTGAGCCCCCGGTTCCGCCCCTGGTTGTAGGAAACGCTCCCCTCGCGCTCACGCGGCGTCGGCGAGCTCACCCTCCGACTCGGAGGCCCTGCTGCTCGACAGGAGCACCAACTCGCGGACGCTGACGTCGGCCGTGGGGATCGTGACCCCGTCCCGCTCGTACGAGTCGTACTCGAGGTGCCCCTCGACGTAGAGCCTGTCCCCCGTCTTCACGTACTCCTCGACGAACTGCGCGAGCCGGTTCCAGAGCGTGAGCCGGTGCCAGTCGGTACGCTCCTTCGGCTCGTCGCCACCGGCCAGGCGGCGGTTCGTGGCCAGCGACAGGTGGGCCACCTTCGTTCCGTTCTGTGTCATCTGGATGTCCGGGTCACGCCCCACGTTGCCGACCAGGATGACCTTGTTCACGGACCGGCTCATCGGATCTCCCTCCGCTCAAGGGTTGCGCGCGCCGGACGAACGCCCCGGCACGCTCTCTGCCACGAAGGATGTGCGGCGGGGCGAGCACTCCGCATGGCGCGATCGGCCTACGTGCGCCCCGCTACGCGGCGCGGACGAGGGCGGTCAGCCCTTGCAGTCGTACCAGGTCGCGCCGACGCCCGCGTCCGCGACCAGGGGCACCTCGAGGGTCATGGCCCCCTCCATCCTGGCCACGACCGTCTCCCGGACTTCGTCGAGCTCTTCCTCGGGAACCTCCAGGAGGAGCTCGTCGTGCACCTGGAGCAGGATACGCGCTCCGGAGCGGCGTCCGTCGAGATCCTCCTGCACCTCGATCATCGCGCGTTTGATGAGGTCCGCCGCAGTTCCCTGGATCGGGGTGTTCTGGGCCACCCGCTCCCCGAACTGGCGCACGTTCCAGTTCCGCGCCCGCAGCTCGGGCACGTAGCGGCGCCGTCCCAGGAGCGTCTCCACGTATCCCAGCTCGCGCGCCTTCGCGACCTGCTCATCGAGGTAGGCGCGCACGCCCGCGAAGCGCTCGAAGTACGTGTCGATGAACGCGCGCGCGGCGTCGCGGGTGATCCCGAGCTGCCGCGCCAGCGAGAAGGCGCCCTGTCCGTACAGGGTCGCGAAGTTGACGGTCTTCGCCTGGGCCCTCATCTCGGGCGTGACGTCCTCGACGGCCACGTCGAAGATCACGGAGGCAGTCTGGCGATGGACGTCCACGCCGGTGCGGAACGCCTTCACGAAGGCGTCGTCACCGGAGAAGTGCGCGAGGATGCGCAACTCGATCTGGGAGTAGTCGACGCTGAGCAGCAGGTGCCCGGGATCGGCGACGAAGCCCTTGCGGATCTCGCGTCCGAGCGGTGTGCGGATGGGGATGTTCTGCAGGTTCGGATCGCTGGAGGAGAGGCGCCCGGTGGCCGCGACGGTCTGGTTGAAGCTCGTGTGGATGCGCCCCGTGCGGGGATTCACGAGCTGCGGGAGCGCGTCCACGTACGTGTTGCGGAGCTTCTCCAGCTCGCGGTAGTCGAGAAGGAGCCGCGGCAGCTCGTGCCCCTCCACCGCGAGGTCCTCCAGCACCGAGGCGTCCGTGGACGGTCCCGTCTTCGTCCGCTTCAGCACGGGCAGGCCGAGCTTGTCGAAGAGGATCTGCCGTAGCTGGGGCGTCGAGTTGACGTTGAACTCGCTCCCGGCCGCCTTGAAGACGTCTTCCTGGACGAGGTCCAGCTCGCGCTTCAGCCGGCGGCTCATCGCACGGAAGAATCCCTCGTCGATCCGGATCCCGGCGAGCTCCATGCGCGTGAGCACGGGCACGAGCGGCATCTCCAGCCCGCTGAGCAGCCCCTCCAGCCCCGCCTCCTCGAGCTGCGGGGAGAACAGCCCCCGGACGCGAAGCGCCAGGTCGGCCTGCTCGCACACGAAGTCCCTCACCCGATCCACGGGCACCTCGGAGAGCGGGACCCGACGCTGACCGCTGCCCGTGACGTCCGCGCGTGTGAGGGGCTTCTGCGCCAACAACTCGACGGCGAGCACGTCCAGCCCGTGCCCGCGGCGGCCAGGATCCAGCAGGTAGCTCGCCACCATCGTATCGAATGCCAGGCCGGCGAGCCTCACGCCGGCTCGGGACAGCGCCAGAGCCGTGCGCTTCAGGTCCTGGCCGACCTTCGCGACGCTCCCGTCCTCCAGAACGGCGCGCACGGCACGGAGCTCCGGTCCGTCGAGAGGGGGCAGGTCGACGTCCCCAGCCTCCTGGGATTGATCCCCCTCCAGGGTGAGCGCGAACGGAGCCCGGTGTCCGAGCGGCAAGTACCAGGCACTTCCCTCGGTGACCGCGAGCGCCATCCCGACCAGCTCGCCCCGCAGGGGATCTTCCTCCGAGCACTCCGCCGCGACGGCCACCTCGCCATGAGAGCGGATGAGCTGCGCCACGTCGCGCGCCGCGGCCGCGTCACGTACCGTGCGGTACCGCGGCGGCTCGGGTCCCCCGGCACGCTCCGGCGAGGGCGTCGTGGGCGGCCCCGTCGAGGCGAACTGCTTGGCCAGACCCCGGAACTCGAGCTCCACGAAGACCTCGCGCAGCCGGTCGGCGTCGGGCTCGTTGACCCTCAGGGCGTCCAGGTCGAGCTCGATCGGCAGATCGGTCTTGATCGTGACCAGGCGCCGCGACAGGCGCACGTCGTCCGCGTGCTCGAGGAGCGAGGCCCGTGCCCGCGCCGGGCTCACCTCCTCCGCCCGAGCGAGAAGCGCCTCCAGGGATCCGAACTCGGACAGAAGCTTGACCGCGGTCTTCGGCCCGATGCCCGGTGCACCGGGCACGTTGTCGGAGGAGTCTCCCACGAGGGCGAGATAGTCGGCGATCCGGCTCGGGGGCACGCCGAACTTCGCGGAGGCGTTCTCCTCGCTCACCCATTCCGACGCCACCCCGGCGGGTCCGCCACGGCCGGGATTCAGGAGCATGACGCCCGGTCCGACCAGCTGGTAGAAGTCCTTGTCCCCCGACACGATGACCGCCTCGAGCCCTGCGTCCCGGGCCTTGTGCACCAGGGTGCCGATGATGTCGTCGGCCTCGTAGCCGTCGAGCTCGAGCACCGGGTCGTGGAATCCCGCGAGGATCTCGCGGATGCGCGCGAGGCTCGCGTAGAGGTCGTCGGGCATCTTCTCGCGCGTGGCCTTGTAGGCCGGGTACTCCTGCTCGCGGAAGCTGTTGCCCGCGTCGAACACGACGGCCAGGTAGTCCGGCTCGAGCCTCTCGCGGATGTCGAGCAGAAAGCGCGTGAAGCCGAACGGCGCCGAGGTGTTCTCGCCGCGGGAATTCACGAGCGGACGGCTGATGAACGCGAAGAACGCCCGGTAGATCAGGGCGTACGCGTCGACGAGGAAGATGCGCGGGCCGCTCTTGGGAGGGGCTTCCACGGCCTGGCGGCGTCAGTCGAGCCCGTACAGGGCGTGGTAGACGCCGAGGTTGCGCTGCACGTTCTTCACGTACCCGCGGGTCTCGGGGAAGGGGATCCGCTCCACGAAGCTCTGGGCGCTCTTCACGTCCGAGTAGTGGCTCCACCGCGTCGCCCACGTGGGTCCGGCGTTGTAGGCCGAGAGCACCAGCGGCAGATCCCCGTGGTAGCGGCGATCCATCTCGCGGAGGAACGCCGTGCCCAGGTGCAGGTTGACGTCCGGCGCGGTCAAGCTCTTCGCCGACAGGTCGGCGGGGCCGTCCCGCCGCGCGAGCGCCCGGGCGGTCGGCAGCATGACCTGCATGAGGCCCACCGCGCCGGCCGAGCTGACCACCTTCGCGTCGAACCCGGACTCCTGGCGGATGAGGGCGACGAGCAGCAGGGGATCGACCTTCGCGTCCTCCGCCTCGCGCATCACGAGCGTGCGGTACGGCAGCGGGTACACGACCTTCAGGAGTTGGAGGTCCCAGGGATGCCCTTCGCGGCGGAGCTTCCAGCCGAGGTTGATCCCGTCAACGGTGCGACCACGGTCGATGAGCCCGTCGGCGAGGCTCAGCGTCGCGGACTCGGAGCGAGCGGCCCGTTCCTCCAGCCTGCGCACCTCGGCGTCCTCACCGGACGAGAGACCCGCAGCCCGGAGCAGGTCGAGTCTGCGCAGCCCGTCCCCGAGCCAGGCAGGGCGAACGGGGGCCGTTCCGCTGGGCACGGAGACCTCGAACGGCTCGCCCAGGAGCTGCGCGCCCAGAACGGCGTAATAGGAGATCGGCTCGACGCGGCGGATCCCGGCGATGAGCCTGTGCGCGCCCGTCGCGTCGCCCAGGTCCAGGTCGGTGCGTGCGGCCCAGTACGAAGCCTCCTCCCAGTGACGGCCTTCCGGGAAGCGCCGGAGGTACTCGTGATAGACCTCCGAGGCCTGGTGGAGGCGGCCGCGCGCCAGCTCGATCTGCCCGATGCGCATGCGTGCGTCCCCTGCCCGGCTGCGCGTGGGCGCGGCCCGCACGATCGCGTGGAGCTCCTCCAGCGCCGCCCCCGTCCGTCCGCGGTCCAGGTCCCGCGCAGCCCGCTCCCACCGCACCTCGAGGGCTTCGGGACTCGAGGGGTAGCGCTCCAGCAGCCATCCCCGGAGGATCTTCACGTCCTGCTCGCGTCCCTGCCGTCGGCGAAGCTGCGCCCAGGTCTGGAGGCTCGCGGCGCCGATCCGCTCGTCCCTGCTGGTCGACAGGGCGCGCAGCTCCCTCACCGCCTCGTCCTCACGCCCGGGGACCGCGGCCATGAGACGCGCGCGAGCCAGCTGCACGCGCGGAGAGGGCGCGACGTGCGCGCGACGCGACAGCGTGACGGCGCGGTCGTAGGCCTTCAGGGCGCCGTCGCTGTCGCCGCTCCGGGCCAGGATGCGGGCCAGCTCCGCAGACAGTGCGCGACCCGGGGAGCCGATGCGGAGCAGCGCGGCGGCGGCGCGGCGCGTCGCGTCGGAGCCTGCGTCGGGAAGGCCCGCGAGCAGCAGGGAGCGCCCCCGCGCGCTGTCCCCGCGGGCCACCTCCAGCAGTCCGAGCTCGACGGCCGCGGTGCCGTGGCGGGAGCCGGAGACCGAGCGCATCGCGGTCCGGAAAGCCTGCTCCGCACCCGTGGTGTCACCCGCGGCGAGGCGCGCGTCGGCGCGGGCTCGCCACGTGCTCGCGAGCGCCGCCGGATCGACCACGAGGGGGAGCAACTTGCGCACCCCTGCCGTGTCGCCCAGGGCGGCGTCATTCCGGACCAGCTCCGCCGCCGTCCAGCTCGGCACGGGATCGGCGGAGCTGTCGATGGCCTCGAGCGCCTTCACGGCCTCGTCCGTATGCCCCGACCGGGCGAGAGCGCGCGCCCGGCGCGCCTCGATCGCCGCCAGCTCGGGTGCATCTCCCGGTGCGGCCCTCAGGTAGTGGGTGTAGGCCGCCGCCGCCCCCTGCCAGTCGCCCGCCTCCTCCCGAGCACGCCCGAGGAGCCGCCATCCCTCGCCGCGCTCCTCGTCTCCGAGCCAGCTCCTGCCGTGGAGCAGGTCCCGTACCGCCACCCAGTGATGCCACCCGGCCTCGGCCCGCGCCAGCAGGAGCACGTCGCCGGGGGGACCGTTCGCCGCCCCGGCCGCCCGCAGGATGCGCGTGGCGTGCCAGAACCGGCCCGCCTTGAGCTCGGCGAGCGCGGAGTCCGGGACGATCCCGGCGCCGCCGTGGGCCGTCACGGCGCACACCGGCGTGACGGGAGTCAGGACGACTCCGGTCAGCACGGCCAGCACGTAACGTCGCTTCATCGGGAGCGGGGGGAGGATGGACGAGTTCGGTAAACATATGAGTCCAGCCCGCCGGCGCAAAAAAAAAGGCCGCCCGCACCGTGCGGGCGGCCTTCCGGATGCCGCGGTGACGTCGCTCGGCGGTCAGCTCGCCGCGGACCCCTTCGTGATCCGCTCGGCGCTCATCGAGTGGAGGGTGTCGACCATCCTCTGGGCCGATTCCTCCATGTCCACGACGAGGGAGTCGATGCGGGACACGAAATAGTTGTGGAAGATGCTCAGCGGAATGGCGATCATCAGCCCGATCGCCGTCGTCAGCAGCGCCACCTCGATGCCGCCGGCCACCAGCGTCGCCTCCACCTCGCCGGCCGCCTGGATGGACTGGAACGCGATGATCATGCCGAGCACCGTGCCGAGGAAGCCGAGCAGCGGCGAGATGTTGATGAGCGTCGCGAGAACCACGAGGCCTCTCTCCAGCTTGCTCATCTCGACCAGGCCCTGGTTCTCGATCGCCTTCAGGACCCGCTCCGTGCCCTCCTCGTGCTTCTCGAGCCCTGCGTAGAGGATGTGCGCCGCAGGAGCATTGGTGTCACGCGTCAGCTCGAGGGCCTCCCGGATACGTCGCTGCGTGAGGAGCTCGTCCACGTCCTTGATGAGGCGCTTCGTGCGCATGGACTTGGAGCTCAGATCGACGTACTTCCAGATGATGACGCCCACGCCGACCAGGGCGCAGAGGGCGAGCGGCCACCTCAGGATTCCGGTGTTCTGCCAGTACCAGCCGATGCCCTCGTTCTGAGGGGCCGCGACTCCGGGAAGTTGAAAGAGCGCGGCCAGTCGCAGTGCCAGCAAGGGGACCTCCAGCCGAAGTTTTGCCTTCCTGGTGACCCAGGCTATGCAACCGTTCGCCGGGAGGAGCACTGGATTGCAGGTTCGGAACATGGGTCACCCGCCCGGGAGGTGTCAAGGGCCCGGCAAGCCCCCTCCGAGCTCCTTGATGCACGACGTGGAACGCCCCGGCCCGCACGGCTCCAGAGGGGGCACGGCCCCTGTGCACGCGGCGTCCTTTCTGGGATCGGGACAGCGGGGGTGGAAGGGGCAGCCGGCCGGCGGAGCGGTGGGGCTGGGCACCTCCCCGGAGAGCACGATGCGCTCCTTGCGCCCCTCCGCGGCCACGCGGGGTACGGCGGACAGCAGGGCGCGCGTGTAGGGATGCCTCGGCCGGCGGAAGAGCTCCCGCGTCGGCGCGACCTCCATGAGGCGGCCCAGGTACATGACCGCCACGCGGTCCGCGAGATGCTCCACCAGGGCCAGGTCGTGCGCGATGAACAGGTACGTCAGCCCGAGCTCCCGTTGCAGGTCGATCAAGAGATTGACGACCTGGGCCTGCACGGATACGTCGAGGGCGCTGACGGGCTCGTCCAGGATCAGGAGCTCGGGCTCCACCGACAGGGCCCGGGCGATCCCCAGCCGCTGGCGCTGGCCGCCGCTGAACTCGTGTGGATAGCGGGGCAGGTGCTCGGCCCCGAGCCCGACGTACTCCAGCAGCTCGACGACCCGCGCCCGCCGATCGGGCCCACCCAGCCCATGCACGTGCAGCGCCTCCTCCAGCATGGCGCCCGCGGTGAGGCGCGGGTTGAGGGAGCCGACCGGATCCTGGAAGACGATCTGCGCGCGGCTCCGCAGCGCCCGCAGCCCGCGGCGGTCGAGGCCACGCACGTCCTCCCCGTCGAGCTCGATCGTGCCGCTGGTGGGCTCCACCAGCCGGAGGAGCGCTCGCGCCGTCGTGGACTTGCCGCAGCCCGACTCCCCCACGAGGGCGAGCGTCTCGCCCCGCGTGAGGTCGAAGCTCACGCCCTCGACCGCGCGTACCGCGGCGCCCCGCCCACCGTGCCGTCCCCGCGATGGGAAGTGCTTCACGAGATCCCTGACCCGCAGGAGCGGACCGGGGGCCGCGCCTTCCGCGGAGGCGTCCGGAGCGACCCTCACGGAGAGCTCCCCGGCGGACCCTCGGGCCCCGCCAGCCAGCACCGGCAGGCGCGCCCGGCCGTGGCAGGCGGGGAGACGAGGTCCGGCATGCGCAAGCAGCCCTCGAAGGCCCGTGGACAGCGGGGCCGGAACCGGCACCCGTCGGGCCACGCGGTGGGGCTGGGGACGGAGCCGGCGATGGCGACCAGCCGGCGCCCGGGCTCGTCCGGCGAGGGCAGCGAGTCGAGGAGCCCGCGGGTGTACGGGTGGCACGGGTGGTCGAAGACGTCTCGGACCCTCCCCGACTCGACGACCTGGCCCGCGTACATGACCACGACGCGGTCGCACGCCTCGGCCACGACGCCGAGATCGTGGGTGATGAGCAGGACGGCCATGCCGCGCCGCCTGCGCACGTTCGCCAGCAACCCGAGGATCTGCGCCTGGATGGTCACGTCCAGTGCGGTGGTGGGCTCGTCCGCGATCAGGATCGAGGGTTCGCACGCCAGGGCGATGGCGATCATCACCCTCTGGCACATGCCCCCCGACATCTCGTGGGGGTACGCATGGACACGTGTGGACGCGTCGGGAATCCCCACCTCGTCGAGCAGCCGGACCGCCTCCCGCAGCGCGGCGCGGCGGCTCATGCCCCGGTGCACCCGCAGCGTCTCGCCGATCTGGTCCCCCACGGAGTAGACGGGATCCAGTGAAGCCTCCGGCTCCTGGAAGACCATGGCCACTTCGTCGCCCCGGAGCGCCCGCAGCCGCGACTCCGGCGCCCCGACCAGCTCCTGGCCCCGGAACCGGATCGAGCTTCCGTCCTGGATGCGCGCGCTCTTCTTCGGGAGCAGCCCCAGAATGGAAAGCGCCGTGACGGTCTTCCCGCACCCCGACTCTCCCACGATGCCGACGCTCTCGCCCTGCCACACCGAGAACGAGACGCCGTCGACGGCTTTCGCCGGGCCGCGATCCGTGAGGAACCACGTGCGCAGATCCTCGACGGCGAGGAGCGGCTCGCTCATGCCTGAATGCGGGGATCGAGCGCGTCGCGCAGCCCGTCTCCGACCAGGTTGAAGCACAGCACCGTCAGCACGATCGCCAGCCCCGCCGAGGTCGAGATCCACCAGGCTCCCAGAAGGTCGACCCTCCCGGTAGCGACCATCGTGCCCCAGGAGGGCGTAGGCGGCTGCACGCCGAGGCCGAGGAACGAGAGCCCGGCCGCCAGGACGATCGTGTCGCCGATGCCCAGCGTGGCCGTCACGATGACCGGCCCGAGGGCGTTGGGCAGCACGTGGCGCGCGACGATGCGCCTCCGGGAGTACCCCAGCGCGCGCGCGGCCTGGACGAACTCGCGCTCCCTCAGGCCGAGGACCTCTCCTCGCACGATACGCGCTGTCGTCGGCCAGAGCGTCAGCCCCAGCACGGCGATGATGATGAGGATCGACGGCCGGAAGAGCGCCACGAGCGTGATGAGGAGCACCAGGCGCGGGAACGAGATGACCATGTCCACGAAGCGCATCAGGAGCGTGTCCACCCAACCTCCCACGTACCCGGCGACGGCGCCCAGGAGGGTGCCGACCGTCACGCTGATGGCGACCGCCACGAAGCCGATCGTCAGGGAGATGCGCGCCCCGTAGAGCAGGCGGGACAGGACGTCGCGGGAGAGTTGGTCCGTGCCCAGCAGGTGCAGGCGCGACGGCGGCAGCAGCCTTCCGGTCACGAGGTTGCCCTGGCGAGTCGGGTCGAACGGCGCCAGCAGCGGTGTCAGGAGTGCGACGAGGCAGAGGGCCACGACCACGCCGAGACCCAGGACGGCCAAGCGGTTCTTCGAGAACGCACGCACCGCCGGCTCCCACCGGCTCGCCCGGCGGGCCCATGCACCGCGACGCCCCGAGACGTCGCGGCGGCTCCACTCCCAGGTGGCCGCGAGGCCGAGCACGAGAACCGCCACGGCGAGCTTCGCGTCCCACGGGCCGTTTACGGCCGCGCGCACCCGCGCGAACCGCGTGACGGCGATGAGCAGAAAGCTCACCCAGACGCCCAGGGCCGCGGCACCGGCAGCGAGGCGCCCGGCGAGGATCTGGCCGAGCCCCGGGAGCACGGCGGAGAGCGCGACGCCCCCCGGCGCCCGCTTCCGCCGCCCGCCGACCTCAGTCATAGCGGATGCGCGGATCCACGATCACGTACAGGATATCCGCCAGGAGGTTCGCGAGGATGACGACCGTGGCGAAGAGCACGCTGCCGCCCATCACCAGGGGATAGTCCCGGGTCGCGATCGCGTCCACGATCGCCTTGCCCATTCCCGGCCACGCGAAGACGTACTCGATGAAGACCGTGCCCGAGAACAGGAGCGGCACATAGAGGCCGAGCAGCGTGACCACCGGGATCAGCGCGTTGCGCAGGGCGTGCTTGAAGATGACGGTGCGCTCGGGCAGGCCCCGGGCGCGGGCCGCGCGGACGAAGTCCTGGTTCACCACCTCCAGCATGCTCCCGCGCATGTAGCGGGCCACTCCCGCCGTCAGGACGAGCGTCAGGGTGGCCACGGGCAGAACGAGGTGCATGAACGAGTCCCGCAGCCGCCCCCCCAGCGGCATGAGGCCGTGGTTGGCGGCGTGCATGCCCGAGGCGGGGAACCAGATCGGCCAGTGCCACACGTTCCGCGCGAAGAGGCTGAACACCAGGATCATCATCAGAGCCAGCCAGAACGACGGCATCGAGTAGAAGAACAGCAGCACCACGCTCAGGCCGGAGTCGACCGCCGAGTACTGGCGCACTGCCTGGAACGCGCCGAGCACGATGCCCGCCCCGAACGCCAGCACGAGCGCGCACCCGGACAGGAGCAGCGTGTTGGGAAGGAAGCCCAGCAGCACGTCGAGCACAGGCCGGCCGTACGTGTAGCTGTAGCCCAGGTTGCCCGTGAACAGGGAGGCCATCCACTTCACGTAGCGGACGGGAAGCGGCTGGTCGAGCCCGAAGTTGTGCCGGAGCTGGGTCACGGTCTGCGCAGTCATGCCCGGGGACAGCATGTAGCGCGCCGGATCGCCGGGGGCCAGGTTCACGGCGAAGAAGACGATGGTCGCGATTCCGAGCACCAGCGGGATGGTGCCCAGGAGCCGCCGCAGGATGTAGCGCTTCACACCCGGGTCAGCGCCGCTTGGCGGGATCGATCCACCAGTCCTTCACGTCGAGCCACTCGCCGCGCGCGTCCATGCGGACGTTCTCCACGCGCCTGTTCACGCCCTCCAGCCGGTCCGGGAAGTACAGGAACGTGTAGGGCTGCTCCTGCGCCAGGACGTGCTGGTAGCGGATCCATATGGGCCGGGCACGGGCACGACTCATCGGCATGCTGAGCTCCGCGAGGAGCGAGTCCAACGTCGGGTCGTGCGTCCCCGACCACGCGTACGGACCGTCGATGCGCGACGAGGCGAACAGATCCGTGTCGTCGAGCTTGAAGTCGGAGATCAACGACATGACCACCCCGTCGAAGTCGCGCTTCGGCGACTCGATCTGATCCAGCAAGGTCGACCACTCCACCACCTCGGGCGTGGCCCGGATGCCGACCTTGGCGAGCTCGGCCTGCATGATCTGGGCGATCTCCGCCCGTTGCTCGTTCCCTTCGTTGTACTTGACCGTGAACGCGAGGGGAACCCCCTGGGCGTTTTCACGAACATGGCTCCCGTTCCGATACCTCCAGCCGGCCTCGTCGAGGAGCCTCCGGGCGGCGGCCGGGTTGTACGGCAGCCCTCCCGCGGCGGTCGGATCGTAAGCCCAGTGGAACGGCGGGACCGTCGAGTTGGCCACCGTGGCATACCCCTTCCAGAGCGACTGCACGATCAGCTTCCGGTCGATCGCCATCGTGATCGCGCGGCGTACGCGCGGGTCCGCGAGCTGGGGCCGGCGGGAGTTCCACGCCACGAAGACGTATTGGCGGAAGGGGAAGTGGAGCAGCCTCAGGTTCGGGTCGGCCTTCACCTGCGGGACCTGGTCCGGCCGCACGGAGATGTAGATGTCGATGCCCCCGGTGAGCAGGTCGGTGAGCAGGGTGGTCTGGTCGGGGATGATGCGGTAGACGTAGCGATCCACGAACGGCCGTCCGCCGAGCGCCTGCGGGAAGCCGTAGTTCGGTCCGAAGACCCACCGGTCCTGGGGCCTGTGCTCCAGGAACACGAACGGCCCGTTGCCGACGGGACATTGCGTGTTGTAGGGGCTGTCCTTGAGCTGGCTGGGCGGAACGTTCTCCAGCAGATGCGCCGGCAGGATCGCCAGCGACGTCCAGGGGTCGAGGAAGTCCGGCTGGGGCCTCATGCGGATCCTGATCGTGAACTTGCCCAGGACCTGGACCCCGGCCGGCCCCTTCACGTATCGGTCCCAGTATGCGGGATTCGGAAACGCGGTGCGCGGGTCGGTCGCCCGCTCGTAGGTGAACGCCACGTCGCGCGCGGTCGTCTGGACCCCGTCCTGCCAGTACACGTCGTGTCGCAGGTGGAACGTGACCGCCGTGTCGCCGGGAGCGACGTCCCACGACTGCGCCAGGTATGGCACGGGCCTCAGGCTGTCGTCGTACTGGACGAGCGTCATGAGGTCCACGAAGTCCTGGTGCTGGACCGACGCGTAGTCGCTCGCGACGACGGAGTTCATCCCGTCCGTCAGCTCACCGATCGTGCCGACGACGACGGTGCCCCCGTAGCGCGGGTCCTTCGGCGTGGGGTGCTCCCGGCGCATCCTGGCCTCGAACGAGTCCACCTTCGGGAGCAACTGCGCGCAGAACGATGCGCCGGAGGCGGTCCGGGACTCCGTTCCGCGGCTGCCGCACGCGCCCACGAGGGCGACGGTGGAAGCCGCGACGAGTGCCCGTGCCCATCGGCCCCTTTCGATCATGATCCGCTCTCTCCGCCGCGCCTGTAGCCCGTTCAGCGTCGCCACGTCCACTCGGCGCAGGCGTACCGTTCGAGCAACCGCTCCGCTCGGGACTCTTCCTGGGAACGATACCCACGCTCGGTCCACCGCCCCCCGAGCGCAAGACGGAGCGAGGCGGCGAGGCGGCGCGCGACCTCCGGCCGCTCCATTCCGGCCACGAACGCATCGAGCGTCGCCGGAGGTCGGGGATCCTCCCGCCCTCCGCTCAGCCGCACGAGGCGAGCCTGGTCACCCCGCAGGATGATCGAGCCGTGCTGGAGCAAGGCGCGGCCTGCACGCACCTGCGCGCTGCCCACGAGCTTGCGGCCCCCCAGCGTCACCTCGCCGGCGACGGGCGCCTGGAAGCAGGGCCCCGCGTCCGGGCGCAGGGCGCCCGGTCCTCCGGAGCCCGCCAGCGACACCGGGGCACCCAGGGCGGACAGGGCGGCGGCCAACGCCTCGTTGATCGCGTGGTACGCCCGACGCAGCCCCCCGAACGCCCCCAGGGGAGCGACGACCGCGTAGGTGATCTCCTCGTCGTGCAGGACGGCCCGCCCACCGGTCGGGCGCCGGACGAAGGCCACCCCCATCGCAGCGGCGAGGTCGAGGTCGTAGCGTCCGCGAGCCGGCTCGTTGCGCCCGAACGAGATCGTGGGCGCGGACCAGCCGTACAGACGGAGCACGGCCTCGTCGGGCGCGCACTCCAGAGCCAGGGCGTGATCGAGCGCCATGTTGCGGGGGCCGCTGCCCGGAGGATCGAGGACGAGCCGCCAGCCGAGAAGCCTGTCGGAGCCATCCAGGGAACGGCGCCGTCGGCGCCCGCTCGGACCGGCTCCTGCGCCCCCCGGGAGCTCAGAACTCGTAGCTGGAGCCCGGTGCGAGGATCTCCACCTTCGCCCGTCCCCCCACCTTGGCCCGGAACGCCTCCGGGTCCTGCTCGATGAGCGGCCACGTGTTGTAGTGGATCGGGACGACCACCTTCGGCTCGATCATCTCGATCGCACGCACGGCGTCGTCCGGCCCCATCGTGAAGTTGTCGCCGATGGGCAGCAGCGCCACGTCCACCTGTCCCTTGAGGAGCTGGAAGTCCATGATGAGCGCCGTGTCACCGGCGTGATAGAACCGCTTGCCGCCGAAGTGCACGAGGAAGCCCGCGCAGTCCGTGGTGTGCGTGCCGGTCGCGTCGCCGGCCACCGAACCGGTGTGCAGCGCCGGGGTGAGCTTCACCCGCCCGAACGGGAAGTCGTGCGCGCCTCCGATGTTCATCCCGTGCCCGTTGGCAACGCCCTTCTCGTTGCAGAACCCCACGAGCTCGAAGGTGGAGATGACCGTCGCGCCCGTGCGCTTGGCGAGCGGCACGCAGTCGGCGAAGTGGTCGAAGTGGCCGTGGGAGCAAAGGATGTAGTCGGCCTCCACGTCCCTGATGGTCAGGTCCGTCGAGGGGTTGTCGGCGAAGAAGGGATCGAAGACCAGCCGGGTGCCGTCATCGGTCTCCAGCGTGCAGGCCGCGTGCCCGTGATACGTGAGTCGTGCCATCCCAGTCCTCCACGTTCGGGGTCGCTTCGGCGGGCCCTCCGCGGGCTCCTAGCGCGCCGGCGCCGTCGCGTCCTCCTCCTCCGCGTACGCCTCGACGGGCGGGCACGCACACACAAGGTTGCGGTCGCCGTAGGCGTTGTCCACCCGCGCGACCGGCGGCCAGAACTTCATCTCGCGCGTCGCCGGGGACGGGTACGCGGCGCTCGAGCGCGAGTACGGGTGCGTCCACTCGTCGGCGCTCACCATGGCCGCCGTGTGGGGCGCGTTCTTGAGGGCGTTGTCCTCGCGGTCGGCGAGGCCCGTCTCGATCGCCCGGATCTCCTCCCGGATCGAGATCAGCGCATCGCACAGCCGGTCCAGCTCCGCGAGCGGCTCGCTCTCGGTGGGCTCGATCATGAGCGTCCCGTGGACCGGGAAGGACACGGTGGGCGCATGGAACCCGTAGTCCATGAGGCGCTTCGCCACGTCCTCCTCCGTGATGCCCGAGGTGCGCTTCACGGGGCGGAGGTCCACGATGAACTCGTGCGCGACGAGCCCCGTGCGACCCTTGTACAGGACCGGGAAGTACGGATCGAGGCGCTTCGCCATGTAGTTGGCGCTCAGGATGGCGACCTCGGAGGCGCGCCGGACTCCCCGGGCGCCGAGCAGCGCGATGTACGCCCAGGAGATCGTCAGGATGCTCGCACTCCCCCACGGCGCGGAGGATACGGCGGTGATCGCCCGGTCGCCCCCCACCGCGTGCACGACGTGGCCCGGCAGGTAGGGAGCGAGGCTCTCGCCGACGCAGATCGGACCCATTCCCGGCCCGCCGCCTCCGTGCGGGATCGCGAACGTCTTGTGCAGGTTGATGTGGCAGACGTCGGCTCCGTAGTCGCCCGGCCGCGCCAGACCCACCTGCGCGTTGAGGTTCGCCCCGTCCAGGTAGACGAGGCCCCCGTTCTCGTGCACGATGCGGCAGATGTCGCGGATGCCGGGCTCGAACACTCCGTGCGTCGACGGATACGTCACCATCAGCGCGGCGAGCCGGTCCTGGTGCTTCGCCGCCTTCGCCTCGAGGTCCGCCACGTCGATGTTGCCGTCGTCGTCGCAACGCACGACGACGACCTCCATCCCGGCCATGACGGAGCTGGCCGGGTTGGTCCCATGGGCCGACGAGGGGATCAAGCACACGTTCCGCGCGGCCGCGCCGTGATCGTGATGGTAGGCGCGGATCACCATGAGGCCCGTGTACTCCCCCTGGGCGCCGGCGTTGGGCTGCAGCGACACGGCGCTCAGGCCCGTGATCTCGGCGAGCCAGCCCTCGAGGTCGCGGAACACGCGCCGGTATCCCTGCGCCTGGTCCAGCGGGGCGAACGGATGGATGCGCCCGAACTCCGGCCACGTGAGGGCCGCCATCTCCGTCGAGGCGTTGAGCTTCATCGTGCACGAGCCGAGGGGGATCATGCTGGCGTTCAGCGAGAGATCCCGCGACTCGAGCTTGTGCAGGTAGCGGAGCATCTCGGTCTCGGACCGGTGCCGGTGGAAGACCGGATGCGCGAGATAGGGCGACGTCCGCCGCACGGCCTCCGGCAGCTCGGGCGGAGCGCACGTCTCGGCCAGCGTGCGCGCGTCGAGCTCCGCCGCCTCCCCTCCGTTGAACACCGCCAGGATGTCGTCCACGTCCTCGGGACGCGTCGTCTCGTCCAGCGCGATGCCGATCGTCCCGTCCCCGAAGTCCCGCAGGTTCATGCCCGCCCCGGCGGCGGCCCGGAGCACGTCCGCAGCCTCGCGTCCGGAGGGTCGCACGCGGATCGTGTCGAAGAACACCGCGGTCAACACCCTGTGGCCCATCCCTCCGAGGCCCTCGGCGAGCACGCCGGTCAGGTCGCGGACGCGGCCCGCGATGGCGCGGATGCCCTCGGGGCCGTGGTAGACCGCATAGGCGCCGGCCATGATGGCCAGCAGCACCTGGGCGGTGCAGATGTTCGAGGTGGCCTTCTCCCTCCGGATGTGCTGCTCGCGGGTCTGCAGCGCCAGGCGCAGTGCCGGATCGCCGTTCCGGTCCACGGAGACGCCGACGATGCGGCCGGGGATCTTGCGTTTCAGTCCTTCGCGTGTGGCCATATAGGCCGCGTGCGGCCCCCCGAAGCCCATCGGGACGCCGAAGCGCTGCGCGCTGCCCACCGCGATGTCGGCACCCCACTCCCCCGGGGGCGTCAGCAGCGCCAGCGAGAGGATGTCGGCCGCCGCGATCACCACGCCTCCTGCCTCGTGCACGCGCCCGGAGAAGTCACGGTAATCCGGCACCTCGCCGTCCGTCGTCGGATACTGGACCAGCGCACCGAAGACGCCGTCCAGCGAGGTGGTCTCGTGGTCCCCCACGACGACCTCGATGCCGAGGGCCCCGGCGCGCGTCCGTACGACGTCGATCGTCTGGGGATGACAGCGCTCGGACACGAAGAAGAGGTTGCTTCCCTCCCGGGCCTCGCCCGCCGCCAGGTGCATCGCCTCGGCCGCCGCCGTACCCTCGTCGAGGAGGGAGGCGTTGGCGACCGGAAGGCCGGTGAGGTCGATGATCGTCGTCTGGAAGTTCAGGAGCGCCTCGAGGCGCCCCTGTGAGATCTCGGCCTGGTACGGCGTGTACTGGGTGTACCAGCCCGGGTTCTCGAGGATGTTCCTCAGGATCACCCCCGGGACCACGGTGTCGTGGTATCCCATGCCGATGTAGGAGCGGCACACCCGGTTCTCGGAGGCGATCCGGCGCAGGCGCTCGAGGAGCGCCGCCTCGGGAAGCGCCTCGGGAAGGTCGAGCTCCCGGCCGAGCCGGATGGAGGCCGGCACCGCGTCGTCGACGAGCTGGGCGAGGCTGTCGTAGCCCAGCGTGTCGAGCATCCGCTCCACGTCCGCGGAGGCGGGCCCGAGGTGCCGACGCTCGAAGTCCGCGGGAAGATCGATGGATGTCCTCATGCGGCCGCCGTCAGGCGAGGTGCCCGGCGTAGGCCTCGGCGTCCAGCAGGTCGTCCAGCTCACCCGGGTTGGCGATCTTCAGCCGGATCATCCAGCCGGCCCCGTACGGGTCGGAGTTGACCATGGAAGGATCGTCGTCGAGGGCGGCGTTGACGTCGATGACCTCGCCCGCCACGGGGCAGAAGAGATCGCTCACCGCCTTGACCGCCTCGATCGTGCCGAAGGGCTCCATCCGGTCGAACGAGCTGCCTGCCTGGGGAAGCTCCACGAACACGACGTCCCCGAGCTCGCCCTGGGCGTAGTCGGTGATACCCACGAGGTACTCGCCCTCCGTGTCGGTGGGCTTGAGGTACTCGTGCTCCTGGGTATAGAGAAAACCACTGGGGATGTCGGACATCGGGTCCTCCGCAACGGGATTCTGGCAAGGCTCCGCAGGTCCCGCACGGCGCGCCCGGCGCAGCCCCCGGCGACCTGCTCGCGGCCTGAGAATCGCGGGGTTTTGGGGGGGCGTCAACCCTCGTAACTTGGCCCTTTCTGCCGGTTCGTGAACGCCCTCCGCGGAAGGCCCGGACATGGATCCAGAACCGACCGTCGCGGACCTCGTCGCGGCGCTACGTGCCGACGTCTCGTCGGGTGCGGCGCAGTTGGCGCGCCGCGCCGCGGACACGATGCGAACCGCGGCATCGAGCCTGCCCGCGGCGTCGTCCGCGGAGCTGCGCGCGGCGCTCGCCGCCACCG
>JBJKSF010000103.1:0-9132 GCA_046704285.1 Longimicrobiales bacterium | reverse complement strand
GCTCCGGGCCGGTCCAGCCCCCGCGGCGCGACGCGGGGGCCTGGCTCTCCTCGCCCGGCGACGCCACGGCGCCGCGCGCCCTCCCCCGAGCGTCTCCCGGGGATCCGGGAGCCAGGCGCTCCAGGTCCGCGAGCGGAAGCTCGAGCCGGAGCCCCCCCACCTCCAGCACGGCGCGTCCGGCCCGCACCTCGAGGACGCTGCCCTTGGCACCCGTGGCGTGGACCCGCACGCGGTCACCCGCGACGACGTCGGGCGGCGCCGGTCCCCTCCGGTTCCGGGAGGTCCGCTTCCCGTGACGCCGTACGGCAGCCTCGACGCGCCGCCGGGCCTCTCGGCCGGCCTCCTCGAGGTCCTCGTGTGCCCGCGACGCGGTGCGCACGGCCCGGATCGCCTCCTCCACCTCGGCGCGCGCCTCGAGCAGCACGCGATGGGCCTGCTCCCGCGTGCGCTCCTCGGCGGTGCGCTCCGCCTCGTCCAGAGCCTGCTCCCGGGTCTCGGCGTCCTCCCGCAGGCGCACGACCTCGCGGCGCTCGTGCTCCAGAGAGCCTGCCAGCTCCTCGACCTCGCGCTCGCGCCGCTCCAACCGGCCGAGCAGCTCCTCCATGCGCACGTCCGCACGATCCCGGTATCCGTCCGCCCGATCGAGCAGTTCGGCCGGGAAGCCCAGACGCCTGGCGATGAGAAGTCCGTAGCTGCGGCCGGGAACGCCCTTCACGAGCTGGTAGGTGGGCTCCATGCGCTCGGAGTCGAACTGGAGCGAGGCGTTGACGATGCCGCTCCCCTCGGCGTCGAGTCGCTTGAGCTCGCCCAGGTGCGAGGTGACCACCACGAACGCCCCGCGCGCCACGAGGTGCTCGAGCACGGCGCGGGCCAGCGCCGACCCCTCGGCGGGATCCGTGCCCGTCCCCAGCTCGTCGATGAGCACCATCGAGCGTCGGTCGGCCCGCCGCACGATCTCGGAGAGGTTCTCGAGGTGCGCCGCGTACGTCGACAGGTTGCGCGCGATCGACTGCTCGTCGCCGATATCGGCGAAGAACGAGCGGAACACCGGCAGTCGGGTGCCGCCGTCCACGGGGGGGACGACTCCGCTCTGGGCGAGCGCCGCGATCAGCCCGACCGCCTTGAGGAAGACGCTCTTGCCCCCGGTGTTCGGGCCGGACACGACCAGCGCGCGTTCCCGGGGACCCGTCTCGAGGTCGAACGGCACCACCCGCCTCCCCTCGTCCGAGGCCAGGAGCGGGTGACGTCCCCGTACGATGGCGAGCGGGGCGGCTTCCGCTTCCGTCACCTCCGGGATCGAGGCCCTCCACGCGAGCGCTGCACGCGCGCGCGCGTGCAGCGCGTCGAAGTCGACCAGGGCGTCGAGCGCGCCGGCGAGACCGTCCGCGGCAGGCCGCAGGCGGTTCGTCAAGGCGGCCAGGATCACGCGGACCTCACGCGCCTCCTCGCGCTCGAGATCCCGGAGCTGGCTCGTCAGCTCCGCCGCCACCGGGGGTTCCACGAAGATCGTGGCTCCCGAGTTGGACTCGTCGTGCACGATCCCTCCCACCTCGCCCCTCCCTTCGCGGCGTACGGGCACGACGTAGCGTCCCTCACGAATGGAGACCGACGCGTCCGGGACGACGAAACGCTCGGGAAGGCTGCGCACGTATGCCTCGAGCCGCCGCACGATGCGCGCGTGCGCCCCCACCAGACGCCGCCGGATCCGTCCCAGTTCCCTGGACGCGGTGTCGAGCACACGCCCGTCCCCGTCCACCGAGCGGGCCAGCGCCTCCTCCGCGTCCCGATCCTGGACGAGCAGCTCCCGGACCGTGCGCAGCTCCTCGCCCCGCCCGCGGGCGTCCAGCTCGTCGGCCACGAGGCGGGACGCTTCCAGCAGGACCCCCAGCGCGTGCAGCTCCCCGGGCTCCAGGAGGGATCCGTCCAGTGCGAGCGCGTGCAAGGGCGCGCGGGCGTCCGGCACCCGGGGCATGCCCCAGGACGGCCTCTCCTCCACGAAGCGCATGGCCGCGCCGACCCGAGCGAGCTCGCGCCGGATCGCCTCCGCGTCGTCGGACGGAGCGAGACCGCGCACCCTTTCGGCACCCAGCGGACAGGACGCCCGACGGGCGACCTGATCGAGGACACGGTCGAACTCGAGGACGTCGAGCGCGTGCCGGCTCATCACCCCCCCGAACGAAGCACGGGCACCCGGTGCCGAGGCGCACGGCACCGGGGTCCCGCCGCCGCGCATGCGTTTCGTGGCGCGGGACCGGAGCGCGGCCCCGAGGTACGGTGAACGTGCGCAACGCTCGCAGCGGGGATGCGCCGGCGGCGGGATGCCATCGTGTTCGTGGCGCGGGTCACCAAGGAGGCGCTCAAGGACCGCGGCCCCCTCGCCCGGTCACGTGCCGAGCTCCTCGCGCACGATCCGGTTCGCCTCCTTTCCGTCGAACCGGCCCCGGATCGTCGGCATGATGTGCGCCATGAGCGGCCCCATCTGGGTCACGCCGGCCTCCATCGCCCGTCGCACGAGCGAGCGCACCTCCTCCTCCGACATCGCCTCCGGCAGGTACCCTCGCAGCAGCTCCGCCTGCGCCTCCTCGATGGACGCCACGTCCTCACGCCCGCCGCGGCGCATCTGCTCCGCGGCGTCGGCGCGTTGCTTGATCCCGCGCGTGAGCACCCGCACGACGCCTTCGTCGTCCAGCGCCCCACCGCTCTCGATCTCCTGGTTGCGGATATCCGAGAGCAACGTGGTCAGCACGAGCACCCTCGCCTTGTCGCGCTGCTTGCGCGCGGTGACGAGGTCGCTGCGGATGCGGCTCTTGAGGTCGACGGCGTTCGTGTCCATGGATGTGATCGTGCGCCGGATGGGGGTGGATGCGCGGAAGCCGGGAGCCCGATCGACCAGCCCATCAGGCCGCGTCGGGAGCGCCACGGCGCCGCATGCCGGCCGGTTCGCCGAAGGCACGGCCCCAAGCTACGTCGAGGCGAGCCAACGACGAAGATGGGGCCGCGCCGCCCCAACCCACAATCATGGCAGATCATGTCCAGCGCCGGGCCGGGCCCGCGGCAAGCGTCAGCCCGGCGGCCACCGCATGGGGCGTCCCCCCAGGAGGTGCACGTGGATGTGCGGCACCGTCTGGCCTCCGTCCGGCCCGACGTTGAGCACGGTACGGTAGCCGTCCTCGGCCAGCCCTTCCCGCTCCGCCAGAGAGCGCGCGGTGAGGAGGAGGTGGCCGAGCAGTGCGCCGTGCTCGTCCCCGGCCTCGGCCAGCGAGGCCAGGTGCGCTCGGGGCACGACGAGGATGTGCACGGGAGCCTGCGGGTCGATGTCGCGGAACGCGACCAGAGCCTCGTCCGCGTGCACGACGGTGGCCGGAATCCTGCCGGCAGCGATCTCGCAGAAGAGGCAGTCGGATGGGCTCACGGGGGGACCTCCGCGGTGGAGTCGGGGGAGAGGTGCGCGTCCTGCTTCCCTCCCACCCGATCATGGTGGAGGGTGGGAGCACGCGCAACGCGCGCGAGGCGCGGTCACGCCTTCGTCGGCCTTGCCCACGCCGCCGTGGAGGGCCGCGGCGCGGTGAGGACGGTCCCTGCCCCGCGTCCCAGCCAGCCATGGTCGCGCCCGACCGGAGCCGCCACGTTGCGACGCACATTGCTCGTACACTGCGTACGACTACCACCCGCGAGGCCCATATGGACGAAGTCGTCCGTCATGCCGAGGCGGCCCTGCGCTGCCATCCCGCACCGGCCGTGCGCCTGAGCGAGCTCCTGTCCCTCGTGCGATCCAGGATGTGCGACCGGGCCCTCACGGTCGCACTTCTCCGGACCGTCCTCGAGGCTCGTCCGCACGAGTTCCGGATCCTGGATCCCTGGAGGGGCCCCTGGCGGGCTGCCCGTCCCCCTCGGTCGGGGCAGGACGAGGAGGGGGACGCGTGGGTGGTCGTGGTCACGGATCCGGGTGACCAGGATCTGCCCCAGCCTCGACTCAGCCGCCGACTGCGCGAGAGCGTGCGATGGGTCGCGCGGGGCGTGGACCCCCGGTCGAGCCGAGAGCTCGTGCGCTGGCACCTGCTGGTGGTCGCGGAGATGGACGTCCGGGACGCGCTCCGCCTTCGCGCGGCCTAGGAGCCTGTCCGCGGAAGGGTCCTCACAAGTCCTCGCGCGCGAACCACCCGGATCGCCAATCCCCGTCCACGTCGTCCTCCACGAGCCGGAATCCCGTCGCGCCCACCTCCACCACGATCCCGTCCCACTCGTCCAGGGTGATGCCCGCCAGGATGAGCCAACCTCCGGCGCGCACGGTGGCGCCGAAGCCGGGCAGCAGAGGTCGGAGCCCGCCGACCTCGATGTTGGCGAGGGCACCGTCCCGCGGGCCCAGTCGGGCGAGGTCCGCCGCCTCGCACCGGAGCAGGAGGGCGGCCACGCGGTCCCCCGCCGCGTTCCGCTCCACGTTCTCCAGCAGGACTTCGTAGGCGAGCGGATCGCCCTCCACGGCGAGGACCTCTCTCGCTCCGAGCCTGGCGGCGGCGATCGAGAGGATGCCCGAGCCGGCCCCCACGTCGAGCACGCTCGCGCCGTCCACCGGAACGCGCTGGAGAAGGCGCAGGCAGCCCCGGGTCGTGCCGTGCTCGGCCGTGCCGAAGGCCATGCCGGGGTCGATGACGATCACGCGGTCGCCGGGGCCCACCTCCGGGCGATCCCAGGACGGCGTCACGAGCAGGCTGCGGCCGATCCGGCGCGGCGCCAGGCCGCGCTTCCAGACCTCGGCCCAGTCGGCCTGCTCCTGCCAGCGCACGCGCAGCTCGACGTCCGGGATGCCCGTGAGCTCGACGAGCCGGGCCCGGGCACCGCGCAGGAAGCGCTCCGGGTCGCTCGGCTCGGGCAGGTCCGTGACGTACCACCCCTCGCGCTCCTCGACCGCGCGGCCCCCCAGGGCGAGCAGCGCCTCGGAGAGCAGAGGCTCGCGCTCCCCCGCCGAGCCGCTCCGCACGCTCAGCTCGAGCCAGCGGCTGGGCGTCGGGCTCATCCGCCCGTGAAGGCCTCTTTCACGCGCGACCAGAACCCCTTGTGCGACCGGTCCGGCACTTCTTCGGGAGCGGGCGCTTCGATCCCGCGCAGCTTCTGGAAGAGATCCCTCTGCTCCTGGGTCAGGGCATCGGGCGTCCACACGTGGACGCGGACCAACTCGTCGCCTCGACCGTGCCCGTCGAGGTCGGGCAGGCCGAGCCCACGCAGGCGGAGCATCTCCCCGCTCTGGATCCCCGCCGGGACGCTCACCCGCGCGGACCCGTCCACGGTCGGGACCTCCACCTCCTCGCCCAGGGCCGCCTGCGCGAAGGTCACGGGAAGATCGAAGACCAGATCGGCGCCGTCGCGCCGGAAGCGGGAGTCCTCCTGCACGTCGAGGAGCACCACGAGGTCTCCGCGGGGCCCTCCGCGCGGGCCCGCGTTGCCGCGCCCGCGCAGGGTGATGAAGTTCTCGGACGTCACCCCGCCCGGCACCTCCACCTCGACCTCACCCTCCCGCCGCCGTCGCCCGTCGCCCCGGCATTCCGGGCATACGTGCTCGATGACCTGCCCTTCTCCACCGCATGCGCGGCACGGCTGGACGCTCACGAACTGACCGAACACGGAGCGCTGGACGTGGCGCTCCTCGCCCGAGCCGCCGCAGGCCGAGCACACGGTGGGCGTGGTCCCGGCGGCCGCTCCCGTGCCGCCGCAGGCCTCGCACGGCTCGAGCAGCGAGACGCGCAGCGTCTTCGTCACGCCATGGGCCACGTCCTTCAGCGTGAGTGGCAGGCGAAGACGCACGGTCTGCCCCTTCGGAGCCGCCGCGCGCCCGGCGCCGGCCTGGCCGCCGCGCATGCCGAAGAGGTCCTCGAGCCCCGAGAAGCCGCCGAAGTCGCGCATGAAGATCTCGAGCGCGTCGGCGAAGCCGAAGCCGCCGCCGAAGCCGCGCGCCCCCCCGCCCCCACCCCGAAGCCCCTGCTCGCCGTAGCGGTCGTACACGGCCCTCTGGTCCGGATCGCGCAGGATCTCGTAGGCCTGGGTGACCTCCTTGAACCGCTCCTCCGCCTCCTTGGAGCCGTTGTTGCGGTCCGGGTGGTACTTCAGGGCCAGCTGCCGGTACGCCTTCTTGATCTCCTCGCCGTTCGCCGTGCGCGCGACTCCGAGGAGCTCGTAGTAGTCCGCCATGTAGGGGTGCCGATCTCCGTCAGGTCCCGAGGAGGCGGGCGACCAGCGTGGACGTGTAGTCCACGATCGTCACCACCTTCTCGTAAGGCATCCGGGTCGGGCCGATGACGCCGATCACGCCCTTGAGCCCTTCGACCCGGTACTCGGCCGTGACCAGCGTGAACCCCGCGAGATCGAGGGCCTCGTTCTCCCCTCCGATCGTGATCCTGAGCTGGCCGCGGTGCTCGCGGTTACCCATGGCATGGGCGAGAAGGTCCCGTCGCTCCGTGAGCTCGATGAGCCCTTTGAGCCTTTCGCCGCTCTCGAACTCGGGCTGGGCGGCGAGCACGCTCGTGTTGCCCAGATGGAGCTCGACGGCGTCGAGGTGCCGGAGGTCGAACAGCTCGGCCCCGGATTGCACGAAGATGTTCAGGAACTCCTCGGCACCGTCCTCGTCGCTGTGGGTGTCCCGCATCCGCTCGGGAAGCGAGCGCCGGATCTCCTGAAGCGAGAGGCCCCCCAAGCGCTCGTTGAGGATGAGCGTGAGGGTGACGAGCGTGTCCGCCGGCACCTCCACCGGCACGTCCACGTAGACCGTGCGCACGACGCCCCCGCGGATCGTCGCGACGAGCAGGACCTTGCTGCTCGACACCTGGATGAGCTCGAGCTTCTCGAGGATCGCGGCCTCCAGCCGCGGGGCCAGCGCGATCCCGAGCTCGTTGGTGAGCAGGCTGAGCGCGTAGGTCGCGTGGCGCACGAGGCGCTCCACTGCAGACGTGCCCGCGAGGCCCAGCTCCCGTGCGAGCACCTCTCGGTCCGCCGGCAGCAGGAGCGACGGCTCCATGAGCTGGTCGACGAAGAAACGGTACGCCATGTCCGTGGGCACGCGCCCGGCTGAGGCGTGCGGGTGGAGGAGGTATCCCTTGTCCTCCAGGTCGCTCATCGTGTTGCGCACCGTCGCCGGCGAGACGCCCAGCTCGAATCGGCGCGACACGTTGCGCGAGCCGGCGGGCTCCGCGGTCTCCACGTACGTGCGCACGACGGCCTCGAGAACCTGGCGTTCCCGCTCGGTCAGGTCGTCTCCCGGCCCCCGTCGCCGACGTTCGTCGTTCATAGCAACCCGAAGATTGGAACCCCGATCCCCAAACCTCAAGCGGTCGGATCGGGTTCGAGCGCCTCGTCCAGGTCCACGGCGAGGCGATCCAGGAGCAGCCAACCCTCCGGCGTGAGCCGCACGACGTCGGTGTGCGGCGCGGCCAGGCCGGCGCGCTCCCAAGCAGCCACGAGATCCCGGCCCCTCCCGGACAGATCCGACCGCCGCAGACCCGATGCCGTCCGCAGCGAGAGCCACAGGTGCTCCAGCCGTGCGCCGGCCGGGTCGACGATCTCGCGCCCCTCCTCGGCCACCTCTCCGCGGCCTACCGTCCGCGCGTACGCGTCCCAGTCCCGGAGGTTCCAGCGCCGCAGCGGCGGCGCGTAGCTGTGGGCGCCGTTCCCGAGGCCCAGGTACGCCCGCGCGCCGTCCCAGTACACCGCGTTGTGGCGGGACGCCATGCCCGCACGCGCGAAGTTGGACAGCTCGTAGTGCTCGTAGCCCGCCGAGACGAGCGTCTCGGCGGCGAGCAGGTACTCGTCCCGATAGCGCTCCTCGTCCACGGGCGGCACGCGCCCTTCCCGCACGGCCCTGCCCAGGGGCGTGCGCTCCTCGACGGAGAGCCCATAGAGGCTCACGTGCTCGACGTCGAGCGCGAGCGCGCGCTCCAGGTCGCCGGTCCAGGAGCGGCCCACGCCGGCCGGCAGCCCGAAGATCAGGTCCACGCTCACGTTGTGGAAGCCGGCGGCCCGTGCTCGGCGCACCGCCTCCCTCGCCCCCTCGGGCCCGTGCAGCCTTCCCATCCACCGGAGCGCTTCCGGATGGAAGCTCTGGACGCCGAAGCTCAATCGGTTCACGCCGGCCGCTCGCCAGGCGGCCGCGAGCTCCGCCGTGAAGCTCTCCGGGTTGGCTTCGGCGGTCCACTCGAGCGACCGCGCCACGAGCCTCGGCCTGCCCAGCGCGTCGGCCAGGCCGTCCATGGCGCCCGGACCGAGGAGCGAGGGCGTGCCGCCGCCCACGTACAGCGTGTCGAGGGCGTCCTCGAGCCGGAAGAGAGCCTCCGCCTCGAGCGCCCGCAGCTCCGCCGCGAGCGCGTCGATCCACTCGGCGGCGCCGCCCGAGCGCCGGACCTGAACCGCGAAGTCGCAGTAGAAGCACCGCCGCACGCAGAACGGCGCGTGCACGTATACGGAGGAGACCTCGGCGGGTGCGTGCGTCACCGGATCATCCCGCGCGCCGGAAGCGCATGCCCGGCATCTGCGTCACCCAGCCCCGCACCTCGAGCGTCGCCAGCAGCGCGAGCGTGCTGCCGATGTCGAGACGCACGCGGCGCGCGACCTCGTCCACGTGGGTCGTGCCGCCGTCCAGCACGGCGAGCACGCGGCCCGCGTCGCCATCCATCGCCTGCGGCCGCGGGTCGGGCGCCGCGCAGCCGTCTCCCCCGATCTCACGCACGAAGCCCTCCACGGACACCAGCGCCCTGGCTCCGTCGGCGAGAAGGCGGTTGCTCCCCTCGCAGGCCGCTCCGTCGATCGGGCCGGGCACCGCGTACACGTCCAGACCCAGGTCGAGGGCGTGGTCCACCGTGATGAGCGCGCCGCTCCTGAGTCCGGCCTCCACGACGACGACGGCCCGCGACAGGGCCGCGAGGATGCGGTTGCGGCGGGGGAAGTGGTAGGAGAGCGGAAGGGTGCCGGGCGGGAACTCGCTGACCACGAGCCCCTCCTCGAGGATCGCGCGGAAGAGCCGCTCCTGCGAGCGTGGATAGGCGCGCTCGGCCCCACAGCCCAGCACCGCGACCGTCCGGCCGCCCCCCTCCAGCGCCCCACGGTGCCCGGCCGCGTCCACACCGCGCGCCAGGCCGCTCACGACGGGAA
>JBJKSF010000102.1:0-3416 GCA_046704285.1 Longimicrobiales bacterium | reverse complement strand
GGCTGAGCGAGGTGACTCATGCAGAGAGAGAGTCACGGGACGGGATCGCTCAGCATCGGCACGGCTGGGTGTCGGGGCCGGGGCTCTGCCGACGGCGCCGATGGCGACGACGGCGGCGCGCAGATCGGCATGAGGTGCGAGGACGCCGTGATAGCGGTGGCGGTGCATGCGAGGCGGCGGCACGAAGGCGACGAGGCGCTCGAGGAGCTGCAGAGGCGAGAGGACGATGTCGGTGCGCCCGTCCGGGGTGGGTTTGGGGAACCGATAGAGAATCTGCGCGTCGGGAGAAGGGAGGGAGGCGACGCCGGCGAGAGCATGGAGTCGTTCGAGCGCGAAGGGCGGACGGGCACAGTAGCGGAGGAGACGCTCGAGGCCGGCGCGGTCGTCCCCCTCGATGCGCACGGAAGCAGCGCGAGCGGCAGGCCGCCATTCTCGTCGCCTACTCGCTCCTGAGCGCGACCATCGGATCCACGTGCGAGGCTCTGCGCCCGGGCACGAATGCCGCGACCAGAGCCGCGAGGGCAAGGAGCGCGGGCGCAGCGACGAACGTCACGAGGTCGTGCGGATCGACCTCGAAGAGGAAGGTCTCGAGCAGCCTGCTGAACACCCAGGCGAGCGGTGTGCCGAGGGGGATCCCGAGGAGGGCGAGCTTGAGGCCGTCCCACGTGACCATGCGCACGATGCCGGAGGCATCGGCACCGAGTGCCATACGTAAGCCGATCTCGTCGGTGCGCCGGGCGGTGAGGAACGAGACGACCGCGTACAGGCCGAGCGCTGCGGTGAGGAGCGCGAGCGCCGCGAACGATCCGATCAGGAGGAGGAGGAAGCGCTGCGAGGCTTCGTCACCGGCTATGACGGCGCTCATCGTCGAGACACGCTCGGGCATGATGGCGGGGTCGACCTGCCAGGCGATCTGCCGGATGGACCGTGCGAGCGCGGCGGCGTTGCCGCTTGTGCGGACACTGATGGAGACGTCGTTGTCGGGCCAGGGTTGCTGCGCCTTCGGCATCCAGAGCTCCGGCTGGGCGTGCGACATCACGCCCCGTTGGAGCAAGTCGGGAAGGAGCCCGACGATGGTGACGGGCTTTCCGCGGATCAGGCTCGGGGGGAAGGGGAGGAGGCTGTCGAGTGTTCTCCCCACGGGATTCTCGCCGTGCCAGAAGACTCTGGCCGCGGCCTCGTTCACGAGCGCGACCAGCGGAGCCGACGCGTCGTCGCTTGCCCGGATGCCCCGGCCCCGCAGGATCCGGACCCCGAACGTCTTCAGGTAGCTCGGGTCGACGTACTTGGTCCACAGAACGCTCGGCCGCTGGCTCGACCCCGGTTCGATCCCCCGGTAGGATATTGCCGACGCTCCCGCGTCCGGGTTCCACCACTTCTGCGCGATGAGCGGCTGGGGTCCGAACGCGACCGACTCGACTCCGGGCAGCGCCCGCACGCGCCGCGTCACCTCCGCCACCTCGGATGCACGGGCGGTGCTGTCGACGTCCCATAGAATGAGGTCCGCGATCGCGATTCCCCTGGGCGAGAAGCCCAGATCGAGGGTCGTGAGACGAACCATCGTGCGGATCATCAGCCCGCACCCCGTCAGCAGGAGGAGCGCGAGCGCGACCTGGCCGATCACGAGCGCGCCCCGCGCCCGTCCGGCGAGCCCGCGGCGCGAGCCGGGGAGGCCGCCGTGGCCCATGGCAGGGTGCAGGTCCCCCCGCACCACCATGAGGGCGGGCAGGGCGCTCACGAGGAGCACGGCAAGCATCGCGAGGCTCACCGCGTACAGCACGCCCGAGCCGCCCAGGCCGAGCGAGCCCATGGTGGAGATCTGGCGCGGGCTGATCGCCGCGAACAGCCGAGTCGTGCCGAACGCGACGAGCAGACCCGCGAGTCCGGAGGCCGTAGCAAGGAGCGCGTTCTCGGTTACCACCTCCCGGACGAGCGCCCACCGCGTCGCGCCGATGCTCGCCCGCACCGCCCACTCATGGCCCCGCCCGAGCGTGCGTGCGAGGGAGAGGTTCGCGACGTTCGCACACGCGATCAGGAAGAGCAGCACGGCCGCGATCAGAAGCAGCCGCAGCATGGGGCGGTTGGACCCGTAGAGCCGCTCCTGGAGGGACTCAACCATGAGCCGAAGCGGATGGGGGTCCTTCGCCGTCTGCTGCACGAAGGGGGATATCTCCGTAAGCTCGCGTTGGATCTGGGCGATCGTGACCCCTGCGCGCGCCCGCGCCACGATCCGGCCCACGGTCTGGTTGCTGGGAGGGATCTGATACGGTTCCGGGATCCAGAGACCCGCGTCCACGGGGACGCGCACGTGGGCCGGGAGGACCCCGATCACGGTGCGCGGGTGGCCGAACACGTCGAGCGTCTTGCCGAGGACACGGGGGTCGCCGCCGAACTCTCGGTGCCATAGTGCGTGGCTCAGCACGACGACATGATCCTCCCCGGGGCTGAACCAGCGCCCCAGCTCCGTCCGGGCACCAAGGACATGGAGGAAGTTGGTGCTGGCGTACACAGTGACCGCCTCGGACCACTCCCCTGCGCGCCGGATCGCCCTGGCCCCGACCGGCCCGTAGAGACCGACGGACTCCAGCGTGCGACTGCGCAGCTGCCACGCCCTGACGTCTTTGCCCTCGACGTCTTGGATGTCGCCGACTTCCGCACTTCGGTACCAGATCGACACGAGCCGACCGGCATGCGGATAAGGGAGGGGGCGCAGCAACACGTCGCCCATCATCGCGAACATCGACGTGTTCGCGCCGACGCCGAGCGCGAGGGAGAGCACGACCGCGAGCGTGAAGCCCGGCGATCGTCGCAGCCCGCGCGCCGCGTGACGGAGATCGCGCCAGACGTCCTCGACGATGGGCACCTTCCGTCCCTCCCGCGTCTGCTCGCGAAAGCGCTCTGCGCCTCCGAAGCTCACGAGGGCGCGACGGCGAGCCTCGGCGGGATCGAGCCCTTCACGGATGTACTTCTCCGTCTCCATCTCGACGTGGAACCGGAACTCCTCGTCCGCGCGCCGATCCGCCTGGCGCCGGAAGAGAGCGTCACGGAGTCGGGCCACCAGGCCGCGAAGCGCGCGCGACGCGACGCTCACGTCGCCTCCAGCACCCACTCTACCGCACCGGCGTATCTCTGCCAGCTCTCCGCCTCGCTCGCCAGGCCCTGGCATCCGCTGGACGTGAGGCTGTAATAGCGCGCCCGCCGGTTGTTCTCCGTGGTGCCCCAGCGACTGGTGATCCAGCCGCGGTGCTCGAGGCGCTGCAGCGCCGGGTAGAGCGAGCCCTGGTTCACGTCGAGCACGCCCCTGGAGAGGTCCTGGATGCGCTGGCTGATCCCCCAGCCGTGCATCGGCTCCAGCGAAAGCGTCTTGAGGATCAGCAGGTCCAGCGTTCCACGGAGGACGTCACTGGCGGTGGCCT
>JBJKSF010000101.1:0-9713 GCA_046704285.1 Longimicrobiales bacterium | reverse complement strand
TCCGGTTCAGGAAGCCCAGATCCTCCGGGATGATCGAGTTGAACAGCACCCGCCCGGCCGTCGTGCGCATCCAGCGCCCGGTCGGGTTGCCCTCCTCGTCTTCCTGGTGGGCCGCCCAGAACCACACCGGTGTGTGGAACTGCAGCCTGTCGGACGCCACCGCCACGTCCACCTCGCCGAACGTCGCGTACCGCGGCGCGCTCTTGTACACGCCGTCCAGCTCGGACTCGGCCTTCTGGCGGCGGCTCTTCGCCACGCCGGGATCGCCGGCCGCCTTCTCCAGATCACCGATCCGCAGGCCCGGGCTCGTCAGATAGTACGCGCCGATGACCATGTCCTGGCTCGGCGCCGCGACCGGCCTGCCGTTGGAGGGCAGCAGGATGTTGTTCGACGAAAGCATGAGCACGCGCGCCTCGAGCTGCGCCTCGAACGAGAGCGGCACGTGCACGGCCATCTGGTCCCCGTCGAAGTCGGCGTTGAACGCCGCGCACGTGAGCGGGTGCAGGCGGATGGCCTTGCCTTCCACCAGCACCGGCTCGAACGCCTGGATCCCGAGCCTGTGCAGCGTAGGCGCCCGGTTCAGCAGCACGGGGTGGTCCTTGATGATGTCCTCGAGGACCTCGTAGACCTTCGGGTCGTCCCTCTCCACGATCTTCTTGGCGCGCTTGACGGTCTCCGCCTCGCCGCGCTTCTCCAGCTCGTGGATGATGAACGGCTTGAACAGTTCGACCGCCATCGCCTTGGGCAGACCGCACTGGTGCAGCTTGAGCTCGGGGCCCACCACGATGACGGAGCGGCCGGAGTAGTCGACGCGCTTGCCGAGCAGGTTCTGGCGGAAACGCCCCTGCTTGCCCTTGAGCATGTCGGACAGCGACTTGAGCGGCCGCTTGCCCCGGCCGCGGATCGCCTTGGAGCGCCGCCCGTTGTCGAACAGCGCGTCCACCGCCTCCTGGAGCATGCGCTTCTCGTTGCGCAGGATGACCTCCGGCGCGCGCATCTCGATGAGCTTCTTGAGGCGGTTGTTGCGGTTGATGACGCGCCGGTACAGGTCGTTCAGGTCCGACGTCGCGAACCGGCCGCCGTCGAGCGGCACGAGCGGACGCAGGTCCGGCGGGATCACCGGGACGACGTCCAGGATCATCCACTCGGGCTTGTTGCGCTCCTCCGGAGTGGCCCCGGAGTTGCGCAGCGCGTCCACGACCTTGAGGCGCTTGAGCTTCTTCTTCTTGCGGTGCTGGGAGGTCTCGGTGAGGATCTCGTGCCGCAGCCACTCCGCCAAGCGGTCGAGCCCGCGACCGTCCGTGTTACGGTCCCGGATCTTGCGCTCGGGGGAGTCCAGCATGCGCAGGAGCGTGCGCACCGCTTCGGCGCCGATCTCCGCCTTGAACTGGTCGTCGCCCTCCTCGCGGGCCTTCACGCGCAGGTCGTAGTACTCGTCCTCGTCCAGGAGCTCCTGGAACTTCACGTCCTGCTTGCCGGGGTTCGTGACCACGTAGGCCGCGTAGTAGATGACCTTCTCGAGGTCGCGCAGCGTCACGCCGAGCAGGTAGCCGAGCTGGCTGGGCAGCGTCTTGAAGAACCAGATGTGCGCCACGGGCACGGCCAGCTCGATGTGGCCCATGCGCTCGCGGCGCACCTTGGAGAGCGTCACCTCGACGCCGCAGCGGTCGCACACGTGCCCGCGGAAGCGGATGCGCTTGAACTTGCCGCAGTGGCACTCCCAGTCCTTGACCGGGCCGAAGATGCGCTCGCAGAAGAGCCCGTCCCGCTCGGGCTTGAACGAGCGGTAGTTGATGGTCTCGGGCTTCGTGACCTCTCCGTACGACCAGCCGCGGATCTCCTCCGGTGAAGCGAGCTTCACCTGGATGAAGTCGAAGTCCGCGCTGCGCTGGTCACGGCTCCTCGGGAAATCGATCATAGGGCTTACTCTTCCTCGCCGAGAGTCACATTCAGTCCGAGCGCCTGCAGCTCCTTCACCAGCACGTTGAACGACTCCGGGATGCCCGGCTGGGGCAGGTTGTCGCCCTTCACGATGGCCTCGTAGACCTTCGAGCGGCCCTGCACGTCGTCCGACTTGACGGTGAGGATCTCCTGCAGCGTATGGGCGGCGCCGTACGCCTCCAGCGCCCACACCTCCATCTCCCCGAAGCGCTGCCCACCGAACTGCGCCTTGCCGGCCAGCGGCTGCTGCGTCACCAGGGAGTACGGGCCGATGGAGCGCGCGTGGATCTTGTCGTCGACCAGGTGGCTGAGCTTCAGCATGTAGATGGCGCCGACCGTGACCGGGAAGTCGAAGCGCCTTCCGCTCCGTCCGTCGCGCAGCCAGAGCTTGCCGTTGGGCAGGATCTCGGCGTAGCCCATGAGCTCCACGACCGCGTCGTCCAAGCCCGTCTTCACGCTCTTGCGGCCCTTGAGCTTCTGGATCGCCGGGAACAGCTCCGTGGTCTTCGCGCCCTTGCGCTCCGCCAGCTCTTCGGCGGCGTCCACGAGGAAGTCCACGAGCTCAGAGAACATCTTCTCCTGTTTCTTCGTCAGATCCAGCGCCAGGAACGCGTCGAGCGACTGGCCGATCCCGCCGGCGTATGCCTCCGATCCGTTGCCGTTGCCGTTCCCGTTGCCGTTCGCACCGTCCAATCCGGCCATCACGACGGGCAGCTGCACCGCTCCCGAGAGCACCGTCGCGACGTCGTCGAGGTCCGCCGGCACCGCGGCCCGCAGGGACAGCGCGTCCTTCACCCAGCGCAGCCCGGCGAGCTTCAGGAGCGCGCCGATCTCGTTCTCGGTCGCTCCCTGGAAGACCGGGGTCTTCGCCTCGAAGCCCAGGATGCGGGCCGCCCACCCGAGGTGGGTCTCCAGGATCTGGCCCACGTTCATGCGCGAGGGCACGCCCAGCGGGTTCAGGACGATCTCGACCGGCGTTCCGTCCGGGAGGAACGGCATGTCCTCCTCGGGCGCGATCCGCGCGATGATGCCCTTGTTCCCGTGGCGCCCCGCCATCTTGTCACCGACGCTGATCTTGCGCTTCTCGGCCACGTAGACCTTGACGAGTTGGACCACCCCGGGCGGCAGCTCGTCGGGCTGGAAGACCTTGTCGATCTGCTCCTCGGTCTTCTCACGCACGCGCTGGATGCGCCGCTGCGCCTCGTCCACGACGCGGCGAATGCGTCCGTTGGCGTCCTTGTTCACGACCTTGAGCGTCGCGAGGTCGAGCTTGTTGAAGTCGATCTCGTCGACCTCCGTCTTGCCGAGCTTGGTCCCCTCGTCGAGGATGGGCTCCACCGTGCCCTTCTTCAGCATCAGCGACACCGTCTGGCGCTGGAGGATCTCCCGCAGCTCCTCGTCGCGCGCCTCGGAGATGCGCCGGATCTCCTCCTTCTCGAGGCCGCGGAAGCCTCCGATCTTGCCGCCGTGCTCCTTCTCCAGGAGCGCATCGTCGATGCGGCGCGAGAAGATCTTCACGTCGATGACGGTGCCGCTCATTCCCGGTGGCACGCGCAGCGACGAGTCCTTCACGTCCTTCGCCTTCTCCCCGAAGATCGCGGTCAGCAGCTTCTCCTCGGGGCTGAGCTCCGTCTCGCCCTTCGGCGTGATCTTGCCCACCAGGATGTCGCCGCTCTTGACGCGCGCGCCGATGCGCACGATGCCGCGCTCGTCCAGGTCGACGAGGCTCTCCTCGGCGACGTTGGGGATCTCGCGCGTGATCTCCTCCATCCCCCGCTTGGTGTCGCGGACGTGGAGCTCGAGCTCCTGGATGTGGATGGAGGTGAAGACGTCGTCCTTGACCAGCTTCTCGCTGATGACGATGGCGTCCTCGAAGTTGTAGCCGTACCAGGGCATGAACGCGACCAGCACGTTGCGGCCCAGGGCGAGCTCCCCGTAGTCCGTGCTCGGCCCGTCGGCGATGATGGCACCGGGCTCGACCGCCTCGCCCGAGCGCACCAGCGGCCGCTGGTTGATGGCAGTGTCCTGGTTCGTGCGCCAGAACTTCTTGAGGCGGTAGCGGTCGAACTGCGCCAGTTTGGCCAGGGGCTGGTCCGAGCTGCCCGGCTTGACGGAACCGGTGTCGACGATGACCTCGTCGGCCGTCACGTGTACGACCGTCCCGCCCCGGCGCGCCGTGATCACGGCGCCGGAGTCCACGGCCATCTTCCCCTCGAGGCCCGTGCCCACCAGGGGCGCGTCCGTGTAGAGGAGCGGCACCGCCTGGCGCTGCATGTTCGAGCCCATGAGCGCGCGGTTCGCGTCGTCGTGCTCCAGGAACGGGATGAGCGCCGCGGCCACCGACACGAGCTGGTCGGGCGCCACGTCCATGTAGTCGATGTCCTCGCCCCTCAGGAGCGGGAAGTCACCGCGCTCGCGGCAGAGCACGAACTCGTTCTTGAACGTCCCGTCCGCCTCGAGGGGGGCGTTCGCCTGCGCGATGCGGGCCTCCTCCTCCTCGTTGGCGGACAGCCACTCCATCCGGTTCGTGACCTTGCCGCCCACGACCTTGCGGTAGGGAGTCTCGACGAAGCCCAGGTCGTTGACGCGCGAGTAGCACGTGAGCGAGGTGATGAGCCCGATGTTCGGACCCTCGGGCGTCTCGATCGGACACATGCGGCCGTAGTGCGAGTAGTGCACGTCGCGCACCTCGAAGCCCGCCCGCTCGCGGGTGAGGCCGCCGGGGCCCAGGGCGGACAGGCGCCGCTTGTGCGTCATCTCGGCCAGCGGGTTGGTCTGGTCCATGAACTGGCTGAGCTGGCTCGACCCGAAGAACGCCTGGATGACCGCCGAAACCGTGCGTGCGTTGACGAGGTCGTCGATGTTGATCTTCTCGGGGTCCGTGTTGATCGACATGCGCTCCTTGACCAGGCGCGCCATGCGCGAGAGGCCCACGGAGAACTGGTTGGCGATCAATTCGCCGACCGTGCGCACCCGCCGATTCCCGAGGTGGTCGATGTCGTCCGTGAAGCCGCGGCCCTCGTTGAGCCCGATGAGGTAGCGGATGATGGCCACGAAGTCCTCGGGGGTGAGGACCGTGTGGTTGCGCGGCACGCCCACGCCCAGGCGCTGGTTGATCTTGTAGCGGCCGACGCGGCCCAGGTCGTAGCGCTTGGGGCTGAAGAAGACGCGCTCCAGCGCGACCCGTGCCGTCTCGACGTTGGGCGCCTCGCCCGGACGCAGCAGCGAGTAGATCGCGTGCAGCGCCTCCTCCTCGCTCTCGGTCGGGTCCTTCCTGAGCGTGTTCTTGACCAGGGGGCTCTCGCCGCGGCTGGACGGGCGATTGCTCTTGTAGAAGGCCACCTTCTTGAGGCCGAGGCGCTCGATCACGCCGCGTACGTCGTCGTCGATCTCCTGGGCGTTCTCCACGAGGATCTCGCCCGTCTCGGGGTCGACGATCTCCTCGGCGATGCTCTTGCCCACGAGGTCCGCCAGGACCTTGGCGTCGTCCTTGGGGAGCTTGACCGTCTCGACGTCGTAGAACAGGCGGAAGATGTCGGCGTCGCTCGAGTAGCCGAGCGCCCGCAGGAGCGCGGTCGCCGGGAACTTCTTCTTCTTGTCGATGTGGACGTAGCACACGTCGTTGATGTCGATCGTGAACTCGACCCACGACCCCCGGAAGGGGATGATGCGCGCGCTGTAGAGCTTCGATCCGTTGGGATGGATGTTCTCCTCGAACACCACCCCGGGAGAGCGGTGGAGCTGGCTCACCACGACGCGCTCGGCGCCGTTGATGATGAACGTCCCCAGCTCGGTCAGGAGCGGGAGGTCACCGAGGTAGACCTCCTTCTCGATGATGTCCTTGGGGCGCCGCTCCGTGTCGGTGCTCCCCTCCTCGAGCGCCTCCCACACGATGAGGCGCAGCGTCGCCTTCAGGGGCGCCGCATACGTCATGTCGCGCTCGATGCACTCCTCCACGGAGTACTTGGGCTCGCCCAGCGAAGCCGAGACGAACTCGAGCGTGAAGTTCCCGTTCACGTCCGAGATCGGGAAGATCTCGCCGAAGACGCGATCCAGCCCGAAATCCCACTGCTCCTCCGGATCGGAGGCCGTCTCGACCAGCTTCTCGAACGAGCGGACCTGGATGTCCAGCAGGTTCGGCATCGGCATCACCGACTTGAGCTTTGCGAAGCTGACGATCGGCCTGTTGTCTTTGCGCAGTTCCAACGTGAGTCCCCCTTACCGGTCGCCCATCAATCAGGCACCGGGCGTCTCGTGTTCGACATGGGACAAGCGCACGAATCCCCGTCCCGTCGGCGCACCCCTTCCTCGGGGGCGCCCACGGCGGGGACCCGCGCCATCGGCCCGACGGAGCGTCGTATGCGCTGCTCCGGACTCGTGAGGCTGTGCCGTCCAGGCAAGGACAGGCAGCGTAGCGTCTCCGGATCCGTCTACTTCAGGGTGATCGAAGCGCCCACTTCCTCGAGCTTGGCCTTCATCTGCTCTGCATCCTGCTTGGACGCGGCTTCCTTGACCGTGCTCGGCGCCCCGTCCACCAGGTCCTTCGCGTCCTTCAGCCCGAGGCCGGTGAGCTCGCGCACCACCTTGATGACCTGGATCTTCTTGTCGCCGACGCTCTCGAGCACGACGTCGAACTCGTCCTTCTCCTCCTCGACCGCGGCTTCCGGCGCAGCGCCCGCGGCGGCGGCCGGAGCCACGGCGAGGGCCTGGACGTTGAACTTCTCCTTGAACGCCTCGACGAACTCGGAGAGCTCGAGAACCGTCATGCCACCGATGGTGTCGAGAAGCTCCTCGTGCTTGGTTGCCATGCTTGCCGTCTCCTCCTGATTCACCCGGCCTCGGCCGGCGATTGGGGTTGCCCCGTCTCTGTCCTCGGGAACGCGCCCTGCGTCCCCACCTCCACCTGCTCGGGCTCGCTAACCGCCTGCCTGCCCGCGCTTCTCCTTCAGCGCATCGAGGAGGCCGGCCATCTCCTGGAGCTTCGCCTCGAGCACGCTGGCCAGGGCGGCGATCGGCGCCTGCAGGGCGCCTGCCACCTCCGCCAGGAGCTGCTCCCGGGGCGGAAGCTTCGCGATCCGGTCGATCTGCTCGGGCCCGAGGAGCTTCCGCTCCAGCACCCCGAGCTTGAAGACCGGCCTGTCCTGGTGAGCCTTCGCGAAGTCCGACACGACCTTCGCGGGTGTCACCACGTCGCCGTAGCCCAGCACCAGGCCCGTGGGCCCGGTCAGGCTTTCGGCGATGTCCGGGAAGTCGGTCTCGTCGAGCGCCCGCCTCACGAGACGGTTCTTCACCACCACGTACTCGGCCCCCGACTCCTTGAGCGTGCGCCGGAGCGCCGTCATGGACTTCACGTCGAGGCCGGTGAAATCGGTCAGGTAGACCACCGGCGCCTTGCTCAGACGCTCGGTGAAGTCCGAGACGAACGCCTCTTTGCCCGTGCGGTTCATCTCAGGCCCTCCGGTACAGGTTGGGGTCGATGGCCACGCCCGGCCCCATCGTGCTGGACACGGTCACGCTGCGCACATAGGAGCCCTTCGCGCTCGACGGCCTGCCGCGGAGGATCTGGTCCATGAACGCGACCAGGTTGTCGCGGAGCTGCTCCTCGGTGAACGACGCCTTCCCGATCGGCGCGTGGACGTTGCCGGTCTTGTCCACGCGGAACTCGATCTTCCCGGCCTTGATCTCCGTGACCGCCCGGGCGACGTCCATCGTGACGGTGCCCGCCTTGGGTGTGGGCATCAGCCCCCTCGGGCCGAGGATGCGGCCCAGCGGTCCCACCTTGCCCATCATGTCGGGCGTCGCCACGCACACGTCGAACTCGAGCCAACCTTCCTTGATCTTGTCGACGTACTCGACGCCCACGTAGTCGGCACCGGCCTCCTCGGCCTCCTGGGCCCTGTCGCCCTGCGCGATCACCAGGACCCTCACCGACTTGCCCGTGCCGTGCGGCAGGACCACCGTCCCACGCACGACCTGATCGGCCTTGCGCGGATCGACGCCGAGACGGGTCGCGACCTCCACCGTCTCATCGAACTTCGCGGACGCAAGCTGCTTGACGAGCTTCACCGCCTCGTCGGGCGTGAACTTGACGCCTGCCGGCACGGAACCGCGCGCGGCGGCGAACCTCTTGCTGGCTTTCGGCATTCTACTCGAGCCGACTCGTAGACCCTCCCACCGCTGGCGGCTCTCAGTCGGTGGTACGCGGGTTCGGGCCACAGGATCCCGCTTCGCCTCCGGCGCGTCCGCCCCCCTCCCGGGGGAGCGTCGCCTGCCGTCGGACGGGATCCGCGATCCTCAGCCGTCGACCTCCACGCCCATCGAGCGGGCGGTTCCTGCGATCATCCTCATGGCCGCCTCGACGTCCGTGGCGTTGAGGTCGGGCATCTTCGACTCCGCGATCTCGCGGAGCTGCGCCCGGGTGATCCTGGCGACCTTCTCCCGGTTCGGGACTCCCGAGCCCTTCGGGATCCCGAGCGCGCGTCGGATCAGCACGGCCGCAGGAGGGGTCTTCGTGACGAACGTGAAGGAGCGGTCTGCGTAGACCGTGATCTCCACGGGCGTCGTGATCCCCTGCTTGTCCTGGGTCCTCGCGTTGAACTGCTTGCAGAACTCCATGATGTTGACGCCGTGCTGCCCCAGCGCGGGGCCCACGGGGGGCGCCGGGTTCGCCTGGCCCCCCGGCACATGGAGCTTGATGAAGCCGATGACCTTCTTCGCCATGGTCTCAGTAGCCCTTCAACTGGGTGTAGTCGAGCTCCACCGAGGTCGGACGGCCGAACAAGGAGACCTCCACCTTCACCTTGCCCTTGTCGGCGTAGACCTCCTGGATGGTGCCCGAGAAGTCCGTGAACGGACCCTGCATCACCTCGACGACCTGTCCGACGTGGAACGGGATCTCCTCGCGGGTCTCCTCCGCGCGCTCCACCTCCACGCCCAGGATCTTGTTCATCTCGTCCTCTCGCAGCGGCTGCGGAGCCTTGCCGCTGCCCACGAACTTGATGACGCCCTGGATGTTGTTGACGGTGTGCATGGTCCGCTCGTTGAGCGCCATGTGGACCAGGACGTAGCCCGGGTACAGTCGCTTCGTCACGGTGACCCGCTTGCCGTTGCGGATCTCCACGACGTCCTGCGTGGGCACGAGCGCGTCCAGGATCTCGGGCGCCGGCGAGCCGGCGGCCTCCTCCTCCACGCGCCGCTGGATGAGCTTCTGGACCTTGTTCTCGTGCCCCGAATAGGTCTGGACCGCGTACCACCGCTTGTCGCTGGACATCAGGCTCCGAAGATCCCCATGACCTGTACGAGGATGAGCCGCACCACGCTGTCCATGATCCAGATGATGATCGAGATGATGATCGTGAACGCGATGACCACGAGCGTGGAGTTCTTGAGCTGCTCCCAATCGGGCCACGTGACCTTCATGAGCTCGGCCCAGCACTCCTCGACGAAGGTCCGGCCGTTCCGGTAGTAGTCGACGACCGCCATGATCTACTTCGTTTCCTTGTGGAGCGTGTGCTTGCGGCACCGCGGACAGAACTTCCTGAACTCCACGCGCTCGGGGTGGAGGCGCTTGTTCTTGGTGTCGGTGTAATTCCGCTCCTGACAGTCGGAGCAGGCGAGGATCACTTTATCTCGCGGCATGGTGGTTTGTTCCTACTCGATGACCTGGGTGACGACGCCGGCACCCACCGTGCGTCCGCCCTCGCGGATCGCGAAGCGCAGCTCCGGGTCCATCGCGATCGGCGTGATCAGCTCCACTTCCATCTGCACGTTGT